>NZ_VCKX01000175.1 GCF_005889725.1 Nonomuraea zeae
CACCACCACGGCCGCCCCTCCGGCCGCCCCCAAGGTCACGGCCGAGCAGGCCATCCAGATCGCGCAGAAGCAGGTCCCCGGGGCCTGGGTCAGCGAGCTCGACCACGACAGCCGCGGCCAGCAGGCGGACACCTGGGAGCTGGAGCTGGTCAAGGGCACGGAGCGGCACGAGGTGGACGTGGACGCGACCTCGGGCAAGGTCACCAAGAGCGAGAAGGAGCAGGCCGACAAGGACGATGACGGCAGCGACGACTGATCCGGTCACGCGAAAGACGCCGGCCCGCCACGCGGTGGGCCGGCGTCTTCGTGCCTGGGCTCGGGCGGCCGCGGATGCGACCCCGTGCGGGCGGTCAGCAGTCGTCGAGGATGGTCTTCATGGCGTCCTTCTCGGCCGAGGTCAGCCACACGTCGTACTTCGCCTTCACGTCGATCTGGCGGGCGATGTACGTGCACCTGTACGCCTTGCGCGGCGGGAGCCAGGTGGCGGCGTCCGAGTCGCTCTTCTGGCCGTTCAGCGGGCCGTCCACGGCCAGCAGGTTCAGCGGGTCGTTGGCGAACTCCTTGCGCTTGGTCGCCGACCACTGCTGCGCGCCCTTCTGCCAGGCGTCCGACAGCGGGATCAGGTGATCGATCTGGACGTCCGTGCTGGTGCTCTGGCCGCGCTTGAACTCGATCGTCTTGCCGCTGTACGGGTCCTTGAGCGTGCCGCTCAGCACGATGCAGTCGTGGGTGCCCGACTTGAACTTCTCGTTCTCCAGGTCGCGCTTGAGTATGTCGTTGCGGGTGTCGCACCCGTTGTGGTCCACGTCCGACCATGCCGGGCCGAACTCGTCACGGTCGAAGCCGGTCTTCGGGGCCCGGCCCTTGACGGCGAGTTTGGCCAGCTTCTTGCGGGCGTCCGACACCGAGGCCGTGTCCGGCTTCGAGGACTTGGGGCCCGCGGACTGCGCTTCGAGGCCGCCACAGCCGGTCAACATCGTGATGGTGGCCAGACCGGCCATGAACGCCCGAACCCGCACGTGTACTCCCAGACCTCGGTGTTTTGCAAAGTCTAGGTATAGCAAGTGCCCAAATTTGGTCTTATAACGCCATGATCGCGTCAATCAGCCACTCTGCTAGATATCTGGTGAACGAGGACCTGACGTAGATCCGGTAGGCGTCACCGTCCCGCCGCTCCAGCAGCACCGAGGTCTTGCCCAGCAGCGTCTGGGCGTGGCCGGGGAAGACCGACGGGTGCAGGTCGATGGGGCAGCCGGTGATCAGGACGTCGCCGGCGGACGGGCCGGAGAGCTCCAGGATCGTCCGCTGTCCCGACACGTCCACCCAGCCCGGCCCGGGTTCGTGACTCCCGGCCACGAACCACCAGCCGGGGCCCAGCCGCAGGCCCACCCCCGGGTCGGCCCCCCGGACCTCCCACATGGGCACGAACGGGACCTCCCGCAGCCGGGCGTACGGGGTGCTCACGGCCTCGAAGCGGGCGGCGAAGGCGGCGGCTGGGCTCTCCGCCCGGCAGTCGCCCCGGTACGGCTCGGGCACGGCCGTCAGGGGCTCGCCGTCGCGGCGGGCGTTGTCCGGGTCGTAGAACACGGGGTCCACGACGGTCACCGCGTGCCGGGCGCCCCCGGCCACCGCCGTCAGCCGGTCGCCCGGCACGACGTCTTTGGCCAGCGCGAGGCTGAACGTGCGGCCGAGGGCGGCGCTGGCGTAACTGCTGGTCACGTGCCCGAGCATGGGCACCGGGCCGCCGCCGGAGTGCGCGCCCGCGATCAGCTGAGCCCCCTCCTCGACGAGCGCCTCCGGGTCGTCGGCCAGCAGGCCGACCAGGCGCTTGCGATCCGGCCGCGCGGTGTCCGCGCGGGCGTGGGAGCGCTTGCCGACGAAGTCCGGCTTGCGCTTGGAGACGATCCACGACATCCCGAGGTCCTGCGGGGTCACCGTGCCGTCGGTCTCCTGGCCGACGATCGCGAAGCCCTTCTCGGCGCGCAGCACGTGCATGGTCTCGGTCCCGTACGGCACCGCCCCGAGGTCCAGGACCGCTTCCCACAGCGCCCTGCCGTACCGCCAGGGCACGTTGACCTCGTAGGCCAGCTCGCCGGAGAAGCTGATCCGGAACACCCGGCCTTCGACGCCGAGCACGTCCGTGGCCGCGTACCGCATGAAGGCCAGGTCCACCGCCTCAGGCGCGATCACGGCGATGACCTCCCTGGCGCGCGGTCCGGCGACGGCGACCGTCGCCCAGTGGTCGGTCACCGACGTGAACGACACGTCCAGGCCGGGCCACTCCGTCTGCCGCCACTCCTCCAGCCAGTCGAGCACCGCTGCCGCGTTGCCCGTGGTGGTCGTCATCAGGAAGTGGTCGTCGGCGAGCCTGGTCGTGGTGCCGTCGTCGAACACCATCCCGTCCGCCGTGCACATCAGGCCGTACCGGCAGGCGCCGACGGCCAGGGTGGAGTACATGTTCGTGTAGATCCGGTCCAGGAACTCGCCCGCGTCCGCGCCCCGGATGTCGATCTTGCCGAGGGTGGAGGCGTCCATCGCCGCGACGGCGGTCCTGGCCGCGCGGCACTCGCGCAGCACGGCCGCCTCCATCGGCTCGCCGCCCTCGGGGAAGTACCACGGGCGCTTCCACTGGCCGACGTCCTCGAACACCGCCCCGCGCGCCACGTGGGCGTCGTGCATGGCGGTGGTCCTGACCGGGTCGGACAGCGCGCCGCGGTCGCGTCCGGCGAGGGTGGCGAAGGACACCGGCACGTACGGCGGCCGGAACGTCGTGGTGCCGATCCGGCCGGGCCCCGCGCCGAGGAGGGCGGACATGACGCCCACGACGACCGCGCCCGAGGTCTTGCCCTGGTCGGCCCCGGTGCCCGCGGTGGTGTAGCGCTTGACGTGCTCGACCGAGCGCATCCCGGTCCCGGTCGCCCTGGCCAGGTCGGCCACGGTGACGTCGCGGTGCAGGTCCACGAAGGCCGGCTCTCCCGTCGCGCCGGGTGCTCCGACGAGCCAGAGGGCCGCGGGCGGTCGCTGGGGCCGCTCGTCGCACTCCGGCACCCGCAACCCGTCGAGCCCGCCGTCCGCCTCCGGCCCGGCCGCCCTTCCGGAGACGCGCTCCGCCCCGGCGGCGTAGCCGTCCTCGATGGCCTGGCGGGTGCCGTACAGACCCCGGCAGGCCCCCGCCGAGCGCTCGTTCTGCGCCGACGTGCCCGGCACGAACGCGCTCAGCTCCTCGTCGAACCGCACCCGCCCCTGCGACTGGCTGAACAGCTCCACCGCCGGGTTCCAGCCGCCCGCGACGGCCAGCAGGTCGGCCTCGATCAGCCGGTCGCCGACCAGCACGCCGGTGAGCACGCCGTCCTCGTCGCCCGCGGTGCCGGTCACCGTCCGGCCGGCCAGCACCTCGATGCCGCCCGCCGCGAGCCCCTCGGGACGCGGGTCCACGACGGCGGCCACGTCCACCCCGGCCGCCGCGAGATCGCGGGCCGCCTCGTAGCCCGAGTCCGCGCACGCGAACACGACCGCCCGCCGGCCGGGCAGCACCCCGTACCGGTTGGCGTAGGCACGCGCGGCCGAGGCCAGCATGACGCCCGGCCGGTCGTTGCCGGGGAAGGCGAGCGAGCGCTCGTGCGCCCCCGTCGCCAGCACCACCCGTCCCGCCCTGATGTGCCACAGCCGCTCGCCTCCGGCCCGGCGCTCCACCGCCACCACGTAGCCGTGGTCGTAGAAACCGGCCGCCGTGGTCCTGGTGAGCACCCGCGCGGGCAGCTCCAGCGCCCGCACCCACTCCAGCGCGGGCGCGCCGTCCAGCAGGAGCCGGCTGTTCAGCAGGTCGCCGCCCAGCTCGGGCTGGTCGTCCACGAGGATCACCCGCGCTCCCGACCGCCCGGCCGCGACCGTGGCGGCCAGCCCGGCGGGACCGCCGCCGACCACCAGCACGTCGCAGTGCAGGTAGCCCTTGTCGCAGCGCCGGTCGTCGCCCGCCGCCGGATCGACCCGGCCCTTGCCGCGCAGGCTCCACGCCTCCAGCCCGTCGTACAGCTCCACGGTGGTGGCCGCCAGCATCGGGTCCGCGCCGACGCGCACCAGGGCGTTGGGCTCCTCGGGACCGGCGGTGAAGACGCCGCGCGGGCGGCCGAGCTCCACGCTGCGGCCCACCACCCGCACGCCGTTGCGCAGCAGCGCGGCGGCCAGCGTGTCGCCCGGCTCGCCCTGGAGCGGACGGCCGTCGAACGTGAACCTCATGGCGCCCTTTCCGGTCTCACGGGCCTGATCTCGTGGGTGACGGTGTGCCGCTCGACGGAGAACCAGGTCCGGCAGCCGTGCACGTGGAACCAGCGCTCGCGGAACCAGCCCTTGGGGTTGTCGCGCAGGAAGACGTACTCGGCCCACTGCTCGTCGGAGAGCTCTGCGGGGGCGGCGGGGTAGGCGATCCCGGCCTGGCCGCCGTTGTGGAACTCGTTCTCGTCGCGGGGCCCGCAGCAGGGGCAGTCGATCAGCAGCATCAGTGCGCCACCGCCGCCGCGCCGTGCTCGTCGATGAGCGCGCCGGTGGTGAACCTGTCCAGTGCGAACGGCTCCGCCAGCGGATGCGGCGACCCTTCGGCGATCGTGTGGGCGTACACCCAGCCGGAGCCCGGCGTGGCCTTGAAGCCGCCGGTCCCCCAGCCCGCGTTGATGTAGAAGCCCTCCACCGGCGTCGTGCCGATGATCGGCGAGGCGTCCGGGCAGACGTCCACGATGCCGGCCCAGGTGCGCAGCACCCGGACCCGGCTGAAGATCGGGAACAGCTCCAGCGCCGCCGCCATCTGCGCCTCGATGACGTGCACGCCGCCGCGCTGCCCGTAGGAGTTGTAGGCGTCGATGCCCGCCCCCATGACCAGCTCCCCCTTGTGGGCCTGGCTCACGTACACGTGGACGGCGTTCGACATGACCACGCAGTCGAGCACCGGCTCCAGCAGCTCCGAGACCAGCGCCTGGAGCGGGTGCGACTGCAGCGGAAGCCGGATCCCGGCCTGTTCGGCCAGCACGGAGGTGTGCCCGGCCGCGGCCAGCGCCACCTTCCCCGCCGCGATCCGGCCGAGCGAGGTCCGCACCGCCGTCACCCGGCCGCCGGTGAGCTCGAACCCGGTGACCTCGCACCCCTGGATGAGATCCACGCCGTACGCGTCCGCTGCCCTGGCCAGCGCCCACGCCACGTGGTCGTGCTTGGCGATGCCGCCGCGCCGCTGCAGCGTGGCGCCCATGACCGGATACCGGGCGCCCTCCGAGACGTTGACGACGGGGCAGAACTTCCTGACCTCGTCCGCGTCGAGCCATTCGGCGTCCACGCCGTTGAGCCGGTTCGCGTTGACCCTCCTGCGGCCCTCGCGCACGTCGCTCAGGTTGTGCGCCAGGTTGAGCACGCCGCGCTGGCTGAACTGCAGGTCGTAGCCGAGCTCCTCGCTCAGCCCCTCCCACAGCTTCAGCGAGTGCTCGTAGATCGCGGCGCTCTCGTCCCACAGGTAGTTGGAGCGGATGATCGTGGTGTTGCGCGCCATGTTGCCGCCGGCCAGCCAGCCCCGCTCCAGGACGGCGACGTTGCGCAGGCCGTGGTTCCTGGCCAGGTAGTAGGCGGTGGCCAGCCCGTGGCCGCCGCCGCCCACGATGACGACGTCGTAGGCCGGCTTCGGGTCGGGGTTGCGCCAGAGGAAGTCGGGGTGGGTCAACGCCTGATCTTCTCCATCCCGGGGTCGAACAGCGGCTCGGCGGCGACCTCCGCGGGCACGCGGCGGCCGAAGTAGGAAATGTCGACATGCGTCCCGGGCGCGGCGAGCTCGATCGGCAGCCAGGCGTACGCGATGGGGCGGCGGATGGTGTGGCCGTAGGCGGCGCTGGTGACGTACCCGACCGTACGGCCGTCATGCCGTACCGGCTCCTTGCCCATCACCACCTCCGCGCTGAGCAGCGGCACCAGCTTGCGGCCGATGTCGGACGGCGAGGCCGGCAGGGCGTCGTGGCCGTAGAAGTCCTTGTCCGCCTTGACGGCGAAGGCCAGCCCCGCCTCGTACGGGTTGTGCTCGGTCGTCATGTCCACGCCCCAGAGCCGGTAGCCCTTCTCCAGCCGCAGGCTGTTGAAGGCGGCCCGCCCGCCCGCGGTCGCCGTCCCCCGGGACCAGAGCGTGTCCCAGAGCTTGAGCCCCATGTCCGCGGTGGTGTAGAGCTCCCAGCCCAGCTCCCCCACGTAGGAGACCCGCATCGCGAGCACCGGCACCTGCCCGACATACCCAGATTTACAGGTGAAATAGCGGAAACCCTCGTGCGACATGTCCAGGTCGGTGAGCCCCTGCACCAGCTCCCTGGCCAGCGGCCCCCACACGCCCACGCAGCAGGTGCCCGGCGTCAGGTCGTTCACCCGCACGCCGCCCGGCGCGTGCCGGGTCAGCCAGTCGAGGTCCAGGTTGCCGTTCGCCCCGACCTGGAACCTGTCCTCCGCCAGCCGCGCCACCGTCAGGTCGGAGCGGATGCCGCCCTTGATGTCCAGCAGCAGCGTGTAGGTGACGGAGCCGGGCTTCTTGTCGACGTTGTTCGTGGTCATCCGCTGCAGGAACGCCGCCGCGCCCGGCCCGCTGACCTCGATCCGCTTGAGCGGGGTCATGTCGTAGAGCGCCACCCGCTCCCTGGTCGCGTCCGACTCGGCGGCGGCGACGGGGGACCAGTAGCGGGCGGCCCACTCGTCCCGCTGGGCGGCGCCGAGTAACGGCTCGACCGCCGTGTCCGCGGAGTCGGTCCGGCCCCGCCGTACGTGCTCCTCCAGCAGCAGCACGTTCGCCTCGAACCAGTGCGGCCGCTCCCACCCCGCCGCCTCCAGGAAGAACGCCCCCAGCTCCTGCTGGCGGGCGTAGAACGGGCTCGTCCGCAACGGCCGCGGCGACTCCATCGGCTGCAGCGGGTGGATGATGTCGTAGACCTCGACGAAGTTCTGCCGGCCGCGCTCCTCGACGAACGCGGGCGCGAGCTGCACCGCCTCGAACCGGCTGAGCTCGCACTCGTGCAGGTCGATCCCGGAACGCCCGTCCACGAGCACCTCCGCCAGCGCCCGCGCGACCCCGGCCGAGTGCGTCACCCAGACGGCCTCGGCCAGCCAGAACCCGTCCAGGTGCGGCGCCTCGCCGATCAGCGGGAACCCGTCCGGCGTGAAGGAGAAGATCCCGTTGATCCCGTCGGCGTACTTGGTCTCGGCCAGCGCTGGCAGCAGCTCGACCGCGTCCCGCCAGGCCGGGTCGAAGTCCTCCTCGGTGAACGCCTGCACCGACGGCATGGTGGTGCCCTTGGGGCCGATCTCCTCCTGGGTGACCGGCATGGGCCTGTGCGCGTACGAGCCGATGCCGATCCGGTCGCCGTGCTGCCTGAAGTAGAGGTCGCGGTCCTGGTGGCGGAGTATGGGGCCGTCGGGCTGGGGCGCCAGGGGGCCCGACTTGGCGTACTGGTGGGCCAGCGGGAGCAGCGGCACGGTCAGCCCGGCCAGCTTCCCGATCGAGGGGCCCCAGAAGCCCGCCGCGCAGACCACCACGTCGGCCGGGATCGTCCGGTACTCCCCCGAGGTGCGGACGGCGACGCCGGTGACCCGGCCGCCCCGCTGCTCGACGCCCACCACCGCGTGCCGCGCCAGGAACCTGGCCCCGCGCTCCATGGCCCGCTCCGCCTGGGCCTGACCGCAGGCGACCGCCGCCGCCAGCCCGTCGCCCGGCACGTGGAAGCCGCCGAGCACCTTGTCCCTGTCGAGCAGCGGCCACATCCGGGCGCTGGCCTCCGCGTCGACGAGCCGCGCCTCGACGCCCCACGACTCGGCCCAGCCGGCCTTGCGGTGCAGGTCGGCCCAGCGATCCGGCGTGGTGGCCACCTCCAGCCCGCCGACCTGCCGGAAGCAGCGCTCCCCTAGCTCGCGGTACTTCCGCACGGTGTAGGCGGCGAACTCGGTCATCGTCTTGGACGGGTTCGTCTGGAAGACCAGGCCGGGGGCGTGCGAGCTGGATCCGCCGGCCGCGAAGAGCGGCCCCTGGTCGACCACCGTGACGTCGGTCCAGCCGCGCTCGGTGAGCTCGTCGGCGAGAGCACAGCCCACGATCCCCGCTCCAATGATCACCAGACGGGGCCGGCTCATGACGCCTCCGCTTGTTTCCTAATACGCAACACGTACCGGACTACGCAACGACGATAAAGCGCAGCGCACCTCCGAACAAGAGCCGCGGATCCGGTCCCCGTACCGTGGTGGACCGCCGGACTCGGGCCGCCATACGCTGATCCCGGATCATGGCACGTCAGAGAAGAGGTGACATGGCGCAGCGGCGCTTACTTGAGGGTCTCGGTGTCACCGTCGCCGAGGAGACGGCCTACCGTGCGCTGCTCAGACACGGGCCCGCGACGCTGAACGAGCTGGCCGCCGAGACCGGCTCGTCGGCCGCCGCCATCCGGCGCATGCTGCCCAGGCTGGAGGACCTCGGGCTGATCTCCCGGGTCGCGGGCCGGCCGCTGCGGCTGGTCGCCACCCCGCCCAACGTCGCGATCGACATCCTGGTCGCGCGCCGCCAGGAGGAGATCACGCACAGCAGGGCCGCCGCCGCGCTGCTGGCCACCGAGGTCGCCGAGCGCAACGGACCGCATCCGGAGGAGGTGCTGGAGGTGGTGACCGGGCGCGACGCCGTGGCCCGCCGCTATCTCCAGCTCGAACGCAACGCCACCGAGGAGATGCTCGTGCTGGTGCACCCGCCGTACGCGGTGGACGTCAGCGACGATCACGAGAACCGGCAGCGGGCGGCCCGCCAGGGAGCGCCCACCCGCGGGATCTACAGCCCGCTGGCCTTCGAGCATCCCGGCATGCTGGCCCACACCCGCCGCGCCGTGGCCGACGGCGAGCAGGCCCGGCTCGGCCAGGTGCCGGTCAAGCTGGCCGTGGCCGACGCCCGCACCGCGATCCTGCCCCTGGTCTCCGACGACGACAGAGCCGTGGAGAGCGCCCTCGTGGTGCATCCGTCCGCGCTGCTCGACGCGCTGGTGGGCCTGTTCGAGACGTTGTGGCGGGCGGCCGTGCCGCTCCATCTGACGCCGGAGGACATTCTGGAGCCCGAGGTGTGGCCGCAGACCCCGGACACGGAGGTGCTGGCCCTGCTGGCGGCCGGCATGAAGGACGACGCCATCGCCAGGCAGCTCGGGCTCAGCCCGCGCACGGTGCAGCGCCGGGTCCAGGTGCTGTGCGAGCGGCTGGGCGCGCGGACCCGCTTCCACGCCGGCTTCCTCGCCGCCCAGCACGACCTGCTGAAGTGAGCCAGACCCGCAGGCCCGTGCCCGCCTGAGCTGGGTGAGCAGACCCCTCGCCGGAGCCAGGACCCGCAGTGGCCAGATGCACAGGCCCCCACAGGGTCAGGTGAGCAGGACCCCGCCGTCCACCGGAAGCGCCACCCCGGTGATGTACGAGGCCGCGTCCCCGGCCAGGAACACGGCCGCGGCCACCAGCTCCGCCGGATCGCCCGGCCGCTTCATCACCACCCGGGACTCCACGACCTGCTCCACGTAACCCGGTTTGTACTGCTCGGTCATCTCCGACAGGAAGAACCCGGGCACCAGGCAGTTGACCCTGATGCCGCGCCGCCCGGTCCACTGCTGGGCGAGATCGCGGGTCAGCCCCACCACCGCCGCCTTGGACGCGCTGTAGGCGGCCTGCGGCAGCCCGGCCGTGGTCGCGCCGAGCACGCTGCCGACGTTGACGATCGACGAGCCCGGCCGCATCACCCGCGCGCACGCCTGCGCCATCCAGCAGGTGCCGTGCAGGTTGACCTCGACGACCTGGCGGAACTCCTCGGGCGTCTCGCGCAGCGCGGGCACGGCGGCGCCGACGCCGGCGTTGTTGATCAGCACGTCCACGCCACCCATGGCCTCGACGGCCGCGGCCACCAGCGCGTCGCAGTCTTCCGGCCGCGCCACGTCGGTCTGCACCGCCAGGCACCGGCGGCCGGTCTCCTCGACCAGCCGCCGCGTCTCCTCCAGCCGGTCCGCGCGCCGGGCGCCGATCACGACATCGGCGCCGGCCTCCGCGAAGCCGCGGGCGAAGGCGACGCCCAGCCCCGAGGAGGCACCGGTGACGATGGCCACCTTGCCCTCGAGGCCGAAGCGCTCCAGCATGCTAGAGCCCGTATTCCTTGACGATCCGCTCGTGCCGCTCGACCTCGACGTCGATCTCGCGCGCCAGGTCGAGCCAGGCCAGCGGGTGCACCCACCGCTCGGTGGCGTCGTCGAGCAGGGCGTCGACCTCGGAGGGCGACACGTCCGGCGGCACCGCGACCCAGCCGAACACGCCCGGCAGGGACTCGCCGCTGGTCGGGTGGTTGACGGTGTAGTTTTCGTCGCTGTAGACCCACATCGGCCAGCCGCGCTCGGCCATGACCTCGGTGAACTCCGCCCAGTCCGACTCGCTCGGCGCGGCGCCGTCGAAGAAGTAGCTGGTGTAGCCGCCGGGCCGGAGGATCCGGACCGCGGCGAACGGCGGCACGAAGTTCTGTTGCTCCTGGGGGTCGTCGGGGACCGGCTCCAGCAGCTGCGGGTCGAACACCACCAGGTCGCCGGCGTTGTAGTCCATGCCGCGCGGCTGCGGCAGGGCCAGCCTGGCGGTGGCGGGGCCCGTGCGGATCGACAGGATCTGGCGCTGGCCGCCGTCGGGCGCGGGCAGGATGAGCCTGATCAGGCCCATCTCCTCCTCGATCGGGCCTTCCTTGGACTTGATCGGCATGCCGATCTTGGCCGCGCCCTTGCGCACGGTGTCCCAGTCTTCGGCGGAGGTGGCCATGACGACCATGCGCCAGACGTCCTCGTCGGTGAGCTCGTCGAGCACCTCCAGGAGCACCTCGGCGCCCCTGCCGTTCGCGTCGAGCTGCTGGGCGGCGCCGGACAGCAGGCGGCGGGCGTCGACCCCGGCCCCGGCCGCGACGGCGTGCTCGGCCGCCTCGACCGTCTCCTGCCAGCGCTCGCGGGCGCTGTGCAGCCGGGCCAGCGTGAGGTGCTGGGCGGCGTGCGGGAGGAGCGCGGCCATCTGCTCCAGCCGCTCGTCCTGGCGGGCGTCGATGAGCAGCGTGGTCAGGTAGGCCACGTCGTCGGGGTCGGCGGAGGCGATGTCGCCCGGGTCGACCAGCAGCTTCCAGTAGATGTCGGCGCCGGTCGCCGGGTAGCCGAGGAAGCCCAGCGTGGTGGTGTGGCGGCGGGTGGTCTCGATGTCCTGGCCGGACAGCGGGGCCAGCCAGCCGACCCACTTCTCCGGGTCGGCGTTGAAGCCGTCGGCGGCGTCGAAGAGGCCGACCCGCTCCTCCGGCGCGCCGGGGGCCTCGGGCTCGGTGGCCGCGTCGGCGGCGGCGCGCAGGGCGGCGATGCGCTCGGTGAGGTCGCCGCTGTCACGCAGCTCGGCGGCGCCGGACTCGGCCAGGTCGGCGAGCAGCCTGGCCTGCCAGACGCCCTGCCGGCCGATGGCCAGGTCGCCGGCGATCAGGGCGAGCTCGACGCGGGCGCGGTAGCCGCCCATCATGCCGAAGTAGTCCATCCACTGGCGCAGCACGCGGCCGAGCTGCCAGGTGTTGGTGATCTGGGAGGAGCCGGCCAGCTTGCTGACCGCGTGGGACCACTCGACGAACACGCGCGGGTGCTCGCCGACCACGTCGAGGTCGGGCAGCGCGTCCACGGCCTCGGCGATGCGGCCGAGGGTGGCCAGGATCAGGGCCCTGCGCACGCCGTCGCGGTGCTCCTTGGCCACCGGGTCGTCGGCCTGGAACCCGGCGGCGGCCTGCAGCGCGTCGAGCGCCTCTTCGGCGCGGCCGGCGGCCAGCAGCGCGCGGGCGCTCTCCGCGCCCAGCTCCCAGCTCGCCTCGCGGCCCGCCGTGCGCAGCCGCTCGACCGCGGACTCGGCGTAGGACACGGCCTCGCCGGCCTTGCCCGCGTCGATGAGCGCCGCGACGTATTGGGTGACGAGCCCGGTGAAGGCCGGGCGCTCGGGGCTGGTGGCCTCGATGTGGGTGCCCAGCGTCTCCAGCCGGTCACCCGCGTAGCCGGGACCGTCGGTGTTGGCCCACGCGATGGCCAGCGCTTCGACCGCGGCCGGGGTGGCCGGGCAGTCGCGGACGTCTTCGCGCTGGGCGAACACCAGCAGCTGCTGAGCGTCGTCGATCGCGACCGCGCCCTGCGCCCGATCACCGATGCGGCCGATCAGGTGCCAGTAGCGGGCGTAGAACTCGAGCCAGGGCAGCTCCAAGGTCTCGGCCTGCTGGGCGATGGCCGGGGCCATGACGTCGAGCTGCGGATATCGGCCCTCATAGGCCTGTGCAGGGAGGTCTCCCAGCGCCATGGCGAGGCCAACGTTGCCCGCCTCAGAAAGCTGCTGCTGGGTTTCGCCGACCCAGGCCCAGATGTCCACGTCCATGGGCAGTCAGTCTGCCAGGTCAATGACCGTGCCCAAAACGCAGAAGCTCGATCAGCTCGTCCGATTCGCGGTCGTTGAGGACCGAAAATACCGGTGTCATAAGATCGTCGGTCGTCTCTTCCACCGCCGCCCGACGAGCCACTATGTCGGGCGCGGGCTTGGCGTAGGGCTCGGGCCACGTGAAGAATTTCGCGATCATCTCTCCGGCCGCCAGCCCGAACGGGGTCGCGTCGTGACTGGTCGCGAGCGTGGCCTCCAGCGGGTGCAGGCCGGCCGCGATCACGGCGCTGGCGTGCAGGCCGCCGCGCAGCTCGCGTACGACGTGCAGGAGCTGGGCGGCCCGCGCGGGCGGATCGTCGGCCAGCGGGACCGCCCGCCAGCCGGCGAACAGCGGGGCGCCGGTGGACGCGGCCTGTTCGACGACCGGCTGGAGCAGCTCGGCGATCCTGGCGCAGCCGTCGTAGCCGCCCAGCTTGCGCCTGCCCCAGGCCCGGCACGCCTCCGCGTAGAGCTCGACGGCCCGCTCGACGGGCAGTTTCCGGCCGCCGTTCCAGTTGTCCTCGACGTGCTGCGCGGGGAAGAAGACGGCGACGGAGGTGACCACGTCGGCGTCGCACTCGCCGAGCACCCCGCAGCGGCCCCTGAAGTAGAGCTCGCGGGCGCCGAGGCCCAGCTCCTCGCAGAGGGCCTTGGCCTCTCTGGAGATCATGAATCCGCCGCCGAGCTGGCCGATCGGCGCCTTGACCTGCACGGCGGTGCTGCGTGGGTCAGCCATGTCCACTCCTCGGTTCGCGGAGTGGACTCAGCATGCCTCAGGAGAACATCATTCTGCAAGCATCAGTTCGCCGCTGGCCACGATGACCGCGGGGCCGGAGAGATAGCTCGTGTCGGCCTCGAGGATGACGGTCAGCGTGCCGCCGACCACCTCGACCGTCCAGGTGCCGGTGGTGTCACCCGACAGGTGGGCGGCGGCGACCGCCGTGGCCACCGCGCCGGTGCCGCAGGAGCGGGTCTCGCCGGAGCCGCGCTCGAAGACGCGCATGACCGCGCGGCTCGTGCCGACCGGGTTGAACAGCTCGATGTTGACGCCGGTGGGGAAGACCCCGGTGTCGAAACCGGGCTGGTGGTTGAGGTCGAGCTGGACGACGGGGTCGCCGATGGCGCAGGCCAGATGCGGGTTGCCCATGTCGACGTGCAGCCCGGTGTACTCCTGGCCGCCGACGCTGGCCACGCTCTCCCCGTGCACGACGGGCTTGCCCATGTCCACGGTGATGTCGCCGTTCGGCTCGACGCGCACCTTGCGCACGCCGCCCCTGGTCGCAACCGAGAACTCCGCGGCCTCCGTCAGCCCGGCGTCGATCAGGTAGCGGGCGAACACGCGCACGCCGTTGCCGCACATCTCGGCCACGCCGCCGTCGGCGTTGCGGTAGTCCATGAACCACTCGGCGCTCTGCGCGTGGTGCGCCACCTCCTGGCTCTGCTTGGTGCGAGCCACCCGGAGCACCCCGTCGGCCCCGATTCCGGATCTCCTGTCGCAGATTTTCGCGACGAACGCGGCGGATAGGTCCGCGTCGTCGTCGAGATCAGGAAGGATGATGAAATCGTTCTCGGTGCCGTGCCCCTTGAGAAAGCGCATTGTAGGAGTTTATGCGCAAGCCTGTCCGGTGATTCGCGCGAGGGATCTCTCAAGCAGGTCGGGGGCGTCGTACGGCAGCCAGCACACCCTCGGATCGCGGCGGAACCACGACTCCTGGCGGCGGGCGAAGCGCCTGGTGGTGCGTACGGTCTCCTCGATCGCCTGCTCCTCGCTCCACTCCCCCTCCAGGAAGCGGATGACCTGGGCGTACCCGAGCGCGCGGCCCGCCGTCCGCCCCTCGGCCAGCCCTTTCCCGAGCAGGGTGCGCACCTCGTCGACCAGGCCCGCCGCCCACATCCGCTCGACCCTGACCGCGATCCGCTCGTCCAGCTCCGGCCTGGGCACGTCGAGGCCGATCTGCACGCTGGGGTAGACGGCGTCGTAGGACGGCATGGTGGCCGAGAACGGGCGGCCCGAGTGCTCGATCACCTCCAGGGCGCGCACGATGCGCCGGCCGTTGCTCGGCAGGATGGCCGCCGCCGCGGCCGGATCCTGCTCGCGCAGGCGCTCGTACAGGGGGGCCGGGCCGCGCTCGGCCAGCTCGGACTCCAGCCTGGCCCTGATCTCCGGGTCGGTGCCGGGGAACTCCAGCTCGTCGATGGCCGCCCGCACGTACAGGCCGCTGCCGCCGACCAGCACCGGCACCTCGACGGCGTCGATGACGGCCCTGGCCAGCCGCTGGTACTCGGCCACGCTGGCGGTGACCGTGACGTCCCAGACGTCCAGCAGGTGGTGCGGCACGCCGCGCTGCTCGGCCGGGGTCAGCTTGGCCGTGCCGATGTCCATGCCGCGATAGAGCTGCATGGAGTCGGCGTTGACGCACTCACCCCCCAGGCGGAGGGCGATGTCCACGGCGAGATCGGATTTTCCGGCCGCCGTGGGACCCACGACGGCGATCACTGGCTGCTGGCGCACGCCGACAAGTCTGCTAGAGGTCGAGGAGTGTCGGCTGCAGGTACCCCTCGTGGGTCAGCAGCCAGCGCTTGGTCTCGACGCCCTCGCCGCCGCTGAAACCGCCCAGGCCGTTGCCCGCCGCGATCACGCGGTGGCAGGGCACGATGATCGGGATCGGGTTGGAGCCCATGATCGACCCGATCCCGCGCGCGGGCACGCTGGAGCCGCTGAGCGCGGCCAGCTCGCCGTAGGTGACGGCGGTGCCGTAGGGGATCCGGTGCAGGGCCTGCAGCACCCGCAGCCGTGAGCCGGACATGAGCCGCCAGTCGACGGGCGTCTCGAAGGTCTTCAGGTCGCCGGCGAAATAAGCGTTGAGCTCCGCGACCGCGAAGGCCGTACGATCCGCATCATGGACTTCAGCCAGACCGAGCCGCTCGGCCAGCCGCGCCTGGGAGCCCCAGCCCGACGCGACGAGCCCGGCGTCGGTGACGGCGAGCACGAACGGGCCGACCGGCGTCGGCACCTCGGCGAACGCGACCGTGTCAGCTATAGCGGCGGCCATCATGTCCTCACGTGAGCTCGTGGTGCTGGGCACTTCCAGCGCGGTTCCTACCCGACACCGTAACCACAACGGCTATCTTCTGCGCTGGGACGGTCAAGGCTTCCTTTTCGACCCAGGTGAGGGCACACAGCGGCAGATGCTGCACGCCGGGGTGAGCGCGCACGACGTCCACTGGCTCTGCCTCACGCACTTCCACGGCGACCACTGCCTGGGGGTGCCGGGCATCGTCCAGCGCGTCGCCCGCGACAAGGTCCGGCATCCGGTGCGGGCGGTGTTCCCCGCCTCGGGCGAGGTCTACTGGCGCCGGCTCCGCCACGCGGCCGCGTTCGCCGACACGTCCGTCATCTCCGAGCATCCCGTCTCGGGCGGGCTGGCCGGCGTCGGCCCGCTGATCGCCCGCCGCCTGTCCCACCCCGTCGAGTCGTACGGCTACCGCGTCCAGGAGCCGGCCGGCCGCCGCATGCTGCCCGGCAAGCTGGCCACGCACGGCATCAAAGGTCCCGAGGTGAGCGAGCTGCAGCGTACGGGCTCCGTGCGCGGCGTCACGCTCGCCGAGTGCAGCGAGCCGCGGCCCGGCCAGAGCGTGGCGTTCGTCATGGACACCCGGCTCTGCGACTCCGTCTTCGAGCTGGCCTCGGGGGCCGACCTGCTGGTGATCGAGGCCACGTTCCTGTCGCAGGAGGGCGGGCTGGCCAAGGAATACGGGCATCTGACGGCGTTCGAGGCGGGGCTGGTGGCGGCGGACGCGGGGGTGCGCAGGCTGGTGCTCACGCACTTCTCCGAGCGGTACGGCTTCGCCGACGAGCCGGCGTTCGTCGAGGAGGTGCGGCGCAGCTTCGACGGGGAGGTCGTGCTGGCCCGCGACCTGATGAAGATCCCGGTGCCACGGCGTCAGGCCCACAGCCCGGCGAGATAGCCCACCCCGTAGGGGGCCGTCTCCATGAGCAACCGGCCCTCCAGCGCCGGGTTCGGGGTGGCCGCGCCCGCCAGGACCTGGAGTGCGGCCCGGCCGCTCACCCACAGCCGGTCGGCCTCCACGGGGTCGAGCCCGCCCAGCGCGGCGGCGTCGGCGTCGGCGATGGCGTTCGCGATCATGGCGTTGCAGGGCTTGGCCGCTTCGTCGTAGCGGCCGGGCGCTCCAGGGCTGAGGCACGCCGAGCCGTCGGCCATGACCAGCAGCGCCACCCGCTCCCCCGCCTCGCCCAGCGCCGCCCCCGTCGCCCGGCACTCCTCGCTCGTGGCGTCGAAGGCCACGGAACGCAGGCCGCTCGGGGCGTGCTCGCCCAGCAGCCAGCGGCCGACCGTCAGCGACAGCGGCAGGACCGGCTCGCCGTGGCCGGTCGTGACGTCCAGCCCCCACGGGCGCAGGGTGCCGGCCGACCCGCCGTCGTACGTGCCCGCGGTCTCGGCGCCGCCCACCACGATCAGGACGTCGGGCCGCGCCGCGTGGAGCGCCTCGATCGCGGTGTGGCAGGCGGAGCGGAGGTCGTGCAGCGCGGGCACGATCAGCGGGGTGGGCGGGCAGACGGCCGCGGCGACGAGCACGAGCGCAAGCGTACGTGGAGGCCCCCGGCGGCGACGACCTGACCCTGCCCGCGGCAGGGCGGGCGATCGGCGCGCGCTCAGTACGGGCTGTGCCCTTCCCTGACCTTGGCGAACAGCCCCTGGGCGTAGGCGTGCGCCGCCTGGTGCAGACCGCCGCCGAAGCTGATCCTGGCCACCCCCAGCTCGGCCAGCCGCCCGAGTGACGGTGTGCCCGGCCGGAACAGGATGTTCACCGGCCCGCCCAGCTCGGCGGTCAGCGCCTGGATCGCGTCCTCGTCCGCCAGCCCGATCGGGTAGAGGGAGTCGGCTCCCGCCTCCAGGTAGCTCCGCCCGCGCTCGACGGCCTCCTCGTGGGCTTCCACGGGCGAGCCCGGCCCGCGGAGGTAGACGTCGATCCTGGCGTTGATCACCAGCTCGTCGCCCGCCGCGGCCCGCACCTCGGCGAGGAACTCGGCCTGAGCCTCCCGGCCGACCATCTCGCCGGCGCCGGGGACGGAGTCCTCCAGGTTGCAGCCCACCGCGCCGGTGGCGAGCAGGCGTTCCACGAGCTCGGCGGGCTTGAGCCGGTAGCCGCGCTCGACGTCGGCGGTGACGGGCACGTCCACGGCCCTGGCCACCCGGGCGATGGCCGCCATCATCTCTCCGACCGGCGTGGCCTCGCCGTCGTCGTATCCCAGGACGCGGGACACCGCGGCGCTGCCGGTGGCGACCACGGGGAAGCCGGCCTCCCGCACGGCGCGCGCGGAGGCGGCGTCCCAGACGTTGGGCAGGACCAGCGGGGTGCCGGGCACGTGCAGCGCCCGCAGCGCGGACGCCTTGTCAGTCGTCATGCCACCGACCCTACGGACGGGAGTGGCACTCGCCGAAGGTCCAATACCGGCCACAAACGACGAGCCACTTCACCATCCGGCACGCGACGCCCTGGCGGCTTCCACCCGCTCAGCAGCCGGCCCTGAAGCACCGTTCCGAAGCCGGCTTCTACCTGCTCAGCAACCGGCCTTGGAGCACTGTCCGAGCACCTCGCCCGCCGGGCCGTCCGCCGGGGTGTCGCCCGCGGGCGCCTGCGACGGCTTGACCGGGGACTTCGTGGCCGGCTTCGACCCGTTGCCCGACGAGGGGGTCTTCTTGGAGGAGTCGGTGCCCGTCGAACCGGTGTCGGCCGGCTCGCCGCTCCCCTCGCCCGGGTCGTCGGTGACCGCGTCGCCCATGCTGCCGTCCTCGGGAGGATCGGTGGACAGGCCGCCGTCGTCGGGGGCGTCGGTTTTGACGTCGCCCATGGCGGCGTCGTCGTCTCCCTGGAGTTGATCGTCCCCGCCGCTGCTCTGCGCGGGCGAGGGGCCGCCGCTGCTCTGCTGCGTGGTCGCGCCGGGGTTCGCGGCCAGCACGTAGCCGACACCGCCCGCGGCGAGCACCGCGACCAACACCGAGGCGGCGATGACGAGGGTCCTGGTCTTCTTCCTCTTGCGATCCTCGGCCCTCGAGTTCGCCCTCGACGCCATCCGGACATCGCCCGGTCCGGAAAGGATCTCCTGACGATCCGGCTCCATCGGATCTTGCATAGCGGTACAGCTCCTGCGGTCGTATCGGGGAAAGCTCACCGGCTTCCGCGGGTGATGGACCACACTAGCCGCAACAGTGGAATGCTCGCACACCAATCACAAAGGAATCACGACTTGTCCCCCCTTAGATCCATTTGCCCAGGTAGCCGCGCCCGCCTGGCACCCGTGGCCGGAGCCGCCGGGGTACTCGTCACCGCGATCGTGGGAATTTTCCTGGCATTCAGCCAAACTTCCGAACCAGCCCGGCAAAGCTCCGCCGAATTCGATCAGGAATCCCCGCTTTCCCCAAGATCGCATTCGCCCTCGCCGCCTTCGTGGCCGCCGTCCACGCCTCTGACGGCCTCCCCGGCCCTGCTGTTCCCGGCGCCCTCGGGGGCTCCGCGCAACCTCTCGCCGGCCGAGTCCGCCGCCGTCTCCGGCCCGCTGCCGCTCCCCTGGGTCCAGGCCGTGCCACCGCTGGAGGACCCGGTCCAGGCGTTGCCGTCCGACCTCTATCCGGCCGGGGGTCTGCCGCCGTCCTCCGGCTCCGGGCCGTCCGCCCTGGCTCCGCCCACGCCCGTGCCGGCCCGCTCGGCCGCACCCCGGCGCAGGCGGCCGGGCGTACCCAAGCTGGTGGGATCGCCCGCGCCGCAAGCGCCGCCGCAGGCACCGCCCGAGGAGCAGCCGGCGCCACGGCCCGCGCCGCAGCCGGACCGGCGCACGCTCGCGCCGCCGCCCGCACGCGGCGGGGCGGATCCGTGCGCTACGTTCCACGACTTCCGCCGCGCGCCCTGCTACAGCTTCCTGGAGCGCCTCACGAGGTGACCCGTCCGCCACTCCACGGGATGGGGACGCCGCGCGGAGGGCCCACGCACGAAGGCCCACCCACGAAGGCCCACGCACGGAGGCCCGCACATGAAGGGCCGCGCTGAAGGGCCGCGCATGAAGGGCCGTGGCTGAGGGGCCGCGCGCGAAGGGCCGTGGCTGAGGGGCCGCGCGCGAAGGGCCGCGCCAGCGCACCGGCCGCCCGCTCTCAGAACGCGGCCGGCCGGCGGCCTCTCAGAACGCGGACGGCCGGCCGCGGGCGCTCAGCGCGCGGCCGGCCGATCGTCTGCGGCGGTCCTCAGGACGCCGAGCAGGCGCCCGAGGGGGTGGCGGGGGAAGTGACCGCCGGGCGGCCGATGGTGGGCATGCCCAGCAGGACCCCGGACCCCGCGGCCGGTGCCGCCTGCCGGGACTCCCAGGCGTCGCCCGCCCTGGTACGCCGGACCGGGTGCGCCGCCCCGTCGGCCACCAGGTGGTGCGGAGCCGCGTACGTCACCTCGACCGTCACCATGTCCCCGGGCCGCGGCGTCTCATCGCCCACCGCGAAGTGGACCAGCCGGTTGTCCGCGGCACGCCCCGACAGCCGCCGGGTCGCGTCGTCCTTGCGGCCCTCGCCCTCGGCCACCAGCACTTCGAGCGTGCGCCCGACCTGCTTCTTGTTCTCCTCCCAGGAGATCTCCTCCTGCAGGGCGACCAGGCGCTCGTAGCGCTCCTGGACGACCTCCTTGGGGATCTGGCCCTCCATCGTGGCCGCCGGCGTGCCGGGCCTGATGGAGTACTGGAAGGTGAAGGCGTTGGCGAAGCGGCTCTGCCGGACCACGTCGAGCGTGGCCTGGAAGTCCTCCTCGGTCTCCCCGGGGAAGCCGACGATGATGTCGGTCGAGATCGCGGCGTCCGGCATGGCGGCACGCACGCGTTCGATGATCCCGAGGTAGCGCTCGGCCCGGTAGGAGCGGCGCATCGCGCGCAGCACCTGGTCGGAGCCCGACTGCAGGGGCATGTGGAGCTGGTGCATCACGTTGGGCGTCTCGGCCATCGCGGCGATCACGTCGTCGGTGAACGCGGCCGGGTGGGGCGAGGTGAACCGGACCCGCTCCAGGCCCTCGATCGAGCCGCACGAGCGCAGCAGCTTGCCGAAGGCCAGCCGGTCGCCGAACTCCACGCCGTAGGTGTTGACGTTCTGGCCGAGCAGGGTGACCTCCAGGACCCCCTGGTTGACCAGCGTCTGGACCTCGGCGAGCACGTCGCCTGGACGGCGGTCCTTCTCCTTGCCGCGCAGCGACGGCACGATGCAGAAGGTGCACGTGTTGTTGCAGCCGACCGAGATCGCCACCCAGGCGGCGTAGGCGGACTCGCGCTTGGTGGGCAGCGTCGAGGGGAAGACCTCGAGCGACTCCTTGAGCTCGACCTGCGCCTCGCCCTCGATGCGGGCCCGCTCCAGCAGCACCGGCAGCGAGCCGATGTTGTGGGTGCCGAACACCACGTCGACCCACGGCGCCTTGCGGACGATCTCGCCCTGGTCCTTCTGCGCCAGGCAGCCGCCCACGGCGATCTGCATGCGCGGATTGCTCATCTTGGCGGGCCTGAGATGGCCGAGGTTGCCGTAGAGGCGGTTGTCAGCGTTTTCCCGCACGGCGCACGTGTTGAACACGACCACGTCGGCGCTCTCGCCGTCGGGGGCGGGCACGTAGCCGGCGTCCTCCAGCAGGCCCGACAGCCGCTCAGAGTCGTGGACGTTCATTTGGCACCCATATGTGCGCACTTCGTATGTGCGGGCGCCCTCCTGGGTCACAGTCATGGCACGTTCAAGGGTAGTCCTTGCCGGGCTCGCGACGGCCCGTAGGGGTCTAAAAGGCCAGCTTGGTGGCACGATGTGATCGGATCGGTACCGCTTGGTTAGTGACCAGCGCCCTGGAGACCTCTACGGTTTGACGCATGACGGAGAACGGTAACGGCGCTCCACTCGTACGGTTGGAGAACGTCAACAAACACTTTGGGACGCTGCACGTCCTGAAGGACATAAACCTGACCGTCTCCCGTGGTGAGGTTCTGGTCGTTATCGGCCCTTCGGGCGGAGGCAAGTCCACGCTCTGCCGGGCCGTCAACCGGTTGGAGACTATCGACGGCGGGACAATCGTTTTCGACGGTCAGGAGCTGCCGCAAGAAGGTAAAGCTTTGGCCAAGCTTCGGGCCGATGTCGGCATGGTCTTCCAGTCGTTCAATCTGTTCGCGCACAAGACCATCCGCGAGAATGTGACCCTCGGCCCGGTAAAGGTCCGGGGGCAGGCTCGTCAAGCCGCCGACCAGCGGGCCATGGAGTTGCTCGAACGCGTCGGCATCGCCGCGCAGGCGGACAAATATCCGGCCCAGCTCTCCGGTGGTCAGCAGCAGCGGGTCGCCATCGCCCGGGCACTGGCGATGGACCCGAAGATGATCCTCTTCGACGAGCCGACCTCGGCACTGGACCCGGAAATGGTCCAGGAGGTCCTGGACGTCATGATCGGGCTGGCCCGCGACGGGATGACCATGATGGTCGTCACCCACGAGATGGGCTTCGCCCGCAGAGCCGCGAACAGAGTCGTGTTCATGGCGGACGGCCAGATCGTGGAGGAGAACACCCCCGACGCCTTCTTCGGATCCCCCCAGACCGACAGGGCCAAGGATTTCCTTTCTAAGATTCTGACGCATTGAGAGAGCCGAGGTAGGACGATGCAGATCCGTCGCATGGGCGTTGCCCTCTTCGCCGCCGGTGCCATGGTCACCGGTCTCGCCGCCTGCGGCGGCGGTGGCGCGACCACCGTGTTGCAGAAGGCCAAGGACGACAAGAAGCTCGTCGTCGGCGTTAAGTACGACCAGCCTGGCCTGGGCCTGAAGAAGCCTGACGGCACCGTCGAGGGCTTCGACGTGGACGTCGCCAAATACATCGCCGGCAAGCTGGGAGTGCCGGAGAGCGGGATCGAGTTCAAGGAAGCCCGTTCCGCCAACCGGGAGAGCTTCCTCAAGCAGGGCCAGGTCGACCTGGTGATCGCGACCTACTCGATCACCGACGCCCGCAAGCCGCAGGTCACCTTCGCCGGCCCCTACTACCTGGCGCACCAGGACTCCCTCATCCGGGCCGACGACAGCTCGATCACGAGCCTCGACACCCTCAAGGGCAAGAAGGTCTGCCAGGTCAGCGGCTCCAACTCGTGGAAGAACATCACCGAGGGCACCAACAAGCAGAGCCTCAAGGTCGAGGCGACCCTGGTGCCCGCGGGCGGCTACGACGAGTGCATCCAGAAGCTCAAGACCAGCGCGGTCGACGTGGTGACCACCGACGACACGATCCTCGCCGGCTTCGCCAAGCGCGAGGGCACGGGCGTCAAGGTGGCCGGTGCGCCGTTCACCGACGAGAAGTACGGCATCGGCATCAAGAAGGGTGACCTCGAGACCTGCAACGAGATCAACAAGATCGTGGGCCAGATGTGGTCCGACGGCACCGCGGCCAAGCTGCTGGAGAAGCACTTCGCCGGCACGGGCCTGAAGGTCGAGACCGCGGCGCCGGCCGCGGAGGGCTGCGCCTGATCCCCCGTCCAGCCCCGATCACTCGCCGGTGAGTCGCCCAGACTCGCCGGCGAGTTCTTCCAACGAGGAATGTCATGGACACCTCTACCCTTTTTGACTTCTCTCCGCTGGTACAGGACCTGGACAAGATTCTTCTGGGGTTCTGGGCGACGATCCGGCTGACGCTCGCCAGCGCCTTCTTCGCCCTGATCCTCGGGACGATCCTGGTCTCCATGCGGGTGGCACCGACACCGGTGCTGCGCTGGGCCGGCACCGCCTATGTCAACGTCGTCCGCAACACCCCCCTGACGTTGGTGCTGATCCTCTGCGCGCTCGGGCTCAGCGACACGATGCGGCTGACCTTCAGCGAAGACCCCGCCACCAACTACTTCTGGTGGGCGGTGGCCGGTCTGTCGGCCTACACCGCGACGTTCGTCTGCGAGGCGCTGCGCTCCGGGATCAACACCGTCGCCGTCGGGCAGGCCGAGGCGGCCAGGGCCATCGGGCTGACCTTCATCCAGTCGCTGCGGCTGATCGTGCTGCCGCAGGCGTTCCGGTCGGTCATCGCCCCGCTGGGCAGCATCCTGATCGCCCTCGCCAAGAACACCACGATCGTCACCGTGGCGAGCTATCTCGACGCGGCGGCCCAGATGAAGCAGATGTTCGACGACTACGGCGGTACGATCCCCATCTTCCTCGGATTCGCCTTCGGCTACATGGTGCTGACCCTCCCAACCGGCTTCCTCTTCGGCTGGCTGGCCAAGCGACTGGCGGTGGCCCGATGAGCAAGGCGACCAGCGTTCTGTTCGACGCCCCCGGGCCGCGGGCGCGGCTGCGCAACAACGCGCTGACCCTGCTGTCCGTCGCCCTCCTGCTCCTGATCGCCTATCTGGTGATCTCGACGCTGGGCGAGCGGGACCAGCTCGACGCCGCCAAGTGGGAGCCGTTCCTGCGTGGCGACACCTGGACCGGGTTCATCATCCCGGGCCTGATCGGCACCCTCCAGGCCGCGCTGGTGGCCGCGGTCTTCGCGCTGATCTTCGGTGTGCTGTTCGGCCTCGGCCGGCTCTCCGACCACACGGTGATCCGCCGGTTCTGCGGCGCGGTCGTGGAGTTCTTCCGGGCCATCCCGCTGCTGATCCTCATCTACTTCGTGCAGGCCGGACCGGCCACGCTGAGCGGTTACACGGTCAGCGTGCCGGCGTTCTGGGCGGTGGTCATCGGCCTGACGCTGTACAACGGGTCGGTGCTGGCCGAGATCTTCCGTGCGGGCATCCTGGCCGTGCCGAGGGGTCAGTCCGAGGCCGCCTACTCCATCGGGCTGCGCAAGTCCGAGGTGATGCGGCTGGTGCTGGTTCCCCAGGCGACCACCGCGATGATGCCGGCGATCGTCAGCCAGATGGTGGTGCTGCTGAAGGACACCGCGCTCGGCTGGATCATCGCGTACGAGGACCTGCTGAACGTCGGGCTCAAGCAGTTCGCCGTCAACTACGGCAACCTCATCCCGAGCGCCATCGTGCTGGCGCTGTTCTACGTGGTGATCAACCTGGCGCTCGGCTACCTCGCCACCTGGCTCGAACGGCGTAGCCGCCGCAGCCGCAAGTCCGCCGCGGGCCCGATCGCGCCACCTTCGGCGATCGGCACGGGCGGCACCGGCGGTCCCGGCAGGGGGGCCGTCGCCACCATGGAATGACGGCTGTCGCCGCGAATGTCGGACGGCGGTGGTGCGCGGACTGCGCACCACCGCCGTTCCTGCTTTTACGAGGCCGCCCGGCGGGCCTCTCACGGGCGATTGCCGCGCGTGCCGAGAGCTTCTTTGCGCCGCTGAATCCCGGAGCCCGCTATTCAGCGAACTGACATCACGCCGGGAAGGCCCATCAGCCTCAGACAATATGCGATTACACATCGGTAATGCTGGTTTAACATCGGCTGCATATTCATCACCGTGTTATTTCCGCCATGCGATTAACACCTGTCCATCCCACGGGCCCGGACTTTGCGGCGTGACGCGCGGGGGGACGTGCTCTCCGTAAAGCCCCAAGAAGCCCCCACTTCTCGGTGAGAACCGCCCGCAGACCGCCTCCTACGCGATCTCTGCCCAGCAAACTCCTCTTATCGGCGGAGAAACGGGGAGGGCGTGGATGCGACGGGCGTACGTGACTTTCGCGGTCGCCATGGCCATGGGATTGGCCGCGTGTGGCGACGGGGGCTCGTACAGCACCGTCGTGGGCAAGATCAGGGGCGCCGAGGACGTCGTCGTCGGCACCAAGTGGGACCAGCCGAGCCTGGGGTTGAAGACGGGCGACGGCGATCCGCAGGGGTTCGACGTGGACGTCGCCCGCTACGTCGTGAACCGGCTCGCGGAGGGCGAGCCCGTGCGGATCACCTGGCGGGAGTCGCCATCCTCGACCCGCGAGGCGCTGCTCCAGAACGGCACCGTGGACCTCATCTTCGCCTCCTACTCGATCACGAAGGCGCGCAAGCCGAAGGTGACGTTCGGGGGTCCGTACGTGATCGTCCAGCAGGACACGATGGTGCGGGCCGACGAGTTCCGCATCACCAAGACGGCCGACCTGCGGGGCAAGCGGATCTGCCAGGCCGAGGGCTCCAACTCGTACCGGCGGATCGTGGACCCGCCGCCGGACGGCAAGCTGGGCATCCCGGCGGTGCTGGTGCCCGCAAAGAACTACTCCGACTGCGTACGCAAGCTCCGCATCGGGCAGCTCGACGCGGTGAGCACCGAGAACGTGACGCTGGCCGGATACGCGCAGGCGGAGCCCGGCCAGTTCAAGCTGCTGAACGATCCGATCACCGACGAGAAGTGGGGCGTCGGGATCAAGAAGGGCGACACGGCCACCTGCGAGGCCGTCAACCAGGCCATCGCCGACATGTGGCGGGACGGGACGGCCACGCGGTTGCTGAACAAATGGTTCGGCAAGACGGGGCTCAAGCTGCCCGCATCCCTGCCCCGCCCCTGTCTCTGTAACACACCAGACTCCTCCCCC
>NZ_VCKX01000176.1 GCF_005889725.1 Nonomuraea zeae
ACGACTGTGCCACCCGCCGCCCGGCCCGATGGCGTCAGGGGCGCGTGATTCGCGCCGGGCGCGCAGATAGGCGGCGGCGTTGGCGCGGGCCTCGTCCTTGCGGACCGGCGCGACCGCGTCCTCCAGGTCGATGATGACCACGTCGGCGCCGGACGCCACGGCCTTGCCGAACCGCTCGGGCCGGTCACCGGGAACGTACAGCCACGTCACGGGCTGCCAGGTCATGAACGGCCGCGGCGCGGGCGGGTTCACGCGATCACCCCGTCCGCGCGCAGCGCGGCGATCCGCTCGCCGGAGTAGTCCAGCTCCGCGAGGACCTCGTCGGTGTCCCGGCCGGCCGCCCGCCCCGCCCAGCGGATCTCGCCCGGCGTCTCCGAGAGCCGGAACAGCACGTTCTGCATGGTGACCGAGCCGAGCTCCTCGTCGGGCACCTCCACGAACGTGCCCAGCGCCGCGTACTGCGGGTCCTCGGCCAGGTCGCTGACGTCGTAGATGGGCGCGACGGCGGCCTGGACCTCCTCGAAGCGGGCGATCACCTCCGCGGCGTCCCGCTCGGCGATCCACGAGGCGACCGCCTCGTCCAGCTCGTCCACGTGCTGGACCCGCCCGTGCCCGCTGGCGAACCACGGCTGCTCGACCAGGTCGGGCCGCCCCACCAGGGTCACCACGCGCTCGGCGATGGGCTGGGCGCTGGTGGAGATGGCCAGCCAGCGGCCGTCGCGGGTGCGGTAGGTGTTGCGCGGCGCGTTGCTGCTCGACCGGTTCCCGGTGCGCTTGGGCACGACCCCGAGCGCCTTGTACGCGCTCATCTGCGGCCCCAGCAGGCCCAGGATCGGCTCGATGATGGCCAGGTCGATGACCTGCCCGCGCCCGGTCTGCTCGCGGGCGTGCAGTGCGACCATGATCGCGTACGACATGGCCAGGCCGGCGATCCCGTCGGCGAGGGCCAGCGGCGGCAGCGTGGGCGGCCCGTCGGGCTGCCCGGTCATGGCCGCGAACCCGCTCATCGCCTCCGCCAGCGTCCCGAACCCGGGCTGCTTGGCCATCGGCCCGAACTGCCCGAACCCGGTCATCCGCGCGACGATCAGCCGCGGGTTGAGCTCCAGCAGGTCTTCGGGCGCGAGGTTCCAGCGTTCGAGGGTGCCGGGCCGGAAGTTCTCGATCAGCACGTCGGACCGCTCGGCCAGGCGGCGCAGGATCTCCTGCCCCTCGGCCCGCGACAGGTCCACGGCCGCGGCGCGCTTGTTGCGCGACAGCGTCTTCCACCACAGCCCGACGCCGTCCACGGAGGCGCCGTGCCCGCGAGAGGGGTCGCCGCGGCGCGGGTGCTCGATTTTGATCACGTCCGCGCCGAAGTCGCCCAGCATCATCGCGGCGGAGGGACCGGCGAACAGCGTCGCCGCGTCGATGACCCGCAGGTCAGCGAGGCTCGTCATGAACATGTAACTTATAAGAAATATGTCATAGGTCAAGCTTTTGCCTGATCAACTGCGATATTGCGGGACACTTAAGGACATGCCGACCAGCGAGCCGCGGCCGCCCATGAGCAAGGCCGAGTACGTCTACAGCGTGCTGCTGGAGGAGATCCGCAGCGCGCGGATCCCCGGGGGCACAGCTCTGCGCGCCGGGGCCGTGGCCAGGCGGCTCGGGGTGTCGGTCACGCCCGTGCGCGAGGCGCTGCGCAGGCTGGAGAAGGACCGGCTGATCAGCTACGAGGCGCACCACGGCGCGACCGTGGTGGACCTGGGCGACGAGGCGCTGGCGGAGTACTACGGGCTGCGCTCGGTGGTCGAGGGGCTGGGCGCGCGGCTGGCCGCGGCCCGGGTCACCGAGGCGGACCTGGTGTGGCTGCGCGAGCTGCACGCCTCGATGCTGGCCGACGCCGAGCACGGCAGGCACGAGCGGCTCGGGGAGCAGAGCAGGCGCTTCCACCTGCGCATCGTGGACATCGGCGGGCCCGCGTTCCTGGGCGAGCACGCCAGGTCCGTGCGCAACAGCTTCCCCGTGCCCGCCGAGGCGTCTCTGTGGCTGGACGACACCCAGGTCAGGGTCCAGCTCGAGGCGCATGGGGGCATCCTGGCGGCGCTGGAGGCCGGGGACGGCGACGCCGCGGAACGCATCATGGTCGACCACGTCCGCCAGGCCGGCGAGTACCGCAAGGAGCACTGACCGCGCAGCCCCCCGCAACCGGACGGCCGCGCGGAGCACCGAGGGCGCTGCCCGCCGCCGGACTACGGGCCGGTGATGGTGGCGACGCCCGTGAGCCAGGCCGTGCGCTCGGGAGCGAGGTCCACCTCGGTCCCGTCGGGCCGCCACTGCGGCGCCCACACCAGCCCGGGTTCGAGCAGCTCCATCCCGTCGAACAGGGCCAGCACCTGCTCCCTCGCCCGGAAGTGCACGGTCAGCCCCATGTCCCGGTTGACCGCCTCGACGCTCGCGCGCAGCGACGTCTCGTAGGCGTCCATGCTGAGCGCCGTCAGCCACAGGTGGCTGCCCGCCGCCATGGCCCGCCGCAGCCGCCCCACCCAGGAGACGTCGTGCGCGGGGATCTCGTGCACGGACATCACGCCGACCGCCACCGGCTCGGCCCAGTCCACGAATGTCCGCACCATCGGATCGCCCAGCAGCTCCGCCGGGTCCCCGAGGTCGCAGCCGACGACCCTGACCCGGTCGCCCGTCCGGCCGGCGATCGCCCTGGCGTGGGCCAGCATGTACGGGTCCTTCTCCGCGTACACCACCCTGGCCAGGGGGAACACCTCATGGATGGTCTCGTGGGCCTGGCCCGTGCTCGGCAGCCCGGTCCCGTACAGCACGAACTGGTCCACCCCCTGGCCCGCCAGATGCCGCACCACCCGGTGCACGTGCTGCTGGTGGGCGACGAGCGCGTCGCCGGCGTCGGCGCTGAGCCGCTCGGCCGCCTGCAGCGCCGCGCGGTCGGCGCTGAAGTTCTGCTTGCCGCCCTGCGCGGCGTCGTACATGCGGGCGGTGCTGGCACACCCGAGGGACGCGAGCCGGCTGTCGTTTTCAGGCACCTGGTGACCTCCGTCCCGATCGACCAGGTTCATCCTGCCAGGATCCCGGTCATTCCGGCAGGGGGTCGCGCATCCCGTCCAGCACGTCCTGGGTGGCGTCCACGGGGAACGCCGAAAGCGACAGCCGCGCGAACGCCTGCTGGTGCTCCTCGATCCGCCGCCGGTCCTCGACGATCACGGGGGCGTGCAGCAGGTGCAGCACCAGCACGTCCGGCCGGTCGCGCTCCGGGAAGCGCAGCAGCGTGAAGGGCGCCCCCTGGTACAGGTAGCCGGTGTCGGCGCAGGGCCTGGCCAGCTGCACCGCGATGTGCGGCTGCTTGGCGGCCAGCGCGAGCGCGTCGAGCTGGGCGAGCCGGTCCTCTCGCAGGTCCAGGGGCGGGTCGAGCACCGCCCGCCGGTCGAGCATCGCCCACAGGTGCGGGCCCTGGTGCCGGTCGAGCCCCTCCTGCCGGCGGGTGACGAGGTCGGCGGCGTGGCCGATCCGCTCGGGCGGTGTGCCGGGCAGGAGCGTGGCGCGGGCGGCGGACTCGGCGTAGGCGCGGGTCTGCAGCAGCGCGGGCACCTGCCCGGGGCCGTAGGTGTAGATCACCTGCGCCTGGTGCTCCAGGGCCAGGAACTCCGACAGGCCCAGCGGCACGCCCGGCGCGTCGTACCAGCCGGGCACGCGCTCCTCCCGCAGCAGCGACAGCAGCCGCGGCGCGTGCTCGCCCTCGCCGTACAGGTCCAGCAGGATGCGTACGGTGGACTCGCGCGGCGCGACGAGACCGTGCTCGATGCGGAAGATCGTGGAGGTGTTGAGCCCCGCGGCCTGCGCGGCGGACTTCATCGACAACCCGCAGGCGGCGCGCAGGGCACGGAGCCGGGCCGCCACCACGCTCAGCTGCATACAGCGATCATCGATGCTCGGTGCCGGTAAACAGCGTTTACACCTGGTCTGTTGCAACGGAGTGACGGGTGATGCACGATGGCCACTCTAGTGGTCTGACGCGTTATGCATACGCCGATCGGAAAGGGCCGAGACTGTGGCGGCGTGGGTCCTGCAGCCCGACCACCGGACGCCACCGGTCCCCGCAGGCTCCGGCATCGCTCCGGGTCCGTGGCGGCACCCCGACGGCGGCCAGATCATGAACGGCGCCTACGAGCGCCGCCTCTCCGCCTGGCAGATCGAGGTCGTCACCGTATGGTACGGCTACCCGCTCAGCCACTGGCTCGGCCCGCGCATGCCCCGCTTCAGCAGCCCCATGGTCTCATCCTGGAACCCGGTGCTGGCCCAGGGCCTGACCGTCGAGCCCGGAGCCCCCTCGCCCTACCGCGACGAGTCGTGGTGCGACCGGTGGATCGCCGAGGCCCTGCTGCACGGGCGCAAGCCGTACGGAGCGTTCACGCTGCCCGCCGAGGACGCGCTACGCTGGTTCGCCAGGAGCGGCGGCACCGGCCTGGTCTACCAGGCCCGGATGGACGGAGACCGGATCAGGGTGGTTGCGGGCACGGCCGAGCGTTACGCGCAGCTCTTCGACCTCGACGCGCTGATCGCCGACTATCTGTACGCGCTGCCGCCCGAGCTGGCCGAGCCGGAGGCCGCGGCGCTCGACCTGCACCGGTGCCACTCCCCCGCCCTGCACTACATCCTGAGCGACAACGCCGAGATCCGCTTCGCGCAGGCGCCGCTGTCGGTGCGCGGGCTGACGCTCGGCTATCCACCGTGCGAGACGGCCGCTCGCATCGCCGCCGAGGCCCAGTCGTGATCAGAGGCATGCAGTCGTGATCAGAGGCATCCTGTTCGACCTGGACGACACCCTGTTCGACCACCGGGGCGCCGCCGACGCCGCGATCACCTCCTGGGCGTCCGCCTACTTCCCCGGCCACGCGCGGCTGGGCGAGGTGGCCGCGCTGTGGGCCGGGCTGGAGATCCCGTACATGGCGATGTGGCAGGCGGGCGAGTGCTCGATGGAGGAGCAGCGGCGGCGCCGGCTGCGCGCGCTGTGCCGGGAGCTGGCCGTGCCCGAGCCGGATGACCTGGACGCCGCCTACACCGAGTTCACCGAGCGCTACCGGCAGCGCTGGACGGCCTTCCCCGACGTGGCGGGGGCGCTGGCGGCGCTGGGCGGGTTCGCGTTCGGGGTGCTGACCAACGGCGGGCAGCGGATGCAGGAGGCCAAGATCCGCGCGATCGGGCTCGCGGGCGCGCTCGGGCCGGTGCTGACGGGCGAGGTGCTGGGCGGCCACTTCAAGCCGTCGCCCGGCTCCTACACCGGGGCCGCCGCCGCGCTCGGGCTGGCGCCCGAGGACGTGCTGCTGGTGGGCGACGACGTGGACAAGGACGTGACGGGGCCGGCGCCGACCGGCATGCGCTCGGTCTGGCTCGACCGGCGCGGCATCGAGCGGCCCCCGGCCGGCTTCCCCCGCATCACCACGCTGGCCGACCTGCCACAGCTGGTCCACCAGCGCTAACCGGCCTCGCCTGCCGGACCGCACCCGCGCGCCTGCCCGCCCAAGCGCTCCGCCGCGCCTGCCCGCTCACGCCGTCCGCCGCAACCCCCGGCCCAACCCGGCGCGGCCCAACCCGGCGCGGCCCAACCCGGCGCGGCCCAACCCGGCCCGGTCCGGCGCGGCGCGGCGCGGCGCGGCCCAACCCGGCGCGGCGCGGCGCGGCGCGGCGCGGCGCGGCCCAACCCGGCGCGGCGCGGCGCGGCGCGGCGCGGCGCGGCGCGGCGCGGGTGAGTCGTCAGCGGGGTGCCGCTTCGGCCAGCGCCGAGCCGGCCAGGTCGAAGCCGGCGACGTGCGCCAGATAGTCCCCCTTGGCCAGCGGATCGCCCAGGTAGACGCCGCCCGCCCGGCGCACGAGCAGCGCCCCCGCCGCCACGTCCCACGGGCTGGCGTGGGTGCCGTAGGCGGCGTCGGACCAGCCGGCGGCCACGTGCGCGAGCTTGAGCGCCGCGCTGCCCGGCCGCCGCACGGCGGAGAAGGACTCCACGAAGCGGGCGTAACGCCGCAGCGCCAGGTCCCCGTCCGTCTCCAGGTCGAGCGGCGTCGGATAGCTCGACAGCAGCATCGCGTCCCGGTCGCGCGCGGCTCCCGCGCTCCGGATCGGGGTGCCGTTGCACCAGGCGCCCTCGGTGGAGGCGGTGAACTCGTCGTCGCGTACGGGGTCGTACACGATGCCCGCCACCAGCTCGCCCCGGACGGCGGCGGCGATGGACACGCAGAAGAACGGCAGCCCGGTGGCGAAGTTGGCGGTCCCGTCGATGGGGTCGACGTACCAGACGAGGTCGCCCGAGCCGGTCGTCCCGCCCTCCTCGCCGACGATCGCGCTGCCGGGCACCCGGTCGCCGATGACCGCGCGGATGGTCTCCTCGGCCGCCCGGTCGTGCTCGGTGACGGGATCGTGGAAGTCGCGCTTGGTGGCGACCTCGGGCCGGGATCTGAAGGCCTTGCGCAGCCTCGGCCCGACCGCTCTGGCGGCCTCGGTGGCGGTGTCGAGCAGTCGCGTCGCGTCCATGTCTCCTCCAGCGGGGTCTCCTCCAGCGGGCGGGGTCCCTCGCGCGTCAGGACCGTCATGCCCACTCGCGCGGGCGGTCCGCACCAGTGCCGGTTATTTGTCTGGACATTCTGACCTCGGTTAAGCTGATCAGCATGACCGCCAACCTGGCCATCGACCTGGATCGATCCAGCCCTGTGCCGCTCTATTTCCAGGTGGCCGAGCAGATCGCGGAGGCGATCCGGCGAGGCGACCTGGCACCCGGCTCGCGCCTGGACAACGAGATCCTGCTGGCCGACAAGCTGGGGCTGTCCAGGCCCACGATCCGCCAGGCCATCCAATACCTCGTGGACAAGGGCCTGCTCGTGCGCAAGCGCGGCGTCGGCACGCAGGTGGTCCACGGCCAGGTCAAACGCTCGGTCGAGCTGACCAGCCTCTACGACGACCTGCGCAGATCGGGCCAGGAGCCCGCCACGCAGGTGCTGGCGCTGGAGTCGCGGCCGGCCGAGGAGGAGGTCGCCCGCATCCTCGGCATGGAGACCGGCGCGCAGGCCCTCTACCTGGAGCGCCTGCGCTTCGCGGCCGGCGAGCCGCTGGCGGTGCTGCACAACTGGCTGCCGCTCAACCTGGCCCAGCTCACCGCCACCGACCTGGAGGGCCGCGGCCTGTACGAGCTGCTGCGCGGCGCGGGCGTGCGGATGCGGGTGGCCAACCAGCGTATCGGCGCGCGGGCGGCCACGCAGGCGGAGGCCAAGCTGCTCGACGAGCGCCGCGGCGCGCCGCTGCTCACCATGATCCGCACCACGTACGACGACCAGGGCCGGGCCGTCGAGCACGGCTCACATGTCTACCGGGCCTCTCACTACTCCCTTGAGGTCACCCTCATCGAGCGCTGAGGCGGCCCGCCGCTTGAGATAGAGCGTGGTGGCCACGCCGAACAGCACGGCCACCACGAGCCCGACCCACGAGAAGCCCTTCAGCCACTTCTCGGCGACGAGCCCGAGGTAGAAGATCACCGCGGTGGTGCCGCCCGCCCACACGATCCCGCCGAGCACGTTGGCCACGGCGAACTTCCAGTACGGCATGCGCAGCGCCCCGGCCAGCGGCCCGGCCAGGATGCGCAGCAGCGCGACGAAGCGGCCGACGAAGACGGCCCACACGCCGAACCGGTGGAAGTACTCCTCGGCCTTGCCCACGTGCCGGGGCCCGAAGTGCTTGGGGAAGCGCCGCCCGAGCCGGGCGAACATGGGGGCGCCGCCCTTGCGCCCGATGGCGTATCCGGCGGAGTCGCCGACGATGGCCCCCGCGCTCGCGCAGGCGCCGACCCAGACCGGGTCCACCACGCCCTTGGCCGCCAGGAGCGCGGCGCTGACCAGGACGATCTCCCCGGGCAGCGGGATGCCGAGGCTCTCGAACCCGATCACGAGCGCGACCGTCACGTAGAGCCATCCGGCGGGGATCACCTGAAGCCACTCGTCGATGTGCACCGCGCCCACTTTAGCGGCGCGGCCCCACTGAGGGGTCAGCGTTCGCTGGCGAGATGCGCCATTTGCGCATCGGCGTAGCGTCCGCCCGCGGCCGCTCCCGGGGGGACGGCCGCCTCGGTCGCGGCGCGGATGGTGGCGACCGGCTCGGACGCGCCGGCCGGCCCGTCGGACATGCCCATACAGCCGGGCCCGAGGTCGGAGACCGCCCTCACGCCAGGTCGCCGGTCTCCATGTAGATCTCGCCGAGCACCTCGATCTGGGCGGTGAAGCCGTGCGGCCCCGTACGCGTGACGCCCGGATCGAAGGCCCCCTCCAGCGTGTCGCCCGCCCTGAGCCGCCGCGCCGGGGTGTCCACCCGGCCGAACCGGGCCGGCACGGGCCGCGGGAAGTCCATGGCCGGCACGTCGAAGGGCACCCGCACGTCGGGGTCGTGGCGGACGGTGCCGGGCACGATCCGGATCGCGAGCACCTGGTCGAAGTCGGGACGCGCGGTGATCTCGTGCGCGAGGTGCAGCCGGCCCGCCCGTCCGAAGCACAGGTACGTCAGCGTGCGGTCGTCGTCGTGGAGCGGCTCGGGGTCGAGCACCCGGAAGCAGGACACCCGCTCGATCCGGGCCGTGACGTCCTCGGCGATGGGGATGCCGCCGCGCTCGAAGTGCCCCTGGAAGATCGTGCCGGCCACCGTCGTCCTGGCGGGCTCGGGACCGGACGGGCCGAGTTCGAGGATGTCGAACCGCTCGGGCACGAACGTCTGGATGTCGCCGTCCTTCCGGTGGGCACGGATCACCTCAAGCACGTCGTCGCGGAAGCCGACCTCCATGAGGACCTGGAAGCGATGCGCCGGGTGCTCGAACATCGGCAGGTGCGAGAAGTAGAGCGGGTCGTCCCCGAACAGGAGCATCCCGTGGACGTCGAACGTCACCGGGTGGTGATGGTGGTCGTGCTGGGCGCTCATGGCCGCCTCCTGGGCTCGGCTGGTCAGCGCCATTGGACAGCGGGGACGCGGCCTCCACCTGAGTACGGCCTACTCAATTCACCGGGGCGTGAGCCTGTTCCGGTCACGTTACGTTCCACCAAAGTACGTCCGTAACCCTTGGCAACACACCTCCCAGACACTTATGGTTCAGTGCAATGCCACACATTACTGGGAAGGTTCATGACGTCTAAGCAGGTCAAGCCCCAGTTCGGCGCCGTACGCACTGCCGCTGGGGTCGTGCGACCGCTGTCCGGGGTGCACATAACGGGCGGGCTGCTCCATCATTGGCAGCGCCGGAACAGCGCGGCCACAGTCCCGCACACCATCGAGCAGCTCCGCGCGGCGGGCAACGTCGCCAACCTGAGCCGCCTCCTGGAGCAGGACCCCGCCCCATACCGCGGCCGCTATCCGTTCCTGGACACCGACCTGTACAAGACCCTCGAAGGGCTGGCGTACGAGCTCGGCGAAAGCGAAAGCAAAAGCGGCGGCGGAAGCGACGGCGACAGCGGCACCAGCGACAGCGCCGCGGTGCGGGAGTTCTACGAGGAGGTCGTCGGCCTCCTCGAACGAGTCCAGGCCGAGGACGGCTACCTCAACTCCTTCTTCCAGGACCCGGCCGCGGCCAAGAAGCCGTGGGAGGACCTGGCCTGGGGGCACGAGCTGTACAACCTGGGCCACCTCATCCAGGCCGCCGTCGCCGCGAACCGCAGGCTGGGCGACGACCGGCTGCTGCGGGTCGCGGTCAGGTTCGCCGACCTGGTGGTCTCCAGGTTCGGCGAGGAGGGCGCCTGCGGGCATCCCGAGGTGGAGATGGCGCTGGTCGAGCTCTACCGGGAGACCGGCGAGCGCGGCTACCTCCGGCAGGCCGCGCAGTTCGTCGACCGCAGGGGGACGGGCAACCTCAAGCACAGCATCTTCCCCGGCGACTACTTCCAGGACCACCTGCCCTTCCGCGAGCTGCCCTCGGTGACCGGGCACGCGGTGCGGATGGCCTACCTGGCGGCGGGCGCGGCGGACGTGTTCCTGGAGAGCGGCGACCGCTCGCTGTTCGACGCGCTGGAGCGGCTCTGGGACGACATGGTGGCGACCAAGCTGTACGTCACCGGCGGTCTGGGCAGCCGGCACTCCGACGAGGCGATCGGCGACCGGTACGAACTGCCGTCGGAACGTTCCTACAGCGAGACCTGCGCGGCCATCGCCGTCATGCAGTGGGCGTGGCGGATGTTCCTGGCCACCGGCGGCGCGAAATACCTCGACGTGTTCGAGCGCGTCCTCTACAACGCCTACGCCGTGGGCCTGTCGGCGGACGGCAAGGCGTTCTTCTACGACAACCCGCTCCAGCGCCGCCCCGACCACGAGCAGCGCAGCGGGGCGGAGTCGGGCGGCGAGCCGCTGCGTCGTGCCTGGTTCGGCTGCCCGTGCTGCCCCCCGAACATCGTGCGCTGGATGGCCCAGCTCGCCGACTACGTGGCGGCCGAGCGGGACGGCGCCCTGCTGATCGCCCAGTACGCCACGGCCACGATCGAGACCGCGGAGCTGGAGCTGGCGATGCGGAGCGCGTACCCGTGGGACGGGGACGTGCGCCTCACGCTCCGGCGCGCGCCGGAGCGGCCGTACGCGCTGGTGCTGCGGGTGCCCGGCTGGGCGCGGCAGGTGACGGCGGCCGTCAACGGCGAGCCGTGCGACGTGACGGCGGCGGACGGCTGGATCACCCTGGAGCGGCGCTGGTCGGCGGGCGACGAGATCCGGCTCGGCCTGCCGATGCCGGTCAGGGCGCACGGGTCGCACCCCTACCTGGACGCCACCAGGGGCGCGCTCAGCGTGGCCCGCGGCCCGCTGGTCTACTGCGTCGAGCAGCAGGACAGCCCCGGGGCCTCGGTCGACGACCTGGTCGTCGGCGTGCCAGAGATTGTTAACGCGAACATCGAGCGCCGCGACGACACCGTCGTGCTGCGCGTCGAAGCGGCCACGGCTCCCCCGCCGTCCGCCGAGCTCTACCCCGAGCTGCCGCTGGAGCAGGAGCTCCCGGAGACCGGTGCCACAGCGGGGGTCACCGCGGCCTTCGTCCCCTACTTCCTGTGGGGCAACCGCGACCCCGAAGCGATGCGGGTCTGGGTCAGGACCCGGACCACGGTGACCAATGGAAAGAAGGCGACATGAGGAGATCGGCGGCGCTCGCGAGCGTCACCATGACCGCCGTGCTGGCGCTCACCGCGTGCGGCGGAGGCGGCGGCGCGACCCCGGCGGGCAACGGGGCCGGCAACGGGTCGGGCGCCTCGGGCGGGACCGCCGTGAAGGGCGGCACCGTGCGGGTCCTGGCCAACGCGGACTTCTCCCACCTGGACCCGGCCCGCGGCTGGGACGGCGGCGTGAACAACTTCTACCGGCTCATCTACCGGGGTCTGACGACCTTCGGCGCCGGGCCGGGCAAGGAGGGCACGAAGGTCGTGGCCGACCTGGCCACCGACACCGGGACGCCGTCCGACGACCACAAGACGTGGACGTACACGCTCAAGGACAACCTGTTCTTCGAGGACGGCACGCCGATCACGAGCGAGGCGGTCAAGTTCGGCGCGTCGCGGGCGTTCGACGCGGAGGCGGGGATCGGCTCCCCGTACGGCAAGATCCTGCTGGACGCGCCGAAGGACTACAAGGGCCCGTACGAGTCCGGTGACCTCGACACGATCGAGACGCCCGACGCCAAGACGGTCGTCTTCCACCTGAAGAAGTCCTACCCCGACTTCTCGAGCGCGCTGACGCAGCCGAACTTCATCCCCTTCCCCAAGGGGACGGGCGCGGGGGCCGCGTTCGACGCCAAGCCGATCGCCAGCGGGCCGTACAAGGTGGAGAGCTACAAGCGCAACGCCTCGCTCAAGCTGGTGCGCAACCCGCAGTGGAAGGCGGAGACCGACACGGTCCGCAAGGCCCTGCCGGACGCCTTCGAGTGGACGTTCGGCCTGGACCCGGCCACCATCGACGAGCGCATGCTGGCCGGGCAGGGCGACGACGCCGACGCGATCACCGGCATCATCCAGTCGGCGACCGTGGCGCGCGCGCAGGCCCCGCAGATCAAGTCGCGCACGCTGAGCGGCCTGACCGGCTGCACCACCTACATGTCGCTGAACATGACCAAGAAGAACCTCGACGACGTGCGGGTGCGCCAGGCGATCAACCACGCGGTCAACAAGGACACCGTGGTCGCCGGCATGGGCGGCTCCACGCTGGCGGCCAAGGGCACCGCGGTCCAGCCGCCGACGATCGCGGGCCGGGTGGACTACGACCCGTATCCGTACAACCTGGACACCGCCAAGAAGCTGCTGGCCGACGCGGGCCTGGCGAACGGGTTCTCCCTGACCCTCGACACCCGGCCGGTGCCGAAGATGCAGGCGGTCGCGGTGGCGATCCAGGAGGCGCTCAAGCAGGTGAACATCGATGTCAAGATCAACAACATCGACACCTCGACGTTCTACGAGGTGATCGGCACGCCGGCGCAGCAGCACGACGCCGCCATCACCGGCTGGTGCCCCGACTGGGCCTCCGGCGCGACGTTCCTGCCGCCGCTGTTCGACGGCCGCAACATCACCGCCAAGGGCAACCAGAACCTGGCGCAGATCGACGACAAGGCGATCAACGCCAAGATCGACGAGATCGGGGCCATGCCCGACGTCGCGCAGGCCAACGCGGCCTACGGCGAGCTGGACAAGGAGATCATGAAGCAGGCGCCGATGGTGCCGCTGGCCTACGAGAAGGTCGTCACGATCACCGGCTCGAACGTCGCCGGCGCCTACCTGTCGGACGCCTTCTCCGGCGGCATCGACCTGGTCTCCGTCGGCCTGGCGAAGCCGACGAAGTAAATGACCGTCGCCGCTCATCCACAACAGGTGGCGGGCCCGGCGCCCGCCACCTCGGGCCGGCGGATCGCGGGCGCGCTGCTGCACGACAAGGCCGCGATCCTCAGCACCGCGTTCCTGGTGCTGATCGTGCTGATGGCCGTCTTCGCGCCGCTGATCAGCGCGATCACCGGGCACGGCCCGAACGACTTCGACACCGCGGCCGTCAACACCGACCTGGGCGGGGTGCCGCACGGGTCGCTGGGCGGGATCAGTGCCGACCACCTGCTGGGCGTCGAGCCGCAGAACGGCCGGGACATCCTCGCGCGCATCGCCTACGGGGCCCGCGTGTCGCTGCTCATCGCGGTCGCGGCCACGGCGCTCACCACGCTGCTCGGCGTGGTGCTGGGCATGCTGGCCGGGTTCTACCAGGGCTGGGTCGACCAGGTGATCTGCCGGGTCATGGACTTCCTGATGGCCTTCCCCGCGCTGATCTTCATGATCGCGATCCTGTCGTCGCTGCCGCAGGGCAACCGGGCGGTGCTGCTGGTCGTGGTGATCAGCGTGTTCGGCTGGCCGTATCTGGCCCGGGTCGTGCGCGGGCAGACGCTGACGCTGGTGAACAGGGAGTTCGTGGAGGCCGCGCGGGCCTCCGGCGCCTCCACCGGGGCGCTGGTGTTCAAGGAGATCCTGCCGAACCTGCGCAGCTCCCTGATCGTGATGACCACCCTGTCGGTGCCCGGCTACGTCGGCACCGAGGCGGGGCTGTCGTTCCTGGGCGTCGGCGTGGCACCGCCCACGCCGTCGTGGGGTCAGATGATCTCGAGCTCCGTCGGCTGGTACGCCGTCGATCCGATGTACTTCGCGATCCCCGGCGGGTTCCTGTTCTGCACGGTGCTGTCGCTGACCGTGCTCGGCGACCGGTTGCGGGCCGCCTTCGACGCGGGGGAGGCGTCGTGATGGCGCGTTACATCGCCGGCCGGGCCGCGGGAGTGGTGCTGATCCTCTTCCTGGTCTGCCTGTTCACGTTCGTCATCTTCTTCACGCTGTCGCCGGATCCGGCGGTGATGATCTGCGGGAAGACGTGCACGCCCGAGCGGATCGACCAGATCCGCGCGGTGCTGGGGCTGGATCAGCCGTTCCTCGCCCAGTTCGGCACGTTCCTGCTCGGCATCTTCGCCGGGCGCGACTACGGCACCGGCGCGAACCTGGTGCACTGCTCCGCGCCGTGCCTCGGCTACAGCTTCCAGACCAACCAGTCCGTGTGGGACATGGTCGTGGAGCGGCTGCCGGTCAGCGCCACGGTCGCGATCGGCGCCGCGGTGCTGTGGCTGTTCTTCGGGATCCTCGCGGGCCTGCTCAGCGCGGTCAAGGAGGGCACCTGGTGGGACCGGACCGCGATGGGGCTGGCGCTCGGCGGCTCCAGCATCCCCAACTACGTGCTGGCCCTGGCCCTGCAGTACGTGCTCGTGGTGCAACTCCAGGTGCTGCCGTTCCCGCAGGCCGTGCCGTTCTCCGACGATCCCGTGCTGTGGTTCCAGTCGTACCTGATGCCGTGGATCGTGCTGGCCACCGGCTACGCCTGCCTGTACGCCCGGCTCACCCGCGCCAACGTGATCGACACCCTGGCCGAGAACTTCATGCGCACGGCCAGGGCCAAGGGGCTGAACCCGGTGCTGACCATGCGCAGGCACGCCCTGCGGCCGGCGCTGACGCCCATCGCCACGATCTTCGGCATGGACTTCGCCGCGCTGCTCGGCGGCGCGCTGATCACCGAGACCGTGTTCGGCCTGAACGGCGTCGGGAAGATGGCCGCCGACTCGATCGCCAAGAACGACCAGCCGGTGATCATGGCGGTGACGCTGCTGGCGGCGTTCTTCGTGGTGATCGGGAACGTGGTGGTGGACCTCGTCTACGCGAGACTGGACCCGAGAGTGAGGATCACGGCGAAATGAGCGAGCTGCTTGTCGTGGAGGACCTCACCGTCACCTTCCCGACCACGCGCGGCCCGGTGGACGTGGTCAAGGGCGTCTCCTTCACCGTCGGGCGGGACGAGACCGTCGGCATCGTCGGCGAGTCCGGGTCCGGCAAGTCGATGACCAGCCTGGCGATCATGGGCCTGCTGCCCAAGGGCGCCAGGACCAGCGGCAGCGTCCGGCTGAACGGCGCCGAGCTGCTCGGCCGTCCCGACCGGGACCTGCGGCGGCTGCGCGGCGACCGGATGTCGATGGTCTTCCAGGACCCGCTGTCGTCGCTGAACCCGTACTACACGGTGGGGCTGCAGATCGAGGAGGTCTACCGCAGCCACAAGGGCCGCTCCCGCAAGGCCGCGCGGAAGGTCGCCGTGGAGGCGCTCCAGCAGGTGGGCCTGCCGGACGCCGAGCGGCGCGTGGACTACTACCCGCACCAGTTCTCCGGCGGGCAGCGGCAGCGCGTCATGATCGCGATGGCCCTTGTGTGCTCGCCCGAGCTGCTGATCGCCGACGAGCCGACCACGGCCCTCGACGTGACCGTGCAGGCGCAGATCCTGCGGCTGCTGGCCGACCTGCGGCGGCAGAGCGGCACGGGCATGGTGTTCATCACCCACGACCTGGCGGTGATCAGCTCGATCGCCACCCGGGTGCTGGTGATGCGCCAGGGCGAGCAGGTCGAGTACGGCACCGCCGAGCAGATCTTCGCCGAGCCGCGCCACGACTACACCCGCATGCTGCTGGAGAGCATCCCCCGCATCGACGACCCGCTGGCCGAGCCGGCGGGTGACGAGGTGATCTCATGAACGAGCCGTTGCTGCGCGCCACGGACCTGACCAAGCGGTTCGTCTCGCGCGGCCCGCTGGGCGCGAAGGCCGAGTTCACCGCCGTCGACCGGGTGAGCTTCGAGGTACGGCTGGGCGAGACGCTGGCCGTGGTCGGCGAGTCCGGCAGCGGCAAGTCGACGACCGCCCGCATGGTCGCCAAGCTCATGGACCCGAGCGAGGGGCGGCTGGAGTTCGACGGCGAGGACGTCACCCAGGCCACGGGGGCGGCGCTGGCCCGCTTCCGCGCCAACGTCCAGGTCGTCTTCCAGGACCCGTTCTCCTCGCTCAACCCCCGGCACACGGTGGAGCGCATCCTCATGGCCCCGCTGGTCTACCAGGGCATCGCGCCCGACGGCAGCCGGCGGGCCCACGCGAAGGAGCTGATGGAGCGGGTCGGGCTCAACCCCGACCACTCGCTGCGCTACCCCGCGCAGTTCTCCGGCGGGCAGGCGCAGCGCATCGGCATCGCCCGCGCGCTGGCCGTCAACCCCAAGCTGGTGATCTGCGACGAGGCGGTGTCGGCGCTGGACGTGTCGGTGCAGGCGCAGGTCATCGAGCTGCTGCGGCGGCTGCAGCGCGAGAGCGGCTTCAGCTACGTCTTCATCGCCCACGACCTGGCCGTGGTGCGGCAGATCGCGCACCGCGTGGCCGTCATGAGCAAGGGCAGGATCGTCGAGCAGGGACCGGCCGAACAGGTGTTCGGCGACCCGCAGGACGAGTACACGCGCACGCTGCTGGCGGCGGTCCCGCGGATCGACCCCGAGTGGGACCGTCGCAGGAGGGAGAGGCTTTGATCACCGCGAGCTACACGATTCCCGGGATGCGGGTGCGCGACCACCTCGTGGAAGTGCCGCTCGACTGGTCCGCCCCGGACGCCACCATCACGGTGTTCGCCAGGGAGCTGGTCCATCCGGCCCGCGACGGCGAGGACCTGCCGTGCCTGCTCTACCTTCAGGGCGGCCCCGGCGGCAAGGGGCCGCGCCCCGTGGGCGGTGGCGGCTGGCTCGGGCAGGCGCTGGAGACGTACCGGGTGATCCTGCTCGACCAGCGCGGCACCGGCCGCAGCTCCCGGATCGACGGGCGGGTGATGAGCGCGCTCAGCCCGGAGGAGGGGGCCGCCTACCTGGCCCGCTTCCGCGCCGACTCGATCGTGGCCGACGCCGAGCACCTGCGCAGGACCGTCTTCGGCGGCCGGCGCTGGTCGACGCTGGGACAGAGCTACGGCGGCTTCCTCACGCTGACGTACCTGTCGGCCGCGCCCGAAGGGCTGAGCGCCTGTTACGTCGCGGGCGGCCTGCCGTCGGTGGAGCCGGACGCCGCCGAGGTCTACCGGCGCACCTATCCGCGGGTCGCGGCCAAGAACGCCGAGTTCTACCGTCGCTACCCGCACCACGTGGAGACCGTCGGCCGCCTGGCCGACCGGCTGGCCGAGGGCGACGTGCTGCTGCCCGACGGCGACACCCTGACCGTGCGGCGCCTGCAGTCCCTGGGCATCGACTTCGGCATGAAGCCGGGCTACGAGCGCATGCACTGGCTGCTCGACGAGGCCCTGCGGGACGGGCCGGGCGGGCTGACGGAGACGTTCCTGCACCAGGTGCTGGCGCGCTCCTCCTACGCCGACAACCCGCTGTTCGCCGCGCTGCAGGAGAGCATCTACGGCTCGGGCCCCGGCGCGACCGCGTGGGCGGCGCAGGGCGAGCGCGCCCGGCGTCCCGCCTTCGCCGAGGATGCCAGGCCGCTGCTGTTCACCGGGGAGATGATCTACCCCTGGATGTTCGAGGAGATCCGCGCGCTGCGCCCCTTCCGTCCCGCCGTCGAGCTGCTCGCCGAGCGGGCCGAGTGGCCGCCCCTGTACGACCTGGAGCGGCTGGCGGACAACGAGGTGCCGCTGGCGGCCGTCGTCTACTTCGACGACATGTACGTCGATGCCGGCCTGCAACTGGACACCGCATCCAAGATCAGCAACACCCAGACATGGGTCACCAACGAGTACGAGCACGACGGCATCGGCGAGGAACGCGTCTTCGCCCGCCTGACCGGGCTCGTCCGTGACATCGGAGGAGGAATCACCGGTGACTGACGGCAAGCTGCCCAAGCTGACCGAGATCCCCGCGTTCACCGAGTACATCGCCCAAGGCTGGGACTCCCCCGCCCGCACCCCGGACCTGGTCCCCGGGGCCGCGCAGGCCGCGGCCGCGCACCGGGCCAGGCTCGCCGCCGCCCTCCCCGGCCGGACGGTGGTCGTGGCCGCCGGGCAGGCGCCCGTGCGCAGCAACGACACCGCCTACGACTTCCGCGTGGACAGCGACTTCTACTGGCTGACCGGCTGCGCGGTGGAGAACGCGGTCGCCGTGGTGGCGGGCGGCGACGCCACGCTGTACCTGCCGCCGCCGGCCCGGCCCGGCGAGACCGGCTTCTTCGCCGACGCCGCCTACGGAGAGCTGTGGGTGGGCCCGTCGCCGTCCCTCGCCGAGTGGGCCGCGGCGCTGGGCGTCACGGTGCGGCCGCTGCCGGAGTTCGCCGGCCCGCCCGCCGGCGCGCTGGCGGCCGGCCCCGGCTGGGCGGACCCGTCGCCCGACCTGCGGCAGACCCTGGCCGAGCTGCGCATGATCAAGGACGAGTGGGAGATCGGCCAGCTCCGCGAGGCCGTGGACCGTACCGTCGAGGGCTTCGCCGCGGTGCTCGCCGAGGTGCCCGCCGCGATCGCGGGGCCCGGCGAGCGCTGGCTGCAGGGCACGTTCGACCGCTACGCCAGGGCCTACGGCAACGGCGCCGGCTACGCGGGCATCGTCGGCAGCGGCCCGCACGCCCCCACCCTGCACTGGGTACGCTGCGACGGCCCGGTCCTGCCGGACGAGCTGCTGCTGCTGGACCTCGGCGTGGAGACGCGCAGCCACTACACCGCCGACGTCACCCGCACCTTCCCCGCCTCGGGCGCCTTCTCCCCCGCCCAGCGGCAGGTGCACGACCTGGTGGAGCGGGCCCACCGGGCCGGGCTGGCCCAGGTGGCGCCGGGCCGGCACTTCACCGACTTCCACCACGCGGCCATGGAGGTCATCGCCCGCGGGCTGGACGACTGGGGGCTGCTGCCGGTCTCGGTCGACGAGGCCCTGTCGGAGCGCGGCCAGCACCACCGCCGCTACCTGATCTGCGGCATCGGCCACCACCTGGGCCTGGACGTGCACGACTGCGCCGGCTCCAGCCCGGCCGCCTACCACGGCGCCGACATGGCACCGGGAATGGTGCTCACCGTCGAGCCCGGACTGTACTTCCACGCCCACGACCGCACGGTGCCGCCCGAGCTGCGCGGGATCGGCGTGCGGATCGAGGACGACCTGCTGGTCACGCCGGACGGCGCGGAGATACTCTCCGGCGCTCTGCCGATCGACGCCAGCGGGCTGGAGAACTGGAACAAGGAGATTCGATGACCACCACCGCACCTTCCGCCGGATCCGCCGCCGGGCCCGCCGCCGGGCCCGCCGCCGGGCCCGCCGCCGGGCAACGGCCCGCCTGGCACGGCGTGCACGTCGCCACCGCGCTGCCCTTCGGTGACGACCTGTCCGTCGACTACGACGGCTACGCCGAGCACGTGCGGTTCCTGGCCGCGGGCGGCTGCGACGGCGTCTGCCCCAACGGCTCGCTCGGCGAGTACCAGACGCTCACCGACGAGGAGCGCGCCCGCGTGGTGCGCACCGCGGTCGAGGCCGCGCCCGACGGCTTCCACGTCATGCCGGGCGTGGCCGCCTACGGCGCGGCCCAGTCCCGGCGGTGGGCCGAGCAGGCGGCCGAAGCCGGCGCCTCCTCGGTGCTGCTGCTGCCACCGAACGCCTACCGCGCCGACCGGGCGGCCGTCGTCGGCCACTACCGCGAGGTCGCCAAGGCCGGGCTGCCGGTCGTGGCCTACAACAACCCGATCGACACCAAGGTGGACCTCACCCCGGACCTGCTGGCCGAGCTGCACCAGGAGGGGCTGATCGTCGGCGTCAAGGAGTTCACCGGCGACGTACGCAGGGCGTACGAGATCGCCGAGCGGGCGCCGGGGCTCGACCTGCTCATCGGCTCCGACGACGTGCTGCTGGAGCTGGGCATCGCCGGGGCGGTCGGCTGGATCGCCGGTTACCCGAACATGATCCCGCAGGCCACGGTGGAGCTCTACCGGCTGGCGACCACCGGCGAGGTCGCCAAGGCGCTGCCCATCTACCGTGACCTGCACCCGCTGCTGCGCTGGGACTCCAAGACCGAGTTCGTGCAGTCCATCAAGCTGTCGATGGACCTGGCCGGGCGCAAGGGCGGCGCCTGCCGCCCGCCCCGCACCGCCCTGTCACCCGGCCAGGCGGCCGAGATCACCCGCGCCACGCAGGACGTCCTGGCCAAGGGCTACCTGTAGACGCCAGACCTGCGTCACATGTTGCTGTAACGGGCCTGGCGGGCCGCGGTGGTCAGCGCCGCGGCCCTGGCCGCCTCTGTCGGCGTGAACGGCAGCCCCGGCCGCCTGATCAGCAGGGCGCGGTCCGGGTTCACCGAGATCACCATGGTGGTGTTGAGCTCGGCGCCCTCGTCCACGGTGTCGCCGGGCCGCCGCCACTCGACCTGCGAGACCCGCAGCAGCTCCGCCATCGCCTCGGGCAGCCGGTCGGGATCGTCGCCCACCCGCTGCGCCAGCACGAACGCCTGGACGCCCGGGTCGGTGAGGTCCTTGACCTGCGCTGGCACGATCACCACGTCGTGCCCGCCCGCCTCGCCCAGCGCGCCGGCCAGCACGTCGAGCGCCAGGTCGCGCGGCGCCTCGATGACGAACTCGTCGAGCGCGTCGCACCCGGCGGGCGTGATGGCGCTGCTGCCGGTCGGCGCGATGTGCAGGGCCAGGATGTTGCAGCCCAGACGGCCGAACGCGCCCGCCACGGTGGCCAGCCGGCCCGGCCGCTCCACCACCCGCATGCGGATGCGCCACAACGTCATGGGCGAGCCCGCATCGCCGTCCACCGGCAGCGCGGCGGCCTTCCTCCTGGGGCGGCGGCTCATCCGCTTGTGGATCGCGGCTCCGGCGATCAACGCCGCCCCCAGCCCGACCAGCACGACCGGACCCGGTTCCGCGTGCCCGAGCAACGTCGCGAGCAGGTGCGCCAATCCGACCGCGAGGAACAGTGCGGCGAGCTCGGCGATCTCCCGCCGCCACGAACGCGCCTGCCGATCGCCATGCTTCGAACCTGGGTGAATCACCTTGGGTGCATCGCTCATGGCACCCAGTGTGTCCGCGGGTTGTTACCTGGCCACGGACGGCGAGGTTGCGGCGGCATTAAACAGCGTTCACCACATGACCAGAACATGGCATCGCGGCCGGGCCGGCGAGCGCACCCGCCACGCCACGAACGGTCCGGCCGCCGCCGGTCACACTCGTTCGGCCTCCACCAGGAGCACCGACGCGGGGCGGAGCGCCGGGCCCGGCAGGCCCAGCTCGGCCAGCACGGCGCCGGGCAGCCTGATCGGCCCGTCCCCCGCGGCGGCGGCCCACCGCGGCAGCCCCGCGCCCTCGGGCAGCGGCCCCGCCGTCCGCACCTCGTACAGCGCGGCGGGGTCGAGCCCCGGCAGGCGGATCGGGCCGGGCCCGGTGTCGAGCCTGGAGGTGAGCTGGACGTAGGCGAACAGCGCCCGCTCCGGCAGCACCACCCCGTGCACCAGCGCCGACGGGTCCGGGTGGTCGGCGCGCACCACGCGCCCCGCGTGCAGCAGCGGCCTGAACCGCTTGTGCAGGGCGATCCAGGTCGCCAGCTCCGTCAGCTCGGCCTCGCTCGCCGAGGTCAGGTCCCACTCGACGCCCATGTGGCCGAACAGCGCGGTGGCGGCGCGGAAGGCCAGCGGCAGCGATCTGCCGGTGATGTGGTCGCGCGGCGCGCCGACGTGGCTGCCCAGCCGCTCGGGCGGCACGAGCAGCCCGGTCCAGCGCTGGATGGACTGCCGGTCGAGCGCGTCGTTGCTGTCGGAGGTCCAGACCCGGTCGGTACGGGCCAGGATGCCGTAGTCGATGCGCGCGCCGCCCGACGAGCAGGACTCGATCTCCAGCGCGGGATGGCGGTGGCGCAGCTCGTCCAGCAGCCGGTAGGCGGCCAGGGTCTGCGCGTGCACGCCGGGCACGCCGTCGTGCACGGGCTCGGCGATGTCGCGGTTGTGGTCCCACTTGATGTAGTCGATCGCGTACTCGCCGATCAGCGCGTCCATCCGTTCGAGCAGGTACGCGTACGCCTCGGGCCTGGCCAGGTCGAGCACCTGCTGGTTGCGCTGCGGCGGCGGCATCCGCTCCGGCCGGCCGAGGATCCAGTCGGGGTGCTCGCGGGCCAGGTCGGAGTCGGGGTTGACCATCTCGGGCTCGAACCAGAGCCCGAACTGCATGCCGAGCTTGCGCACGCGATCGGCCAGCGGGTGCAGGCCGCCGGGCCACACGCCTTCGTCGACGTACCAGTCGCCGAGCCCGGCCCGGTCGTGGCGGCGGTGGCGGAACCAGCCGTCGTCGAGCACGAACCGCTCGATCCCGGCCTCCGCCGCCCGGCCCGCCAGCTCCAGCAGCCGGTCGAGGCCGTGGTCGAAGTAGGTGGCCTCCCAGTTGTTGAGCGTGACGGGACGGACGGGCAGCGGCCGGGCTGCGCGTAGATGGTCGTGCAGCCGGGCGCTCGCCTCGTCCAGGCCCCCGGCGGACCAGGTGAAGTACACCCACGGCGTCCGGTAGCTCTCCCCTTCCCCGAGGGTGATCTCGCCGGGCGCGAGCAGCTCGCCCGCGGCCAGCAGCGCCGCGCCTTCGGGCAGGCGCTCGGCGTGGTGCACGTGGTCGCCGCTCCAGCCGGCGTGCACGGCCCACACCTCGCCCGCGCGGAAGCCGAACCCGGCGGTCCCCGCCACCAGCAGGCCGGTGCCGTCGTGGCCGGTGCGCCCGCGCCGGTTCTCCCTGGACCACACGCCGTGCCCGAACGCCCTGCGCTGCGGCACCTTCTCCAGCGCCCACCGGCCGGTGAAGTCCAGCAGCTCACCGGCTCGCGCGGGCACCGGCAGCGCGCACGTCAGACCATCCAGCCGGTACGGCGACGCCGCGGTGTTCGTGACCGTGTGCCGCATCGTCACCAGGCCGCCGGCGTCCATGGCCAGCTCGCTCACCAGCGCCAGCCCCGCCCTGCCGTCGGAGGCCGTGACGGTCACCGTGCCGCCCGCGCCGGGGGCCGCGTCCAGGTCGAGCGCGTCGAGGGTCCATCTGACCGGCCAGTGCTCGCCCGGCCGGGCGCCGGACAAGCCCGGCCGGCCGTACCAGCCGTCGCCCTGGGCGGGCAGCAGCGGCGGGGCGGGAGTCAGGGACGCCAGCGCGGGCAGGAGCTCGGTCCCCGTGACCGGGCCCAGAGCGGCGCCGAAGTGACGGACCCGGGGCAGCCCGGGGCCGGAGCCGTCGAGCACCAGTGCGGTGCCGGCGGCGGACAGGATGACGGGGGGCAAGATCGGGCTCCTTACTCCGAGCGGGGGCTGGCGCGGCACCCCGCGATCCTCCGCCGGCCGCGGGCCGGCTCAGCGCTCCGACGCTACCCGAACGCCGTGCGGTGCTCCGATCTTGGGGTGGGCACACGGGACGGCCCTCCGGCGCGGACGCCGGAGGGCCGGTGGGGAGGGAGGGCGCCGCTCAGAGCTGATGGGAACGGGACCTCAGACGGAGATCCGGCCGGCGCCGGCCCCCGCGGTCACGACGGACTTGACGTTGGAGGCGGTGTCGAGCGAGTAGGAGTAGGGGATCGAGGCGACGCTGCCGCCGGCCTGGCCGCTGCCGGAGTTGACGAAGTGGTTGTTGCGGGCGACCAGCGTGCCGGGGCCCGAGTCGCCTTCGCCGAGGTGGTAGGGGTCGTCGGTGTTCTCGAAGTAGTTGCCCTCGACGAGCACGCCCGCGCCCTCGGTGGAGGCCACGCCGTAGCTGCCGACGCTGCCGTAGTAGTTGTTGTAGACGTGCACCGGGTTGCCGAAGCGGACGCGCGGGTGGCGCTGGTTGGTGCCGTCGAACCAGTTGTGGTGGTACGTCACGCGCAGGTGGCCCTGGTCCTCGCTGCCGTTGCCGTCGTCGTGGCCGAGCAGCATGGTCTTGTCGTGGTTGGACACCTTGTTCCAGGAGACGGTGACGTAGTCGCTGGCCCGCTTGATGTCCACGGCGCCGTCGTAGCCGTCGCTGAAGGAGTTGTGGTCGATGAAGACGCGGGTGGAGTACTGGACGTTGATGGCGTCGTCGTTCCAGCCGCGGAAGGTGAGGTTGCGGACGATCACGTTGGACGCCTCGGAGATGTTGAACCCGCAGCCCACGATGGCCGCGCCGGAGTTGCCGAGCACGGTCTTGTTGGAGGCCACGCGGAGCATGCCCGAGCAGGAGATCGTGCCGGACACCCTGATCACCGCGGCGCCGCTGGCCGACAGCGCGCTGGTCAGCGCCGAGGCGCTGGTCACGGTGGTCGGCGAGGCGTTGCCGCCGCCGGTGGTGCCGCCGCCCTGCGTGGCCCAGCCGACCAGGCCGGTCGGGTTACCGGTCGGGGGCGGCGTGACGGTGGGCGTCACGGTCGGGGTCGGGTCGGGGTTGCCGCCGCCCGCGGGGACGAGCCGCCACTGCTTGGTGGCCACGGAGTCGCACGAGTTCTGCTGCACGAGGGCGCCGGAGGCGGTCGAGTTGTCCTTGGTGTTCAGGCACTTGCCGCCGTTGGCGTTGACGACCCTGACGGTGCTGCCCGACTCGGGCAGCGTCCACGTCTGGGACGACGCACCGGTGCAGCTCTCCTGCTGCACGGCCTTGCCCGCGGACGTGCTCGCGTCCTTCACGCCTGCGCACTTGCCGCTGTGCGCGGCCTTCAGCGTGTAGCCGCTGCCGGCGGCGGCCAGGTTCCAGGTCTGCGCGGCGCCGCCGCAGCCGGACTGGGTGAGCTGGACGCCGTCGGACGAGCTGGATCCCGGTACGGTGAGGCACAGGCCGCTGCTGTTGTTCACCACGGTGTACGCCCCTGGCGCGGGTGCGGCCGCCGCTGACGAGGCCGCCGCTACACCGGCCACCGCGGTGCCGATCAGGGCGAAGACCCCCGCGAGGACCGCGGCGGTTCTGCCGTTGATTCTGTGTCGCACGATTCAAGCTCCTTGCTGGATGGCAGGCCCTGAGCGGCCTGCGACGAGGTGTCCCCCCAGCGAGCACTCGTTCACATACGTGATTGCCATACGTATGAGCGAACAATCGACAACATAGGTAAGCGCTTTCCCGCTGTCAATGAACCCTGAAACTTTCAGCGTCCCACCGATTTTCGGGTGCAGAAGCAGCCCGCGACCTGCACTTATCCGAAATTTCGCATTTATTCGGATACCGTGGGTAACCGTCCGCGGTTGTCCATCTCCCGCACGATCGTTTAGGTTAGGCTCACCTAAATAGTGAATGGGAGTTTCGGGGATGGTCGAGCCTTTTCGCATGTTCGACGTACGGGTGGACAGGCTCCAGCGGCTGAGCCCGTCGTTCCTGCGGGTCACCTTCACGGGTGACCATCTGCACTTCTTCGCCGACAACGGGTTCGACCAGCGGCTGAAGCTCATCCTTCCGGTCCCCGAGCACGGCATGGCCCATCTGCCCACCGGCCAGGACTGGTTTCCGCGCTGGCGGGAGCTGGACGACGCCAGGCGCAACCCGATGCGCACGTACACGGCCAGGCTGGTCCGCCCGGAGGCCGGCGAGGTGGACGTGGACGTGGTCATGCACCCGGACGGCGGCCCGGTCGCCCGCTGGGCCGAACAGGTGCGCCCCGGTGACGTCGCCGCGCTCTACGGCCCCGACTCCCGGCACGAGGCCCGGCACGGCGGCCTGGAGTTCCGCCCGCCCGAGGGCACGGGCTGCGTGCTGATCGCCGGCGACGAGACCGCCGTGCCCGCGATCTGCGCGATCCTGGAGCGGCTGCCGGCCGGCCTGTCGGGCGAGGTGCTGATGGAGGTGCCGGGCGAGGAGGACTTCCTGGAGGTGCACACGCCCGGCTCGGTCAAGGTCTCATGGCTGGCCAGGAACGGCTCCGCGCGCGGCAGCCTCCTGATGCCCGCCGTCGAGGCCGCCGGCCGCCGCCTGCTCCCGCCGCTGCCCGTGCCCGACACCTTCGTGGACGTGGACGTGGACGCCGAGGAGCTGTGGGAGGTGCCGCAGGAGGAGACGCCGTACGGGCCGCTGTACGCCTGGCTGGCCGGCGAGGCCGCCGTGATCAGGGCCCTGCGGCGCCACCTGGTCGCCGAACGCGGCCTGGACCGGCGCGCGGTGGCGTTCATGGGCTACTGGCGTCTGGGCCGCTCAGAGCAGAACGAGTAACCC
>NZ_VCKX01000177.1 GCF_005889725.1 Nonomuraea zeae
CTGGCCAGCGCAGGCCCTCCGACGTCACGACCGCCTGCCTCTCGGCCTCGAACGCCCCCACCACTCCAACGCCCCGACCACCTCAAACACCCCCGAGTACACAAAGCACCCAAAGCCGCGGTCGTCGCGGGCTTTGAACACCTGGTCAAGGCCGACGGAGGCGACATGGGCTTCAAGCACGAGTCCAACCTGCTGTCGATGTGGTTCACGGTGCTGGACTGGGGGCGGCTCACCGAACGCCTGAACGGTATGTCGGCCACCTTCGTCCGGCAGCCCAGTCACGTGATCAGGCAGCCCGAGCCGAACGAGGACGAGATCGGCAAGGCGATTCCGGAGTCGGTGATCGCCCAGTTGAGCGAGCACACCGCGCTGCTTGGGAAGGGCGTCCGCCACGGGCGGTTGTCGGCCGGGCAGGTCCATGCGATGGCGGTGGCGATCTATGAGCTGCTGCGCGACACCGGCCGCCGCCCTTATGAGATCGCGCAGCTGGAGGTGGACTGCCTGGAGAAGGACGGGGAGCACTGGCAGTTACGCTGGGACAACGGCAAGGGCCTGCGCAATGGGCGCCGGGGGCCGGGCCGGGGTGGTAGCCGTGGGCGTGGAGCAACTCCCGGGCCTTGGCGTCGTCGCGGGTGGTGACGCTCTAGCTGCTGCTCCAGGCCGTCGGTGTCGTGCTCGCCGAGCAGGCGGCCCTGGTGGATGATGCCGATGCGGGTGGCCAGGCGGGCGACCTCGGTCAGCAGGTGGCTGGACAGCAGCACGGTGGTGCCGTGCTGCTGGGCCAGACCGGCGAGCAGGGTGCGGATCTCCACGCCGCCGGCGGGGCCAGGCCGTTGACGGGCTCGTCCAGGATGAGCAGGTCGGGGGCGGGGATGAGGGCTTTGGCCAGGGCCAGGCGTTGCAGGTTGCCCATGGACTTCGTGATGGCTTGCCCGGCAGGTGTGCCGGAAGCCTGGCCGGCGACTACTGCCCGCGATTGCTGTCGTCGGCCGCCTGCGGTGCCGCGTCAGGCGTTCACGTGCCCGTCAGCGGTGTGGTGGTCGGTGAGGAGGAAGGCGCGTATCTGGGCAGTAATGGCGGGATAGTCGGGGGCGAACCAGATCATGTGGCTGTCGGCGCGGCTTTCCATCAGTTCGGCCCGGGCTATCGCCGCGGCCAGGGATCGGGCGTGGGAGAAGGGCACCGAGCGGTCGTTGCGGGTGGCGATGATCAGGGCGGGCTGGCTGATGTGGGCGGTGCAGTCGGCCACTGGGAGCATGTCGGCGACGAAGCCGTGGCCTGAGCGCATCGAGGTGTACAGGTGGGTCAGCGTGACGCGGTCGGCGGCGCTCAACTGCGCCCGCACCTGGCCGACGGGCAGCAGGGACAGGTCGCGGGTGAGCAGCCGCAAGGCCGGCTCGGGCGCGAAGCGGATCGCCGTGCGCACGAGTGCCCAAGTGACGGCTTCGATCCCGGGATGGAACAGGATCCGTCCGCCGAGACGGGTGCGCCGGTCGGGCCAGGGCAGGAAACCGACCGGGCTTTGCAGAATCACCCGCTGCACGAGGTCGGGATGGCGGGCCGCCATGGTCAGCGCGGTCCGTCCGCCGGCGGAGATGCCGACCACGGCGGCGACCTGGTCGACGCCCAGGTCCCGGCACAGGTGCGCGATGGTGTCGGTGAAGTCCGCCACGGTGCCAGCCCCAGTCGTCGGCCCGGTCGACGGCCCGTTCACGGGTGTGCGCCCGTAGCCGGGGCGCGAGGGGATGAGCACCCGCATTCCCGCATCGGTGAAGACGTCCTCGCCCAAGGCCAGTTGTGCCCGCATGTGGCCGCCGTGGAAGACCAGGACCGTGCCGGGGCCGTCGCCGTGCATCCGGTATTCCACCGTCTGCGCCCCTACCCGGGCCAGGGCCAGATCCCGCTCCCCGGCGGGGGTGAGCCGTGGTGCACGCCGACCCGTTCGCGGCGCAGTGGTGTCTGTGATCTCGTCTGCACGGTGCTGTTGCGGGATACCGCTCATCTGCGTCTCCGGGGTCGTCGTAGCGGACCTTTGCCGACCAGACTTCCCGGCGCACCAGGTTCACCGTACAACGACTTCACCCGTCGGGGGGAACACACTTCCCTCCCCCTTTGGCCCCATCGGCTAACCCGGTCCCGCGTTCTGCGGCAAGGCCGGTCTTTGACCGCATGAGGGGTCACCTGCCACCAGTACTGCGATCGCCGTTCCCCTGGACCCGAACGACGTCAAGGAGCACAATATGTTTACGATCCCGTTCCGTTAATAAATAGGAGGCCGAAACTATGGAAGCGGAGATCGATGTCCTGGTGGTTGGGGCGGGCCCGGTCGGCCTCGCCCTGGCGTGCGCGCTGTTACAGCACGGCTTGTCCGTCCGCGTGATCGACAAAGCCGCCGCACCGGCCACCACGTCCCGGGCGAACTTCGTGCATGCCCGCGGCTCGGAAGTGCTGGATCGCCTGGACGCCCTCGGCAACCTCCCCGAGGAGTCGGTACGGGCGATGACGATCACCACCTACGCCGGTGACCGTCCGATGATGCGGATCCGGTTCGGCGACCCGGGCCTGGGCACCGCCGCCCCGCCGATGGTGATCTCCCAGGCGCGCGTCGAGGCGCACCTGCGCGAGCGGCTGGCCGAACTGGGTGGCCGGCCGGAATGGGGCGCGCCGCTGGCCGGATTTCAGCAGGACGCGGACGGGGTGACCGCGGTGCTGGGCGACGGCCGTACCATTCGGGCGGGCTGGCTGGCGGGCTGCGATGGGACCGCCAGCGCGGTGCGCAAGCTGGCCGGCATCGGCTTTCCCGGCGTCAAGGTCAGCGAACGGTTCCTGCTGGTCGACGGCCGCCTCGACCCCGGCCCAGGCTCTGGCCTGGACCGTTCGGGCACCAGCGGCTGGACGCACGCCGATGGCGTGCTCGGCGCGATGCCGATGCCGGGCGAGCAGTGGCGGCTGCTCGCCTACGACGCCGCCTTCTCGGCCGACAAGCCGAGCGAGGAGGAGATCGCCGAGCGCGTGCGGCAGATCCTGCCCGAGCGCACCGGCCTGCCCGGCCTGCGCCTGACCGACGTCACCTGGGCGTCGCTGTTCAGCGTGCACCGCCGCCTGGCCGACGCCTACCGCAACGGGCGTGTCCTGCTGGCCGGGGACGCCGCTCACGTGCACGCCCCGTTCGGCGGGCAGGGCATGCTCACCGGGCTCGGTGACGCCGAGAACCTCGCCTGGAAGCTGGCCCTGGTCGTTCAGGGCATCGTCCAGGGGGCGACTGCGGAGCGCCTGCTCGACACCTACCAGGCCGAGCGCCGCCCGCTGGCCACCGCCGTGTTGCGTGGCAGCACCGCCGCCACCAAGGTCAACATCGCGGGCAGCCCGCTCGGCCGGTTCCTGCGCGACCAGGTGCTGGTGCGGGTGTTCAACCAGCCGTGGATCCAGCGCTGGACCACCTACACCACCTCGCAGCTGTGGGTGAGCTACCGGCGCGGCCCGCTCGGCGGGCGCGGCCGCAAGCCCCGCCCCGGCGACCGCGTCGGCGACCTTGCCTGCCGGCGCCCTGACGGCAGCCGCACCCGGTTGCATGCCGAACTGCGCGGCAGGTGGGTCATGCTCGGCGACGGCATCGAGTGCGACGCCGCTTTCGAGGCGGCCCGGCAGCGGCTCGGCGACCGGGTGGTCAGGCTCCACGCCGCCGGTCCCACCGACGGCACCGCTGGGGAGCACGCCTTGCTCATACGCCCGGACGCCCACCTGGCCTGCAAGGGCGGCCCCGCCGACCTGACCCGCTGGCTGGCCCACTGGCTGGATGGAGCCCTCGCGTGAGCGCCAGCCGGGGACGCGGACGCCCGCGCGACCCGCAGACCGACACCGCGATCCTGGAGGCCGCGCTGGAGCTGTTCGTCGAACGCGGCGTCGAGGGCATCAGCATCGAACAGGTCGCCAAACGCGCCGGAGTGGGCAAGCCGACCGTCTACCGCCGCTGGAGCACCAAGGAGGACCTGATCGCCCAGGCCATCGAGCAGTGGGTCGCCGCCGAGGTCACCCCCTCGGCCGCCGACGTCTACGCCCTGCCGCTGCGCGACATCGTTGAAGGCGTCCTGCCTGCGGCGGCCGAGACCGCCGCCAGTCCCGCCTTCCGCGCGCTGGTCGCCCGCATCATGGGCTCTGCCGTGAGCCACCCTTCGCTGATGGCCGTCTACTGGAGGCACTACATCGTGCCCCGCCGCCAGCTGGCGGCCGCGATGCTCCAGCGCGCTCAGGCCGACGGCACTCTGGCCCCGGACACCGACCTGGACGTGCTGATCGACATGATGGCCGGCGCGGTCACCTACCGTGTGCTGCAGCCCGACCCGCCGGACGCCGCAGGGATGCTGCGCTACCTCACCGCCGTCTACCGCCAGGCCGGGCTCTACCCTCCCGCTCACGACAGCCCGTGACCACCGGCCCGGCCTGCCGATGTCAAGGTTGCTTCCCAAGCGAGGTGTCACGGCAGGTTCGCCACGTTGGTGACCGGCACACGCCTGCGGTGTCTGATCTTGACACGTGTTGATAGGTTCTCTACAGGTGCGCCGGGAAGTCTGGTCGGCAGTCTTATCGCCGATCGTGAAATGGGGCCGCCGTGCGCGCTCGTGACCTGCTCGCCGCCTTCCCGACTGTCACCGCCGACACCCTGGTGATCGAGGCCGCCCGGCTGCTGGCCGGTCAGGACCTGCCCGGCCTGATCGTCGTCGACGAGCGCGGGCTACCGCTCAGCATTCTGCCCGGCACCCAGGTGCTGCGTCTGGCCGTGCCTGGCTACTGCCTGGAGGACCCGGCGCTGGCCCGGGTGGTGGACGAGGAGCACGCGGACGCGTTCGCCTCCTCGCTGGCCGACCGGACAGTGCGCCAGGCGCTGCCACCTGATCGGCGCGAGCTGCCGGTGAGCGATCCAGACGCCACCGTGCTGGAGATCGCCGCGTTGATGGCGCGCACGCACAGCCCGCTGGTCGCGGTCGTGGAGCAGGGGCGGCTGCTGGGCGCGGTCACCCTGCAGGCGCTGCTGGACCGGGTGCTGGCCGCATGACGGTGCTGGCCTGGCTGTCGGTCGCGGTGTTCCTGGGAGCGTACGCGCTGATCGCCTCGGAGAAGATCCACCGGGTGGCGGCCGCGCTGGGCGGGGCCGGGATCATGCTGGCCATCCACGCGACCGACGCCGGAGCGGCGTTCTTCTCCGAGACCAGCGGCGTCGACTGGAACGTCGTCTTCCTGCTACTGGGCATGATGGTGATCGTCGGGGTGCTGAAGCAGACCGGCGTGTTCGAATACCTGGCCATCTGGGCGGCCAAACGCGCCCGTGGCCGGCCGTACCGGCTGATGGTGCTGCTGGTGGTGATCACCGCGTCGGCCTCGGCGCTGCTGGACAATGTCACCACGGTGCTGCTGATCGCGCCGGTGACGTTTCTGGTGTGCGAGCGGCTGGCGCTGCCGGTGGTGCCGTTCCTGATCGCCGAGGCGATGGCGTCCAACATCGGGGGCGCGGCCACGCTGGTGGGCGACCCGCCCAACATCATCATCGCCAGCCGGGGCGGGTTGAGCTTCAACGACTTTCTCCTCCACATGGCGCCGATGGTCGTCTGGTTGATGGTCGTGTTCGTCGGGTTGTGCTGGCTGCTGTTCCGTAAGGCGTTCGTCTACGATCCCGCCCGCGCCGAGGAGATCATGGCGCTGGATGAGCGGGAGGCGATCGCGGACCGCAGGCTGCTGTGGCAGAGCTTGGCGGTGCTGGCGCTGGTGATGGCGGCCTTCGTGGCTCATCCGGTGTTGCACTATGAGCCGTCGGTGGTGGCGATCCTCGGGGCGGGGGTGCTGGTGGCGGCCACCGAGGTGACCACCGAGCAGGCCATCGCCGAGGTCGAGTGGCCCACCCTGGTGTTCTTCATGGGCTTGTTCGTCATGGTCGGGGCGCTGGTGCAGACCGGCGTGATCGGCCAGGTCTCCCGGCTGGCGGTGGAGGCCACCTCGGGGCAGCTCGGGCTGACCACGATGGTGCTGTTGTGGGCCTCGGCCGGGCTGTCTGCGATCGTGGACAACATCCCCTACGTGGCCACGATGAGCCCCATCGTCGCCGACCTGGTCCAGGCCAACGGCGGCAACGGCGCCGGGCAGGTGCTGTGGTGGGCACTGGCCTTCGGCGCCGACTTGGGCGGCAACGCCACCGCCGTCGGCGCCGCCGCCAACGTCGTCGTGATCGGCATCGCCGCCCGCAACGGGCACCCGATCAGCTTCTGGCAGTTCACCAAGTACGGCCTCATCGTCACCGTCGTCACCGTGGCGCTGGTGACGCCGTACCTGTGGCTGCGCTACCTGGCCTGATCTGACCCACCGGAGCGAGAGGCAGCCGATGTCTGCCGACGAGCTGGCCGTGCATACGGAGTGCGGGGAGACGGTGCTGGTGGTGCGCCTGGAAGGCGAGCTGGTATGGCCTGCGGCGCCCGGGCTGAGCACGCGGGTGCAGGCGTCCTTGCCGACCGGGCCGGCGGCGACGGTGCTCGATATGTCGTGGGCGAGGTTTCTGGACTCCTCCGGAGTGGCGGCCCTGCTGGCGCTCTACCAGAGCCTGGCCGAGGCGCAGGCGGTGGTGGCGTTCGCGCGGTCCACTCCGCTCATCGAGCGTCTGCTGACCATCGCCGGCCTGCATGATCACCTGCCGCTCTACGACACGCTTGAGGCCGCGCGCCGCGCTGACGGCTGCCTGCTCGTCGAGGTCGCCCAGCATGGTCATCAGCTCGTCCATGGCGAACGTTCCTCCCTGGTGGACGGAGAGCCTGGCTTCGGCACGGGAGCTGACGGTAGGCCGGCGGGGCGACGGGCGAGGCTCGAAGCGGGCCACAGCGGCGCATCAGGGTGCCATACGTCGCCTGCACAAGAGGTTCCCGCAGTCAGCAGGCGGACGCATCCGGCGCGGCGGCCAGGCGGCGCTTGCGCTTGGGCAGGCCAAAGGTCGGGTGCGAGATGCCCCACAGCGAGATCTGGAGGATGCCCGTCTTGATCCGCGCGGCCTTCCTGCCGCCCACGTACGTCGGCTTTGCTCGCGCTTCGTCGTCGACCATCTGCAGGATCCCGTCCCGCCGTCCGAGGCTGATGTGGTTGCCCGGGTAGTCCAGCTTGTTCTTCCCAATCTTGCGGCCGGTCAGGCGTCCCACGACCGCGTCCGTGGCCTGCCGGCCGGTGGAACCGGCCGAAGCACAGGACATCGGCAGCGGCCGGCCGTTGTCGCCGATGGCGTAGGCGCTGTCGCCGGCGGCGTAGACGTTCGGGTGCGAGACCGACCGCATGGTGTCATCGACGATGATCTGACCGTAATCGGTGACCTCCAGCCCGCTGGCGGCGGCGATGAGGTTGACCGCGAACCCGGCCGTCCACACGGTTGCATCGGACGCCAGGGCGGTACCGTCGGCACACCGCACCCGCGTCGCTTCGACGGCTTCGACGCCGGTGTGTTCCAGGACGGTCATGCCCAGCCGGTCGCAGGCCTGGCGCAGGTGGCTGCGGGCTCCCGCGGACAGCCGGGCGCCAAGCTCGCCGCGGGCGATGAGCGTCACCGACAGGCCGGGCCGGGATTCGGCGATCTCGGTGGCGGTCTCGATGCCGGTCAATCCGTCGCCGACGACCAGCACTCTCCCGCCTTCGCCACGCCTGTCCAGGCTGTCCAGGCGCTCGCGCAGGCGCAGCGCCGCGGGCCGGGCGGTGACATGGAAGGCATGCTCGGCCACGCCGGAGACGCCGCAGTCGGCGACGTGGCTGCCGAGCGCGTAGACGAGCGTGTCATAGCCGAGTTCGCCGACACCGGCGTCAGCGATGGCGACGACCTGGCGCTCAAGGTCGACGGCGGTGACCCGGGCCAGGCGCAGCCGTATGCCTGTGCCCGCGAAGACGTCGACGAGCTTTGGAGCCTCGATCTCCTGGCCGGCCGCGAGCTGGTGCAGCCGCAGCCGCTCGACGAAGTCTGGCTCAGCGTTGACCACGGTGATCTCGGTGTCCGCTGGGGACAGCCGGCGGGCCAGGCTCCCGGCCACGTAGGCCCCGGCATAGCCGGCGCCCAGGACGACGATGCGGTGCTTCATGTGTTGCTCCTGTCGGTTCGCTTGCGCTGGGTGAGTTGACTCGGCCCTGGGTCACCGACCTTCTTGAACGAGGTTGCCGTGAGCCTGCGCCGCAAGGTCCTGCCAGTCGGCCCAGGTCTTGAGGCGGTCGGCGTAGACGTGCTGGAGCATCGGGTAGAAGCCCTGGCCGAAGAGCACTCTCAGCGGTGGGTTGTCGGAGTCGACGATCTTGAGGAGTGCCTGGGCCGCGGCGGCCGGGTCGCCGGCGGGCTGTTTCCCCGCGAACGCGGCGATGCGCCGGCGAAGGCCGTCGTAGGTCGGGTTGGGCTCGGACAGGTGGCCGTTGTTGAGTGGGTCGGGGTTCTTGCCGGACCGGGTGGCGAAGCCGCCGGGCTCGACCACGGTCACCTTGATGCCGAAGTCGGCGACCTCCTGGGCGAGGGATTCGTTCAGGGCTTCCAGGGCCCACTTGGAGGCGCTGTAGGCGCCGCTGAGCGGCATCGCCATGAGCCCGGCCGCCGAGGACAGCTGGATGATGTGCCCCGAGTGCTGCTCGCGCAGGTATTGCAGCGCGGCCTGGATCACCCACACCGCGCCGAACAGGTTGGTCTCCAACTGGTCGCGCAGGTCCTGCTCGGCCAGCTCCTCGACCGCACCGACCTGGGCGTAGCCGGCGTTGTTCACGATGACGTCCAGACGGCCGAAGTGCTCCCTGGCCCGCCTGACGCTCTCGAAGACGGCGGCCTTGTCGGTTACGTCCATCTCGAGCGGGAGCACCGCGTCGCCGTAGGCGGCGGCCAGTTCGTCCAGGCTTTCGGCGTTCCGGGCGGTCGCGGTCACCCGGTCGCCACGGGACAGCGCGGCCTCGACGAAATTGCGGCCGAGGCCGCGGGACGAGCCGGTGATGAACCAGACCTTGCTCATGATGTCTTTCCGTTCTTTCTGCGATGGCAGTTACGCGGTGGTCACCGCGCAACCGGCCAAGGCGATCAACTCGGGGAGTTGCCTGCCGCTCGGATCGTTCGCGCGGCGTCCTGGCGACCATGAGGCGTCGGCACCCTGAGCTTTGTGACAGTGCGGTCATGTGACGTGTGTCACCGATGGCGGGTGTCACACAGCGGTGGGCGCCGGCGCCTTATGCATGGAGCAGGAGTTGAGAATGGACAGGCAGGAGCCAGGTATGAACGAGCGCAGGGACGCAGCGACGGGCACAGCCGAGCCGATGGCTGGTGGCGGCCGGATGGACTGCGTCACCTGGGCGACCGAGGCATTCCTCGCCCACCGCAACCTGCTGTTCACCGTCGCTTACGAGATGCTCGGCTCGGCCGCCGACGCCGAGGACGTCCTGCAGGAGACCTGGCTGCGGTGGATCAAGGTCGACTTGGAGCAGGTGCTCGACCAGCGCGCCTACCTGGTGCGGATCGCCACCCGGCGCTCGCTCGACCGGCTGCGCACCATGAAGCGCCGCAAGGAGGCGTACGTCGGCCCATGGCTGCCCGAACCACTGCTCACCGCACCCGACGTGGCCGAGGACGTCGAGCTCGCCGAGAGCATGTCGATGGCCCTCATGCTCGTCCTGGAGACGCTGTCGCCGACCGAGCGCGCCGTCTTCGTGCTGCGCGAAGCATTCGACATCGGCTACGACGAGATCGCGGCCGCCGTCGGCAAGAGCCCCACGACCGTCCGCCAGATCGCGCACCGCGCCCGCCGGCACGTCGATGCCCGCCGCCCACGCGAGGTGGTCTCCCCGAGCCAGACCCGGGCGGCGCTGGAGTCGTTCCAGCGCGCGGTCGAAACCAGGGACCTGCAGGGCCTCCTCGACGTGCTCGCCCCCGAGGTCGTCCTGATCAGCGACGGCGGCGGCGTCAAGCAGGCCGCGCCGCAGCCGATCATCGGCGCCGGCAAGGTGGCCCGCATGATCGTCAGCGGCCTCGGCAAGGCCCAGATCGCGCTCGCCGGCGAACCCACCGTGGTCAACGGCAACCCGGCACTCCTGCTGCGCGTGGACGGCGACATCGACGGCGTCATAGCAGCCCGGGTCGAGGACGCCCGCATCACCGGCCTGTACTACGTCCGCAACCCGCAGAAGCTGACCCGCATCGCATCGGAGACCCCACTCACGCTGCGATGAACACCGGTGACGAGCCGGCCCACAGCCTCGGAGCGAATGGACCTGACGGTGGCGCAACAGGCGCCTGTCGTCCTACGCGGAACCGGCGGTGTCGATCACGCTCCCCAGGCCGCCACAAGCAGAGCAGATTCCACCAGATCTCATACTGGGAGGTCATTCATGACAAAGAACGTCGCCGACACCGGCGAACTCGCCGGTCTGGAACTGCCGGTTGAGCGGGGCTGCCCGTTCGCCCCGCCCGCCGCCTACGGGCGACTGCGCGAGCAGGCGCCGATCAACAAGATCCGCCTCGCCAGCGGCGGAGAGGCGTGGTGGGTATCCGGGCATGAGGAGGCCCGGGCCGTCCTCATCGACGGCCGCTTCTCCTCCGACAAGCGCAAGGACGGCTTCCCGCTTTACACCCTCGATGCGGCGACCCTGCAACAGCTCCGCAGCCAGCCGCCGTTGATGCTCGGCATGGACGGCGCCGAACACGCCGCGGCACGGCGCTCGGTGATCAGCGAGTTCACCGTCAAGCGGCTGGCCGCGCTGCGCCCGCGGATCCAGGACATCGTCGACCACTTCATCGACGACCTGCTCGCCACCGACCAGCGGCCGGTCGACCTGGTGCAGGCACTGTCCCTGCCGGTGCCCTCCCTGGTGATCTGCGAACTGCTCGGCGTCCCCTACACCGACCACGACTTCTTCCAAAGCCGTACCACCATGATGGTGCGCCGGACCTCGCTGGAAGAGCGCCAGAGAGCCTTCGCCGAGCTGCGCGCCTACATCGACGACCTGGTCACCCGCAAGGAGTCCGAACCCGGCGACGACCTGTTCGGCCGGCAGATCGCCCGGCAACACCAGGAGGGCACCCTTGATCACGCGGGCCTGGTGAGCCTGGCCTTCCTGCTGCTGACCGCCGGACACGAGACCACGGCGAACATGATCTCGCTCGGCGTGGTCGGGCTGCTTTCCCATCCCGAGCAGCTGGCCTTGGTCAAGGCCGACTCGGGCAGGACGCCCATGGCCGTGGAGGAACTGCTGCGCTACTTCACCATCGCCGACGGGGTCACCTCCCGGCTCGCCACCGAAGAGGTGGAGATCGGCGGGGTGAGCATCAAGGCCGGCGAGGGCGTCATCGTCTCCGGCCTCTCGGCCAACTGGGACCCGGCGGTGTTCAAGGACCCGGACGAACTGGATGTCGAACGCGGGGCCCGCCACCACCTCGCCTTCGGGTTCGGCCCGCACCAGTGCCTCGGCCAGAACCTGGCCCGGATGGAGCTGCAGATCGTCTTCGACACGCTGTTCCGCCGCATCCCCACCCTGCGGCTCGCCACACCGGCCGAGGACCTGCCGTTCAAGACCGACGCCGTCATCTACGGCGTTCACGAACTCCCTGTCACCTGGTGAGCAGGACATGATGCGGATCAACGCCGACACCCGTCTCTGCGTCGGCTCCGGCCAGTGTGTCCTCACCGAGCCGGCCGTCTTCGACCAAGACGACGACGGCATCGTGGCGCTGCTGACCGATCACCCCGACGACCAGAGCGCCGCACAGGCGCGCCACGCCGTCACCCTGTGCCCGTCCCGCGCCCTATCCATCCTGCAGGAGTAAGCCCTACCCTGGTGGGCCACGCGTCCGTCCGTGTCCGCGCGGGCGGGTAGGTCAGACCTTGTCTCCAGCGCACCTGCGCTGGAGACAAGGGGTCGAATCAGGTTGAGAAAGGGGCGGACCAGTCGGTCGACCGATCGGCTATCGCGTTTGCGGCCGGGAGCTCAACCCGGTGAAAAGGGCATGGAGTACGCGGTCGACGTAGGCGGGGGTCAACGGCTGCTGTGTGATCAGCAGCCGTAGTACAAGGGGGCCCGACAGGATCTCGAACGCCAGGTCCAGCGAAGCCGGGAGCGAGTTGAGCCTGGTCCTAGGCGGCCCTGAGGCGAGCCAGGGTGTCGGCGGTCTGTGGCTCGATGAAACGCCGGTTGAGTGCGGCGGAGACCTTGGGCGTGCTGAGCTTCGCCGATGAGGTCTTGGTACAGCGGCCCCCTGGTGGCCAGCCCAGCAGGTCGGCGGCCCTGGTCATCACCTCGCGTAGATCAACCACGATGTCGCCGGTGTCAGGGTGGTCCAGACCTGCGGTGTTCAGAGCGGATTCTTCGCCACTGCGTGGCCGCACTAGCCGTGAACTTGGGCTACCACTGGTCGCGATCCGTGGAGACAAGTTCTCTCACCTGGCTATCGCGGCATAACGATCGACGCGTCGCCTCTCATTCCCAGCGGTTGTGTCGTCGAACTCCACATCCCGATTGCCTGGCCTCGCGGAACGACTTCCCTGCTGCCCTTACCCATCGCCGACCTTCCACGCCGATCCCGCCGGTTTGTGACAACCGCCGCTGGTGGCCTACAACACGCCTCAGCAGTGTCACAGGTCGGGTCGGCACCGTCACATGCCGTAAGTACAACGACGTCAGGAGAGAAATGACCTCAGTATTGATCACTGGAGCGAACAAAGGCCTGGGCTATGAGACCGCACGCAGGCTCGGAGAGCTGGGCTGGACGGTCTTCCTCGGCTCACGCGACGAGGGTCGGGGAAGGGCCGCCGCGCAGAAGCTGGCCGCCGACGGCGCACACGCCATCATGGTTCCGTTGGACGTGACCTCGGAGGAGTCGGTGGCCGGGGCTGTGCGACTAGTCCGGGAGCACACCGACCGAATGGACGTGCTGATCAACAACGCCGGCACGCCGGGCGGCGGTGTCAACCCGGCGGACGCGACGGCCAAGGACATCCACGCCGTCTACGACGCCAATGTGTACGGGCCGGTCCGGGTCACGCAGGCGTTCCTGCCGCTGTTGCAGGCGGCCGATAACCCGCGGGTGGTGATGGTCACCGGCGCCGGGGGGTCCATCGCGTTCGTGACTGACCCCAGGCAAGCCGTCTCGAAGATGTACGAACTCGCCTATACCTCGTCGAAGGCGGCACTGAACATGATCACCGTCCGATACGCCCAGGCGCTGCCGGCCATCAAGTTCAACGCCGTGACCCCCGGCGAGGTCGCCAACGGCAGGTTCACCGCCACCGACATGAACATGCACACGGGCGAGCTGATGGTCACCGAGGGCAGTGATCCGATCATCGAGCTCGCGCTGCTCGCCTCTGACGGGCCGACCGGGATCTTCATCGACCGCCTCGGCCCCATCGCCTGGTAGAACATCCCAGAACGGAGTGACAGATGAGCATGGGTTGGCTTGTCACAGGCTCCTGACCACCACCGCCAACCGCAAAGCGATCGACTGGATCCCTATCGAAACCCGCGCGCAGCTGCCGGTGTTCGGGGCGCAGCGCGATGGCCTGTGGCTGTGGGTCGAGACCTGCGAGCGCCGGCAGGCCCGGGACCTGAACGCGGCCACGGCTGCGAAGGTCGACCAGTACGTGGCCGCGGTGGAGGCGTTCGCGGCAAGCAACACGGTCATCCTGGCGCTGGCCAACGAGCTGGCCGCGGGCACGATCGAGGCGACGCTGGCCAAGTCGGACCTGGAGCTGGGCGTGGAGACCTTGGCGGAGGCGCTGGCCCGGCAGGCGAACCCGTTCCCGGACGCGTTCGCCGCCGGTATCACGGTGGCCACCTTCGACGAGCGGCAGCGGACCTCGTTCGAGCATTTCGGCGAGCTCATCGCCGAGTTGTTCAAGCTGGCCGCGCTGCTGGTCTTCGGCGCGCTGATCACCCCGGCGCTGCTCGGCTCGGTCGGCTGGACCGGCTGGCTGTTCGCGATCCTGGCGCTGGTGCTGGCCCGCCCGGCGGCCATCTGGCTGTCGTTCCTCGGTTCGGGGCTGTCGGTGCGTGAACAGGCGGCGGTCGCCTGGTTCGGGCCGAAGGGTTTCGCCTCGGTGGTGTACGCCCTGATCGTGCTCAGCTCCGGCATCGCCGCCGCCCAGCAGGTCTTCCAGCTGGTCGCGGTCACCATCGTGGCCTCGATCTTGCTGCATTCTTCGACCGACATCGTGGTGGCGCGCGGCTTCGACGACGAGCGTGACGTCCCGGCCTGGTTCGGCAAAGCCCACCGGCTCCGGGGGCGCCTGCCCGAGGACGGGCCGAGCTGAGCGGAGATTCCTGCGGGTGCGGGTGCCACCGGGTGAGATGCCGCGCGAGCAGGTGATGGGAGCCGTATGGCCGGCGCGCCCAGTCAGATGGACAGGAGCAGCAGCAGGGCGTAGGCCATCACCAGGATGGCCGATTGCGGGCGGCCCAGTGGCGTGCCGGGGGCGAGCAGGAGCCAGGTGGTGCCACTGACGGCCACCATGGCGATGATGAGGGTCGGCGCGAGAGTGGGCGCTTGACGGCTGGTGAAGGCGGCGATGGCGCCGCCTGCCAAGCTGGTGATCAGATTAGCGCCGAGCAGGGTGGCGATGACCAGGTCACCGCCGCCGTAGCGCTGGGCCCGGAGCGTGAAGAGCAGGTCGGGAAGCGCCAGGCCGAATGCCACCAGCGTGAAAGCGGCCAGGTCCGCTGAGGCGCCCGTCCACGCGCTGAACCCGGAGGCGCCCATCACGAGCAGCTGCGCGCCTGACAGCACCCCGGCCAGGCCGAGCAGCGTTCGCCTCACCTCGCGCCCCGGATGCTGTGGCGCGTCCGTCCGCAGGTAGCGGGTGGCCTGGATCGCCACCTCGTCGCCAGGGGCCGAGCGGGCCAGATGGTGCAGCAGCGCCAGTGCGCCGGCCAGAGCCGCGGCCAGGGTGACGCTCGCGCCCAGGCCCAGCCCGTGCAGGAGAAGGATCGCGAACACCGTGACCGCCGCCACGGACAGCAGCGCCTCACGCTGCAGCAGCCGGGAACGGACCGCCAGGCCCCCCATCAGCCCGCCGACGCCGAGCACCAGCGTCACGTTGACGAGGTTGGCGCCGACCAATGCGGCAGCGGCCAGCTCGCCATGTCCCCTCAGGCCGGAGGTAGCAACCACGATGACCTCCGGGGCGCCGGCGACGCACCCGATGACGAGCGTACCCACCACGGCGGGCTGCAGCCCGAGCCGCTCGGCCAGCCGGCCCGAGCCCACAAGCAGGTGATCCGCGGCGAAGGCCAGCATGGCCCACCCGGCCACGATCTCAGCTATCAGCAGCAGCATCGCCAGCCCCCCGGCAGCTCATCTCACCTCGGCCGACGGCCGCCCCGCCGACCTGCGCCAGATTCTGCAGCGACGACCACCGGCCATGACAGTGCGATATCTATCATGCGCGCTACGTCATGGCCGGGCTTGACGTTCAGATGTGCCCGGCTGCTGGTCAAGACATACCGCGCCGGTGAAACCGATGGGGTGGCCGGAGCCGAGGCCCGGCGTGGCGTGTAGCGGACCTTCTTCTATCACCGCCTGTGGGCGCGTGCGGTCGGCGCCGGCGGGCCGGGCGGCCGCACGTGACAGATGCGGCCGCGGTCATTGGTGAGCATCGGTGTCGTGCGCCTCCGGAGAAGGGCGGCTTGTGTGGTGGACGCCTGCGTGCCGGAGCAGGTGAACGGCCACGGCCGCAGCCCAGCAGAACCCGGCCAGGAGGGCTAGGTGTTCGAGCATGCCCGCGGGAGCCGGTCGCCAAATGCCCTGGGTGTCCAGGCGGTAGGCGATGCCGGCGGCGAAGGCGAAGACGATGATGAGCGTCCCGGACAGCCGGGAGTAGACGGCCCAGCGGCGGCTCGTCTGGCCCAGGCGTCCGGCCAGGACGTACGCGGCGGCGCTGAGCCCGGCGAACAGCAGGAAGCCGGCCACCTGGTGGACGATGCCGGAGGCGGTGACGATGTGCGGCTGCCCAGGATTGGACTGGCCGGGCGGGTAGCCGAGCGCGGGGTCGGTGGGCACCAGCCCGGCCACGACCAGGCCCGCCGCCGTGGCGGCGAGCAGGATCGGCCCCCAGGTCGAGCCCCGCCCGCCGCCCTGCCCGGCTCGCAGGGCGCGGCGGACCCCGGCGGCGAAGGCGGCCAGCAGCAGCCCGCCGAGCACGAAGTTGATCATCAGCAGCCAGCCGCGCTCGCCGGTGCCGAGCTGGCTGGCGCCGTGATGCCACAGGCTGTAGCCGGGCCGGGTGGCGCCATCGGCCCACAGCAGCGCCGGCACCAGAACGCCGGCGGCGATGCCGCTGCCCAGCAGCACCGACAGGGCGCGAGATGACATCGGGGAAAGTCCTCCTGTTTCTCCGCGACGGTTCGTCGCGGGCCGACCAGACTTCCCGGCTCTCCCACAGCACGCCCCGGCCGGGACGTATCCTGATACAGCGACTTTAGCGCATACTGAAACAACTGCAATAGGAGGAGATCCGGCGTGACCGAGCAGGAGCCGTTGCTGGAGTGGGTGGAGCGGGTGGCCATGTATCTGGCCCGGGATGGGGTGCCGCCGATCGCCGGGCGGGTGCTGGGCTGGCTGATGGTGTGCGATCCGCCGGAGCAGTCGGCGGGTCAGGTCAGCGAGGCGATCGGGGCCAGCCGCGCCTCGCTGACCTCCAACCTGCGGCTGCTGACCAGCATGGGGTTTCTGACCTGGCGCACCCGGCCGGGCGAGCGGACGGTCTACTACCGGATGGCCGACGACGCCTGGGCGGTGGTGGCCCGCCAGCAGATCGCCGGCATCACCTCCTTTCTCGACATCACCCGCGACGGCCTGACCCTGGTCGGCCCGGACGACGGACGGGCCGCGCGCATCCGCCAGGCGCACGCCACCTTCGAATGGATGGCAGGCGTGTTCAAGAGCGCGCCGCCCCTGAACCCCGCCGATCCCGGCTCCGCCAACGCAGGCGCTCTTGACGGTGAGGAGACGCCGTGACCGGACGGGCAATCGTGGTCGGCGGCGGCATCGGCGGACTGGCCGCTGCTTTAGCTCTGCACCGGATCGGCTGGCAGGCCGTCCTGCTGGAGCGGGCGGCCGAACTCGGCGAGATCGGCGCTGGCATGTCCCAGGCCCCGAACGCCATGCGCGCGCTGGCCGAGCTCGGCGTGGGTGAGCAGGCGCGCGCGGCCGGGGTGCCCACCTACTCCGCCGGCAATCTGCGGCTGCCGGACGGCCGCTACCTGCAGCGCGCCCGCCCCGGCGACCCGACCCCGTTGACCGCCTTCCACCGCGCGGACCTGCACCGGGTGCTGCTGGAGGCGGTCCCCGCCGGATGGGTGCGCACCGGGGCGGAGGTCACCGGCATCCATGACGACCACGACGCAGTGACGGTCACGTGGAGCGGCGGCGAGGCCGGCGCCGACCTGCTGATCGGCGCCGACGGCATCCGTAGCACGGTGCGCCGGCTGCTGTGTCCGGACGTGCCGCCGCCGCGGTTCCTGGGCCGCACCGCCTGGCTGGGCATCGCCGACGTCGGCACCGGCGCATTTGCGGTCGCCGACGGGCTGTCCGGCAGCGTCACCATGGGCCCCGGCGGCTACTTCCTGATCCATCCGATCAGCCGCGGCCGCGCCTACTGGGCCTACGTCACCACCGCCGGCCAAGCCGGCGTCCGCTACCCGAAGGAGAAGAGCGAGGCGGCCCGCCGCCTCGCCTCCTGGCACGAGCCGATCCCGGCCCTGATCGCGGCCACCCCGGAGCAGGCGGTGATCCACATCGACATCTGCGACCTGGACCCGCTGCCCACCTACGTCCACGGCCGGGTGGCGCTGCTCGGCGACGCCGCCCACGCGATGAGCCCGGATCGCGGTCAGGGCGCCGGGCAGTCCCTGGAGGACGCGGTCGTGCTCGGCGCCGCCCTCGCCGACGAGTCCGGTGATGAATCCGGTGGTGAGTCCACGGTCGAGACGGCGTTGCGCCGCTACGACGCCGAGCGCCGCCCACGCACCCAGGCCACCGCCCGCGGCGCCCGCGCCGACGGCCACCGCACCACCTCCACCGCCGCCTACCGGGCGCTGGTGGCCACGATCCGGCTGATGCCCGCCCCGCTGTGGCGCAAAGGCATCGCCGCCGGCGGCAACGCCACCTGGCGATGGCAGCCGCCGCACCTGCCATCGCCGTGATCGGGCTGGGCCGGTTCGGCACCTCGCTCGCGCGGGAGCTCGCCCGGCATGGCATCGAGATGCCGGCCATCGACGCGCCCGAAGCTCGGGCCAGAGCTGGTGATTCCAATGTCCGGTGAACGCCCGGCTCGTGCCCTCGCCTGGCTGTCCCCAGCGATGAAGTCTGAAGGAACGGCAGCATCCGCATCACCGGCTCGGCCGTTCTGGAGGAGACATGCGCTTGCGAACCACCACCTCGCTCCTGCTCGCGGCCGCGGTCGCGGTCGGCTTCACCACCTCAGCGACGACGTCGGCAACTGCGGCCGTCGCAGCCGCCTGCGACAACGCGGCGTGGAAGCCCTACTGGACCGTCGGCCCTGGGCCCACCGGCACGGTGAACGGCGAAGTCAGACGGCAGGGCGCCACGTGCGGCAATGTGAGTGTCGTGGCCGTCGTCTACAAGGAATCCGGGTGGTGGGACGACGTCGTCGCCTCCCACGAGCGGACCTACGCAGTCGGCACCCTGAGAGCTCGAGGCACCTGTCCTGGGGACAACTATTACTACACACAGATCCGGATCAACGGCGTGACCATGGCGGAGTCGGATCAGGTCCGGCTCGCGTGCTGATCGAGCCGTTCCCCATCCCAAAGAGCAGCGGGCTCAGACGGCTCAGCCCTTGATGAAGCGGCGGGTCATGTACCGGCGCACCGGCGGCAGGGCGGCCAGGCGCAACGGCAGCTGGGTCAGCCACAGCAGCAGCGGGTTGGCGGGCGCGTAGACGCCTTTGACCCGGCGGCCGAGTTTCTGCTTCGCCTCCACCTCCGGCCGTAGCGCGGTCTCCCAGGCGGCCAGGGCGGCTCCGATGCCGCCGCCGGTGTCGCTGCCGTGACGCTCCAGCTCGGTGCCGAGCTGGTAGGCACCGCCGACGGCCAGCGCTGAGCCGTAGCCGGCGAACAGGGTGACGCACCAGGCGGCGTCGCCGAGCAGAACGACGCGGCCGCGGCTCCAGGTGGGGGCGACGACCTGGCTGATGGTGTCGAAGTAGACCGAGTCGGTCCTCCCCATGCCCGCCAGGACCTCGGGGATGACCCAGCCGAGATCGCCGTACACCTGGGGCAGCACCGTGGCGGGGTCGTCGCCCCGGTCGTCGTGGCGGGCGCCGCGTGCGGTGCGGTAGCCGAAGAAGGCGACGTTACGGCCGTCGCCGGCGCTGATGACCGCCACTGTGCGGCCACGCGAGGACAGGGTGGCGGTGGTGCCGGGCGCGATGGAGGCGGGGCGCTTGTCGAGCATGTAGACGGCGACCTGGTGCTCCAGGTCGAGCAGGTAGTCCTGTTCGGGGCCGAAGACCAGGGCGCGGGTGGCCGAGTGCAGGCCGTCGGCGCCGATCAGCAGGTCCGCGTGCTCCACGGTGCCGTCGCTGAGGGTGGCGTGCACGGCGCGGGTGTCCTGGTCGACGGCGGTGACGGTGGTGGCGAAGCGGATCTCGGCGCTGTCGCGCACCTTGTCGTACAGGACGGTTTCGATGTCGCCGCGCAGGATGTTCATCGAGCGCGGGCCCATGGTCGCGGCGATGATCTCGCCACTCAGGGAGAAACGCCGTTCACCGCCTGGCTTGTGGTAGACGAGTTCTTCGGTGACGAAGGCCCGCTTGCGGAGGTCAGGCAGGATGCCCATCCGCTCGGCGGCGTCGTAGCCGATGCCGCCGAAGGTGACGGCATAGCCACCGCTGCGCCGGGTGGGGGTGCGTTCGATGATGAGGCTGTCCCAGCCGATCTGGGAAAGCCTCAGGGCGGCGGCCAGCCCGGCGATGCCGGCTCCGATGATGATGGCGCGCATATGAAGGTTCCTCGCTGAAGCAGGTAGAGGGTCAGAGCTGGTCGAGGACGCGCCGCTCGGCGGCGGGGTCGAGCCAGGTGTCGGGTGAGGGGGCGTCCAGGCGCGGGGCGGGGTCGCCTTCGGTCTGCAGCCAGGCCCAGGTGTCGGCGAGCGTGTCGCGCAGCGGCCGGGTGGTCAGCCCGGCGGCGAACGCGGCGCTGACGTCGGCGTCGTTCATGCCGGTCGGCGCGGGGTCGTGCGGGAAGCGCAGCCCGAACTCCATGCCCAGCCACACGCTCTCGCGGCGCAGCAGGTCCTCGCTCGCCCACACCAGCTCGGCGTCGAAGCCGGTCACCTCCAGCGCCGTCTCCAGCAATTGCCCGATCGTGGCCGCGCCGGGGCGGCCGGTCACCGTGTAGGCGCCGCCGAGCCGGCGTTCGGCGCACTGCAGCATCCAGGCCGCCATGTCGCGGACGTCGATGTACTGCAGCGGCGCATCGGCCCGGCCCGGGGCCAGCACCTGGCCGCCTTTCTCCAGGCGGCGCAGCCACCACGGGATGCGGCCGACGTCCTCATACGGTCCGAGGATCATCCCGGCCCTGGCCAGCAGCGCCCGCTCACCGTAGGACGCGATGACGGCCAGCTCACCGCCGCGCTTGGCGGCGGCGTAGTCGGCGTGATCGGCGCTGTCGGGGTCGCCGTCGACGAGCGGCGCGCTCTCGTTCGCGTTCGCCGGCCACGGCCAGCGGTGCACGCCACGGCTGGAGATGTAGCCATAGTGTCCGGTGCGACCGGCCAGCAGGCGGGCGCTGTCGCGTACGACGCGGGGCGCCCAGGCCCAGGTGTCGATGACGGCGTCCCACTCCTTTCCGGCGAGCGCGGCGGTGAGCGCCGGGGTGTCGATGCGGTCGGCGACGAGCGCGTGAACTCCAGGGGCGGGTGGGCGGCTGAGGCCGCGGTTGAGCGTGCTCACCTCGTCCCCGCGCTCAAGCGCGGTTTCGACGATGGCGCGGCCCACGTGGTGGGTGCCGCCGAGGACGAGCAGTTTCATGATGCTCCAGGAGTCAAGGGGAGCCAGAGGGCTGACGGGTGGTCGAGGTCGTGGAAGATCTCGTGCTCTGATGCACGGAGCTCGCGCGCCTCGGCCAAAGGTTGGCCGGTGCCTGGGTTACGGCCGTAGCGGGGATGAGCACCGCTGGAGACCTGCAGCCGGATCCGGTGGCCGCGGACGAAGCGGTGGGCCAGCGGCCACAACTCGATGTCGACCGCGCCCATGTCGGCGGCGCGTATGCCGCCGGGCTGGTTCAGCCGGACGATGCCGTCGCACAGGTTGAGCGAGCGGCCGCGCGGGCTGACGTCACACAGGCGGGCGAAGTAGTCGACGTCCGGGATCGATGATCGGGCATGCAGGCGGACCCGGACTGGGCCAATCACCTCGACGTCCTCGGTCAACGGGGCGGTGGTGAAGGTGAGCACGTCCGCTCTGGCCTCGATGGCGCGGTTGTCTTTCGGGCCCGCGGACCTGCTCACCGCCGTCCCGCCCACTGTGGGGGTCGGGTCACCGGGGTCGTAGCGGTAGCGGCTGGGGCTCGCCTCAGGCGCAGGTTCCTCACGGCTCAGCCGGCCGCCCGGGCGCAGATACCAGCTGGTGGGCTGGTGTGCGGGCGGCCAGCCGGGCAGGTCTCGCCACCGCTTCGCGCCGGTGACGAACACCCGCACCCCGGTGGGTGCGGCATCGCCGTTCATGGCCGCGTCCAGGGCGGCCAGCGCGTCCTGCATGCCCTCGCGGGTGTACAGGCCGCGGCCGTGTCCCCACGGTCCGACCAGCAGCCGGACCTCGCGCCCGGCGGCCAGCAGGCGCGCGTGGTCGGCCAGCATGCTGGGCAGGAAGAAGTCGTACCAGCCGCCCTGCAGGTGCACCCGGGGCGGCATCCGCTCGGTGTTGGCGCGGTGGTCCGTGCGCTCCCAGTACGCCTGGCCGCGGCCATTGCTGATCCACTCCTGAAACCAGCTCACCCGGCGCCCGGTCAACGCGCGATCGGCCTGCTCCAGCGGAAGGGTGAGGGTGGCGCGGCGCAGCTTGCGACCGGCGGTGAAGGTGGCCAGCATCTGCCGGGGCAGGGAGAAGTTGCCGCTGAACATGGTGTCCACAAGCTGGACCCAGCCCAGTGCGTTGCCCAGCGCGAAAGCGCCGCCCGGGTACATGAAGTGCTCGGCGAAGGCCGACGGCGCGTCCTGGATGAGCGCGATCTTCCATTCCGGGATGTGCCGGGCGGCCAGCTCCCACTGCACGAGGCCGAGGTAGCTGGCTCCCCAGGTGGCCAGCTGATCGCCGAACCACGGCTGGGCGCGCAGCCAGCTGAGCGTGCCGTCGGCGTCGGCTGGGTCGATGGTGAAGCCGTCGAAGCGGCCGCCGGAGCCGGCCGTGCCGCGCAGGCTCTGGTACAGCACCTGGTATCCGCGCTCGGCCAGCAGCTTCGGCAGCTGATCGAGCGCGTTGCCCCGGCCGTAGGGGCTGCGCAGCAGCACCAGCGGCGGCCGGTCCAGATCAGCTGGGTAGTAGTGGGTGGCCAGCAGTGGCACGCCGTCCGTGGCCGGGATCACGATGTCGCGCCGCCCCTGCACCGGGTGCCGGATGGCGGGACGTACGCCGAACAGGCGGCTGAGCAAGGTCATCGGGTCATCTCCTCGTCGGCACGTGAGGAACTCACGTCGCCGACCAGGCTTCCCGGCACACCATCGAATCTCCGGAACGGAGCCGATGTCAGCAATATAGCGAATCTTCAGAAGTTTCTGAACACTTCTGAAGTTCGCTACCCTGTCGCCTAGGAGGTGGCGGGTGAACGACAGAGACGAGCAGTGGCAGGCGGCCGAACGGCTGGCCCTGACCTTGACCGAAGGCGGCTTGCAGCGCATGGCCGCGCGGACACTGGCGGTGTTCCTGTTCACCGACGCCGAGACGGTCACCATGGGCGAGATCGCCGACCGGCTCGGCGTCAGCGCCGGCTCGGTCTCCGGCTCGGTCAAGTCCCTGCTGTCGGTCGGCCTGATCGAACGCCTGCCCGCGCCTGGCAGTCGCCGCGAGCACTACCGGCTCCGCGATGACGCCTGGGCCACGCTGTTCACCAGCCAGAACACGGTCATCCAGCTCATGCTCGCCGCCGCCGAGACCGGCATCGCCACGACCACGGCCAGCGATCCCGCGCATCGACGGCTGACGCAGATGCGCGACTTCTACCAGTTCATGCTCAAGGAGATCCCCACCCTGCTGCACCGCTGGCAGGAGCATCAGGCCACGCATTCCAGATGATCTTTCCTGCGACGACCGAAGCCGGGGCTCACTCCGCGCAAGGCCATCCATTTTTACTTCAGGAAATAGCCCTCCGTGAAGTAACCACGCTCATTCCATCTTCGAAGGCTGACCTCGAGACCGACGATGGATGAATGATGATCGTTCTGTTCGAGGGCGCCCCGAGGCCATCGGGATCTGCGGTGGTGAGGCGGAGGCCGGCCAATGCGCCTTACTTGCCTGACAAGATCACAGCGCTCTGGCCTGGGAGAAGAGTCGAGAACCCAAGATAACCATTGGCCCCTGCGGTTGGTACGGGCACTTAGGTGACCATCCAAACCAGGCAGGGCCGGAGCAAAGGCTTCGTTGCAGATGAGCGCCGTGTCGTGGTCGATGTCGGCCCAGCAGGACGTGTCGCATCGGGTACCCTCGCGCGCGCGGGCGTATTGGCGGCTCTCAGAGGGCCTTTGCGGGGCCGTCACACCCGCACGCCGGCGACGCGACATGCGACACGTGACGGCCCGTAACCGTCAGCCGCCCGGTGTCCTGGAGCCGATCGGTAAAACGGACAACGTCAACCAGTCCAAGTCCGACCAGGACCCGGCCGAGTGGCAGCCGCCGCGCACCGCCGAGCGCTGCCGCTACGCGCGGGCCTGGATCCAGGTCAAGTGGTACTGGGGCCTGAGCCTCGACAACGCGGAGAAGTCGGCACTGGGCGGCATGCTCTCCTCCTGCTGACCGCCACCCGCACCCGCCCGTCCGCACCACACGCCTCCGCTCCGGCCCGAAAGGTGCCGAGAGCGGAGGCGCCGCAGGACCGAGAGCGAAAGCACCAACGGCCGCGAAAGCGCCGGAGAGCAAAACGCGCCGCAGCGCCGAAGCCGAGCCGTCTCGCAACAGAACGCGGAAGCGCCGCAGGGGCATCAGCTGTGTCGGTGGAAGCCGCTGAGCTGCACCACGAGGATGAGCGCGCTGCCCGCAGTCAACGCCGTCCACAAACCGGTCAGCCCCCACTCCCCCGCCACCGGGAACATCGCCAGGGCGAGCAGCCCATGCCCGACGATGACCGAGCCCAGAGTCCAGGTCGAGCGCCTGAGCGCCACCATGCCCGCCGACATCACGATCCCGCCGCCGTTGACCAGCGAGTACGCGACCACCAGCGGCAGCAGGGCGACGACGACCACGCCCGGGTCCGAGGTGAACAGCTCCAGCACTGCGCGGCCGGCGATGACCAGGACGAGCCCTCCGACCAGCACCCCGCCCGCCCCGATCGCCAGCGCGGCCCGGTTGATCTCACGGGCCTCGGCGGAGGAGGCAGCCCTGGCGATCTCCGGCGTGGCGGCCTGCCCGACGGCGAACGCGGTCAGCGTCAGAAACCCGCCCAGAGCCCCGAGGATGGCGTGCGCGGCGGCTCCCTGCGCCCCGTCCGCGCCGCGGCGTAAGTGACGCCGCCCATGACCATGAACTTGATCAGAAGCGTGGCGGACATCGGCAGTCCGACCCGGGCCATGCACAGGATCTCCTGAGGCCGGGGACGCCCGAGCCGCAGTGACTGCCCGGCCAGCTCGGGCAGGCGGAGCAGCAAGGTGTTGGACATGGCGACGGCCACGGCGCTGAATGCCAGCATGGCGATGCCGGTGCCCAGGATACCGAGCCTGGGCACCAGGACGAGGGACAGGATCACCTCGGCGGCGGTGCCGGACCCGCTCGACCAGAGCACCTCCCGGCTGCGTCCCAACGCGATCAGCATCCCGTTGGCACCTCCGCCCGCCGAGAACAGCAGCACCTGCGCAGCGAGGAGCAGCGGCAGGACACCGAGTTCAACCGTCACCTCATCGGGCGTTCCCGCCACCCGCGCCGGACGCGCCGATCGCGATGCTCAGCCAGCGCGCGTCCCGCAAGATCGGCAGCGCCTCGGCGGGAGGCTCGCGTAAGAGGGCGATGAACGGCGCCATGCCCCGTAGCGCGCCGGACACGGCGGCGGTGACCGGGGCGAGCGCCGCATTGGCCACCGCGAAGGCCGCCAGTTGGGCCGTGGCCTGGTGTCCGAGCAGGGAGGTCCCGACGAGCTGCGCGATGATGCCGGTGCTCATGGACAGGAGGAGGGGGATCGTCGCGCCGAGGATCGCGCGGTGGGGAGAGGACATGAAAAGCAAATCCCCGGCGGTCTGTCCGTCCGGGGTCCTGATCATTCTATCAGGGGGCGATGACTCCGGCGGGTTGGACGACGGGCCCTGGGATGGGTCCTTGGCTGGTTGGGCGGCCCAAGGGTGGTGTCCCTGGGCGGGTGGGCGGTGCCCTGGGAGTTCGCCCGAAATTCAGGAGTGTGGGCGCGGCGGCCGGGTGCGGGCGGTGGGGAGGCCGCCCGCACCCGGCGCCTAGCTGAGACGTGCCGGGCGGCGGCTAGCGGTACGCGCTGGCTTGCAGGGTGTAGAGGTCGGCGTAGAGGCCGTCGAGTGCCATGAGGGTGGCGTGGTCGCCCTGTTCGGTGATCTTGCCGTGGTCGAGGACGTAGATGCGGTCGGCGTAGCGGACGCTGGCCAGGCGGTGGG
>NZ_VCKX01000178.1 GCF_005889725.1 Nonomuraea zeae
GCGGGCGGCCGGTGGGCGGGGACGCGATGGTGGTCTCCGACGGGCAGCAGAACTGGGTGATCTGGGGCGACCGCCGCCTGCGGGTGAACGAGCACGGCGTGCGCGCGCTCAACGCGCAGCCCAGGAAGGTGCCCGCGGCCTGGCTGAACGCGCTGCCCGCCGGGCACGACTTCCGGGGCCCGAGGGTGGCGAACCTCGGGCGGAAGGTCCGTACCAACGGCAAGGTCACCGCGACGGTCGGCCAGGTGTACACGGTGCCGGCCCTGCCGGGCACCTCGGCCCGCTGGTACGTGCTGCTCAACGACGGCCTGGCGCCCATCTCCGCGGTGCAGGCCCGGCTCCTGCTGGAGGACCCGTCCATCAAGAAGGCGTACGGCAACCGCCCGGCGAAGGAGATACCGATCGACGCCGCCTCCGCCAACGCCTCGCCCTCGCGCCAGACGGTCATGGACAACACCCTGCCCGCGTCCATGCCCAGGGTGATCAACGTGCCCGGCACGGTGCCGCTCTGCTCGGTCTACGCCGGCACGGCGGCCGGCTCGACCGCGGCGAAGGTGACGGTCGGCAGCAAGATCGCGATTCCGACGCCGTCGAACGCCGGCGTCCAGGACCGGTTCGACCAGGTTCTGCTCCCGCCGGGCAGCGCCGTGGTGGCCGGAGTGCTGCCCGGCGAGGGCCAGCTGGGCGCGGTGACCAGCGCGCTGTCGCTGATCACCGACCAGGGGGTGCGCTATCCGGTGCCGTCAGCCGACGTGCTGGCCAGCCTGGGTTACGAGGCCACGGACGTCGCGCCGGTGCCGGCGAGTCTCATGCACTCGATCCCGCAGGGGCCGGCGCTCGACCCCGCGGCGGCCAGATCGCCCTTGACCGCCGCCAGCAGGTAGCGGCGAGCTCGGCCGTCCGGAGCGGCTGTCACCAGCCGAACTCGGGCAGGGGGGAGGATCCTTCGAGCTGGCTCGTGTCGAGCGCGCTCTCCGGCGAGTCGGCGATGTCCGCCTCCGCCGGGTTGTAGATGGCGCTGGCCTCCATCAGGTTCGGCTTGCTGCCGGACACGGCCTGCAGGCCGGGCAGGTCCTGGGCGAACTGGTTGTAGGCGACGCCCGCCAGCCCGAGGATGACACTGGCCTTGAGCACGAGCTTCCAGTGGCTGGCGAACACCTGCTTCATCGTCGTGTGCAGGGTGGTCGAGATGCTGACCGCCTGCCCCTCGGCCAGCGCCCCGAAGGCGGTGGCCCGCGCCAGCAGGACGTAGCTCGCCAGCGCGGCCAGGACTCCCGCGACGGCCACGCAGAAGATCATCAGCGCGTGGAACCCCTGCGCCGAGCACTTGAGCGTGTTCCCGCAGCCTTCCCTGTTGCTGTCGAGCGTGGCCAGGTGCCCGTCGAGCACGTCGACCTTCTCCAGGAAGGACTTGTACGCCCGGCCGGCCCAGTCTTCCGAGTTGCCGATCTCCCTGCTCAGCCGGCTCAGCTCGCTACGGAGGTAGGCCAGGTCGCTGAGCCCCGATGAGTTCTCGGCCCGCGCCGGCGCCACCATCGGCGGATGGAACTCCTGCGGCTGGCTGAACATCGAGCCGTTCGTGGTCGTCGCCGGCCCGATGTTGACGGAGTTCTTGTCGAGCCACTGCTCGGCCGCCCGATGCTGCTCGGCCGGGTCCGCTATCAACAGCCCCATGAGCCCGACGATCGGATACGTGTACGGCATCACGAACGCCGCCGCCGTCGCGGTCGCCTGGGCTCCGATGAAGACCTCTAGATCCCCGTCGTATGGCGCCACTTGCCTCGCCTATTCCTCCCTGCCGAGCACCGCCGGCGCGTAGTCCTCGTCCATGCCCCACACGCCCTCTTCCTCGGGGACGTGCGCGCCGCGTTCGCGGTCCTTGTCCTCGTTGCCGGCGCCACCGGCGCCGCCGCCCATGGGGGGCGGGTAGATCGGCGTGCCTGTGTTGAGCGCGCGGGCGAGGCTTCCCGGCGCGCCCACGCCCGACCCGGCCGAGCCGGTGCTCCCGAGCGCGCCCTCCGGGTAACCGACCGAGCTACGCGGCACGGAGACGGAGGTGCGCGGGTCGTAGGCCGTGGCGTCCGGGGTGCGGACCTGCGGGATGGGCGTGTTGGCCAGGTTCGGGTCCACCCCGGCGAGATTGGTGCCCGTGGGCTGGTTGACGCCGTTGAGGTCGGGGATACTCGTGTTCGGCTGCTGCACCCCGGACAGATCGGGGGTGGTCAGATCCGGCTGCGTCGCCCCGGGCTGCGTCAGGTCCGGCTGGGTGAGATCCGGCTGCGTCAGGTCCGGCTGCGTCAGGTCGGGCTGGTCGAGATCCGGGGTGTCGATGTCGGACGGGTCCAGGTCCGACGGATCCAGATCGCCCGGCGAGGGCTTGTCGAGGTTCAGGTCCGAGGGATCGACCTTGCTCCCGCCGAGATCGCCCAGCCCGGTCGGCGACCCGCCCAGCCCGCCGGCGCCCAGGTTCCCCAGCCCGCCGGGCGTCTTCGGAAGCGAAGGAGTCTTGCCGCCGCCCTTTTCGTCGCCGGTCTTGCCGGCCTCCTCGGCCTGCTGGGTGTTGTCGGCCGCGGTGCTGAGCGCGTCCTTCCAGGAGTCGAGCACTTCCTTGCCCTGCTTGAGCGCGTCGGCCGCGTTGTCGCGCACCGAGCGGTGCGCGACGTTGAGGCCGCCGCCGATCACGCCGAACGTCAGCGTGTGCATGTCGATGGACCGGGTCTTGTCGCTCATCTGCGTCAGGTCCTGGCCGTAGCCGGCCACGTTCGTGCCCAGCGTCCTGACGCTGGAGTGACGCATCTTGAAGTTGGGGTCGATGGAGCTCGGGCTCATGCTCGTGCCGAGGCTCGAGATGTCCCCGAAGGGGTTGTCAGTCTCTGATGAGTCGGCCATGTGCCCCCCTAGTCACTTCGCCCCCACACGGTACGCCAGCCACACAGGTGCCGTACAGGCGGATAGCGCGACATTACGGTCAGTCGCCGTGTACGCCCATCAGGGGCCCTAAACCACTGCGTTCTGCGAATACACCCACCATCCGCCCCAATGATATGGAAAATTAACGCCAGCACGTGCGACGCTAGGGGTAGAAGTTCACTAATGTGACGATTCTGCCGACACAAGGTTGTCGGCAGGAGTCAGCCGACCAGCAAGGGAGGGAGACCCTGTGGGGGCAGAACCGCAGACTCAAGTAAGTGAATCCGATCTCAAGGCAGCGATCACGCTCATCGAGGACGCAGCCACGCGCCTGCGCACGATCCAGATGAACCTCGACACCGCGGGTGTGACCCTGAAGGCACACTGGGTCGGCCAGTCGGAGGCCGCGTTCGACGCCGTGCACAAGAAGTGGCACGAGCGCATGGACGTCATCCTCGGGAGCCTGCGCCGCCTCGCCGAGAACATCGGGTCGAGCAACACCAACTACGCCTCGTTCAACCAGGAGCGGACGGAGGCGATCAACCAGATCGCCGCGCTGATCAACGCCGCCCCGATGTCGCGGTGACGATCCGCCGCAGTTGACCGACCAAGCAGCACTGGAGGCCGCAATGCCCGCTGACGACATTTTCGATATTACAAAAGTCAACTTCTCCGGACTCGGAGAGGGTGAGGACGCCTTCGCCAGGGCGTTCAACGACATGGTCACCACTCTGGAGCAGCTGGAGCGGGACCTGCTGGCCAAGAGCGCGATCTGGCAGGGCCAGGCCAAGACCGTCTTCAACGAGGTCCGCCAGGTCTGGGAGACCGAGGCCAGGGACATGTCGCAGTTCGTGGACCTGATGAAGAAGAACATCAACATCACGAACATGAACATGCAGCAGGTCGAGCGGATCAACGCCCAGATCTTCGACGGCAAGTAGGACAGCCGAGGTGGCACCGCCGGGGGGCGCTGAGAGCGGAGGGGGCGCATGGGCACCGATCGTGGGGTAGACCTCAGCAGGAGAGCGATCAAGGCCGCCAGGACCGACCTGGAAGAGGCGCTCGCGCTCCTGCGCCCCGACAGCGACAACGGCGGCGACGCCACGCCTGTTCTCACGCAGACGGGGTCGGTCGTCCAGCTGAACGACGACGCCGAGGCCATGAGCGGGTTCTGGCCGGCCGCCCTCGGCTTCCAGACGAGCGCGGGCAACGGCATCCGCGCCGTCACCACCTCGTACGCCAACATCGCCGACCAGGTGGAGAGCGTCATCGAGCTGTTCAACACGGCACTGCGCAACTACGACAACGCCGAGGGCGGCGAGGATCGGCGGCAGGTCTGATGGCGGAGTACGAGCAGCCGATCAGGACGCAGATCGACGGCGACGAATTCGACGGCGCGACGCTCGACATGCTGCGGGAGACGCTCACCAAGAACAAGCCCGAGCTGCTGCGCAACGCCGCCTCCGAGCTCCTCACGGCCAAGCAGCGCCTCGACAACCTGGTCGGGGTGATCGACCGGCATCTGCGGGAGCTCGACCTGCACTGGACCGTGGGCGACGACGCGCGGACGGTCAAGGCCTCGCTGCGCAGGCTGCGGGACGCCGCCGCGGACGTGTCCACCACGATCACCGACCAGCCCGTCAACGCCGAGCAGTGCCCCACCAACCCCTCCGGCGTCGCGCCCGCGCTGATCCTCCAGGCCCACACGCTGGCGGCGTTCGGCGGGGACAAGCTGCCCGAGTCACCTGACCGCGACGTCTCCATCCTGGAGGGCGCGTTCCAGGGCGGCATGGTGGGCACGGCCGGCGGCGCGATGATCGGCGCCGTGCCCGGAGCGGTGATCGGCGCCGTCGTGGGCACGATCGCCGGCGGCGTCACGGCCATCTTCACCGACGGCCCGATGCAGAACCTGTTCGGGGACTCCAAGGAGGAGCAGGACAGGAAGAAGGCGAAGGAACACATCCGGTTGCTGACGGACGCCACCAGGCTCAACAACAACGTGTTCCCGGCGAACCTCAGGACCGAGATCCCCCAGTTCGACGCCCTCACTCCGAACGTCCCCACCATCCCGCTGAACAACACGAGCGGGATCACCAACGGCCTGCCGACCGGCCCCGGCCAGCCCTACCTGCCGGCGAGCACCGGCCTCGACGGCCTGGGCTACCCGAACCAGGACGGGCTGCAGGACCCCAGCCGGCACCAGATCCCGGGGCTCGGCGACACGAACGTGCCGGGCGGGTACCCCGACGGCACGATCCAGGGCCCGGGCACGGGCGCGGGATCGATACCGGGCACGAACCTCGACGGCATCGGCACCGGGCCGGGCGCCGGCGCGAACGGGCTGAACGCCCCGGGCGTCACGACCCCCGGCGCTACCGCCCCGACCGCGCCGAACGGCTCGGTGAACAGCCCGAGCACCTCCTTGGCGGGCCTCCCCGACCCGTCGTCCCTCCACGCCCCCGGCGCCCCCGGCGCGCCCGGCGCCCCTGGCACCACCGGCCTGCCGAACGCCACGGGCATCGGCAGCCCGTACGCCGGGACCAACGCGGGAGCGGGCAACTTCGGCGCGTCCGGCGCGGCGAGCGCCGCGAACGCCTTGCGCGGCGTGGGCGGCGGCTCCTCGATGGTCCCGATGGTTCCGCCTGCCGGCTCGCAGGGTGGCCAGGAGCGCAAGGAGACCACCCGGACCACGTGGCTGCTCGAGGACGAGGACTACTTCAGAAGCGACGAGTCGACGACGAATCCGTACATCCGCGGTGAATCGAAAGGCAAGACATGAGCCGCCCCCCAGCAGATGAAGGCTCGCCCCCGCCGGAATTGGAGCTGGCCAGGAACTTCCCCGGGCTCGGTGACGACGACGGCCGCGGGCCGTACGTCGATCACGAGGGGGTCCGCGAAGTGATCCGGCGGCTGCGCAGGCGCCTCGGGGCGCTGTCCGGCCAGGCCCCGGCGAGCATGAGCGCCACCTGGAGCGGCCCCGGCACGGTGGCCAACGTGGCGGGACTCGGCAACGTCGGGCCGACCTCCACCGGCTCGTGGGAGGTCGCCAGCAACTTCGGCCTGAACGTCGAGAACGCCTACGAGGTGTTCGGCCCCAGCTACTCCAAGCTCCAGGAGCAGGCCGACAAGTGGGCGGAAGCGGTTGAGCAGGCCATCGTGAACTACGAAAAAGGCCACAAGGACAGCAGTGCGTGAGAAGCGGCAGGGATGACATAGATGGCTGACCAGTGGAAGCCGATCAGGATCTACGACTACCTCGGCGTCACCGCTCCCGACTGCAACACCACCAGGGCCCAGATCGCCAACTGGCTGAACAGCGCTGACCCGGACCGGGTCGAGCGGGCAGGTCAGAGCTACATGGACGCCGCCAAACTGGTACGGGGCGACGACGGGGTCGAGGGCGCCTTCATGAAGGCGGCCGAGGAGCTGGCCGAGGTGTGGCGGGGCGACGGCGCCACCAAGGCGCTGAAGGCCCTGCGGCTGCTGCACGCCAGCGCGGGCGCGCTGGGCGCCGCCATGCACCAGACCGGCGAGCCGATGACCCAGTACGCCGAGCGGATCAGGCACTACAAGTCCACCATGCCCGCCCCCTCCATCCAGGAGAACCTGAACGGCGGCCTGTCGAACAACGGTGGCAACTACGGCACGCTCGGCGAAGAGACGACGCCGCTGATCACCTCGGAGAACACCGGAGGCGGGACCACCGGCAGCCCGGAGCTGCCCCTGCTCACCCCGGACGCGCTGGCCAGGAAGCACCTGGAGAACCTGAACAACGAGATCCTGGAGCTGAACTCCCAGATCGCCGAGGGCCTGACGTTCGAGGTCCCCGACATCAACCCGATGACGGTGGACACCGAGAACGCGCCGAAGCTGAACCCGGGCAGCGGCACCGAGACGCCCACGGGCCGGACCGAGTACTGGACCGGCAACGGCTCGGACGGCGGCGGCACCGGCGGCGGGACGAACGGCACGGGTGGCACGGGCAGCACGGGCGGCACGGGCGGCAACGGCCAGGGCGACCAGAGCGGCAGCTCGGGGGACCAGGGCTCCGGCCAGGACGGCCGCGACCCGGGCCAGGATCAGGGCTCCGGCCAGGACCAGACGCCCGGCGGGGACGGCTCCTCCACGGACCCGCAGGACCCGTCCACCCCCGGGCAGCCCGGCACCGGCGACCCGTCGCAGAACCAGCCGGGGACCCAGGACCAGAACGGCACCGATCAGCAGAGCGTGCCCCCGGTCATCGGCGCGAACGACCAGACCCAGCTGGCCGACGCCAACCCGGCCAACCCCACCACGCCGACGACGTCGAACCCGTACCAGTCCACGCCCAACACCAGCCTGATCACCCCGACGTCCCAGATGCCCACGACCACGACCACGCCGAACCCGTACTCGGCAGGGCCGGGGCAGCCGGGCGTCGGCACCTGGTACGGCACGGGCGGGACGGCGCCGACGGCGAGCCCGGCGGTGCTCAGAGGCGGAGCCACCCCGGGCTCCGGCTTCATGGCCTACCCGCCCGGGATGGGAATGGGCGGCGGCGGCGCCGACCAGAGCAGCGAGCGCGACCGGGAGATCTACGACCCGGAGGGCGACATCTGGTCGTCACAGCACCCGACGAGCCCCGAGAAGATCGGCTAGCCCGTCACCGGCCGGCCGGCCCCACGATCGCGATCAGGGGCCGGTCCGGCCGGTAAGAGTCAGCCCTCCATGCGCTGCCGGATCCGGTCGAGCTCGCCCATGAGGTCCCCGACGGTCCGGTTGTAGGCCGCCTCGGACTGGCGTACCTGCTCCAGGGCTCCGTCGGCGTCGGTGCCGAAGCGCATGGGGTTGTCCTCGCCGAAGGCCTCCTCCATCATGTCCGCCACCTGGCGTTGCAGGTCGGCCGCGGCCTCCTTGACGAGCTGCTTGATGCTCGCGGAGAGCTCGCCGGAGGTCAGGCGCATGGCCTTCGGGTGAAGGATGAGCTCCTTCAGCCCGGCGCTGGAGAACTCGACCTTGACCAGGCCGTCCTCGTCCTGGGCCCGGCCGACCAGCTCCGCCATGGACGTCCGCAGCTCCACGGCCCGCGCCATCTGCCTGTCGGCGTTCCTGAGGACCCTGTCGAGGTCCAGAGCCCCGAACTCGCGCTCGATCATCCTCACACCCCATATGCCCCAGTAGATGCTTTGCTCGGCAACTCTAGGGGGTTGCGGGGGAAGTTTCGCGCTTAGGCTCGATCCAGTCGAAGTCCTGGTAGCGCGGGGGCAGGCCGGAGTTCTGGGCGGGCTCGGCGAACGAGGGGTACTCCTTGGCGTCGATCGTGATCGTCCGGAAGTCGATCGCGGCTTCCCCGCCCGGAGTGATGTAGCTGAACTGGTGGTTCTTCTTGACCATGGTCGAGAGCACGTCGCCGCCCTCCTTCAGCGTGCTGGCGATCGAGGTGGCCAGGAAGAGCGTGGCGATGTTGACCTCGGCGGTGATGTACCTCTCCAGCAGCAGCCCCCACACCGAGGTGTTGGGCACCCGCTGCAGCCCCTTGGCGATGACGAGCAGGCCGATCGCGGCGAAGCTCATGCGCATGACCCAGGTCCAGAAGCTCCGGTAGGACGCGGCGACCTCGTCGAGCATGCCGCTGCCCTTGCTGATCACGTTGCGCAGCGCGCCGATCTCTCGGTGGAACGTCCAGATCACCCGCTCGAACTCGTCGCGGTCCAGCGCGATCCAGCCGTCCCTGGCCGTGTTCAGGATCTGCGGGAGCAGCTGCTTGATCCCGTCGTCGAGCCGCGAGGCCATGCCGCTGTCCAGGACGCTGACCGCCTGCGCCATCCCGGGCTCGTTGGCCAGCATGCCGCCCGCGATGGCGATGGCCGGGGCCAGGCCCAGGGCGAGCTTGCCGGCCCGCTTCAGCACGCTGAGCGCGCGGTCGCCGAGCGAGGGCATGTAGGGGTTGCGCCAGGCGGAGACCGCCTGCTGCGGCGCGGGGGTGCCGTACGGACCGGGGTTGGGCGCGCCGAACCCCGGGGTGCCCGGGTATCGCGGAGGGCCGTATCCCCCGGTGGCCGGCGGCGTGGTCGGCGTGCCGGCCGGGGTGGCGTAGGGGTTGCCGGGAATCGGCTGGTTCGGCGTGGCCCGGGTGTGCGCCCAGGGGTCTGGGGTGCTCATCAGCCGCGGTACCGCACGATGCTGGCCTCCTCGGCCGCGCGCCAGTTGCGCTTGGCCCGGTCGAGGCAGTCCGTCCACCCCTGCACCGCGTTCTCCGCGTCGGTCATCGTGGTGTCGAGCCAGTGGCGGAACTCCTCGTACGCGCCGCCGATCATCATGCCGCCGATCGCTCCGAAGCCGAGCCCGTCCACGACCGTCAGCGGCTGGAGCCCGTGCACGAACTCGACGGCCGGCAGCAGCTCCTCATCGACGCGCTTGCACGTGTGCGCGATGGTGGAGGACGTGACATAGATCTCTTGGCCCGAATCCTGCTGAATATTCGACACAAAACGTGATTGTTGTCCAAATTCACCGAGAAACCGGCGGCTTGCCGTGATCTTCACGGGCGGTTCAGCAATCCGCCAGCCCAGGCTCGCCTTTCATTAACCAGCCGCCGATGACGTGGCGTCCCATGGACTACACCGAGCACGACGTGGAACGGCTGCTGAAGGAGAACGAGCGCGAGGTCGCCCGCCTGGCCGAGGCCGCCGAGGGCCTGCGGGACATCGTCGGCAAGGGCGAGAGCCGCAGCGGCCTGGCCACCGCCGTCGTGGACGCCGACGGCCGCCTCCGGAGCGTGACCCTCTCTCCCCGCGTGCTGCGCATGGACGTGGCGGCCCTGGCCGAGGAGGTCGTCCAGGCGGTCCGCCAGGCCCAGGACGACCAGGACCGGCAGGCTCGCGAGCTGCTGGCCGTACCGGCCGGGCAGCAGCTCGGGCTGGAGGAGATCCAGCGCCAATTCGCCGAGTTCCAGGAGACGTTCGCCGCGGAGACCGCCGGTCGCAACGAGCGGCTGCGGCGGCTGGGCGAGCGCGACCCGCGCGACGACTGACCTGAACGGGGGGCGGCAGCGCTATCCGGCCAGGCCGCGGATCCAGGTGTAGACGTCGAGCACGCCGAGCGCCAGCGGGAAGAGCGCGATCAGCAGGATGACGTCCACGATCTCGCCCGCGCGGCCCCAGAAGGGCGACAGGCGCCCGGAGGGCAGCCACAGGCCGAGGCCGACGACGAGCATGGCCAGCCACAGCACGCCCATCACGACCGCGGCGGCGGCCACGGTGCCCGCGCCCGTGCCGATCGCGATCCCCACCGCCATCAGGCCGCCGAGGCCGGCGCACAGCAGCCAGAGCCGCTGGCCGAGGCCGTGGAAGACGCGGGCGCGCAGCAGCAGCACCAGCGAGAGCACGATCGCCATCGAGATCGCCATCCAGCTGGGGGTGGTGACCAGGTAGGCCAGGGCCCCGATGGCGGTCAGGCCGATGCCGGTGACCATGCCGGTGGCGTACCGGCTGGCCTGCGCGGTGCGGGTGATGACGGCCTCGCTGTCCAGCCGCTGGTTGTCGGCGCGCAGCTCCTCGGCGCTGGTGGGCAGCGTGGGCAGCGGCACTCTGGCGATCTTGAAGGAGAGCCCGGGGATCAGCGGGCTGAGCGCGATCAGGACGGTGACCGTCATGGCGGCCGCGCCCGCCGCGGGCACGCCGGACACCATGACCACGGCCGCCGCGATCGCTCCCGCCACCGTCGCGATCGCCGTGCCGAGGAAGCCGGCCACGCCGTCGGCGACCACGGTGCCGCCGATCGTGGCCACCAGCGCTGTGCAGGTCAGCGCGGCCAGCAGGTGCGGAGCGCCGAGCCCGGCCAGGGTGGAGCCGCTGACCAGGCCGTAGAGCCCGGCCAGGAAGGCGTACGGCAGGGCGGCGTAGCCGATCAGCGCGCCCGCGGAGGAGTCGCCCACCGCCCTGGACAGGGCCGCGCTGACGCCGATCAGCAGCACCGCCAGGATGCCCGCGACCACGGTCACGCCCAGGGGTGCGCTCCCGGACAGGATCAGCGCGGGGGCGCCGAGCGCGAGGATGACGGCCGCCGCGCCCGTGCCCATGGCCTTGGTGTGGCGGCTCTCCCATTTGCCCGTGCTCTCCTTCACGCCGGTGGCCACCACGTCGGCCACGTCGTCGTAGAGCGCGGGCGGCAGCGCGGACTCGCGCGGCCGCAGGTACAGCAGCTCGCCGTCCAGCACCCCCAGGGACGTGAGCGTCTGCCCGATGTCGAACGGCGCGCCGCCCAGCCGCTGGAGCACCCAGCCGGGCGAGCCGGAGGCATCGCCGCCCGCCTCGCCGACCGCGCGCAGCAACCCGGGCAGCACGTGCGGCAGCGGGACGTCCGCCGGCAGTGCAAGATCCACCCTGCGGCGCGGGGCCACGATCGTGACATGGCACAGTGGCGCCAGCGGCGCCCGCATCTGCGGCTGCCCGCCCTGCGGGAACGGCATCGGCTGCCTCGGCTGCATCGGCTGATGCGCAAGCGAAGTCACGGTTACTCCAGGTATGGCTGGATAAATCCGACACGCCGAACATATAGGGACGGCGGGTCTGGTAAGAAAGTGTTCCAGGTGACAGGAGGGTTGTCCCGCCAGTGAGCATTGTTGTCGTACGTCGCCCCGAGCGCCGGCCGAGCCCCCAGCCGCCGCGTGGCGAGATCCTGCTGGAATCTCCCCCCGAGATTCCCGAGGTCCAGCCCGCCGGGCTCATGGGCATCCTCATGTACGTCCCCATGCTGGCCGGCGGAGCGGCGATGGGGCTGATGTTCACCGCGGGGGGCAATTCCAGCCCCATCATGTACGTGGCCAGCGGCCTGTTCGCCGTCTCGATGCTCGGCATGACGATGGGCCAGTTCGGCCGCAACGCGGGCGAGCGCAAGAACCGGCTCAACGGCCTGCGCAGGGACTACTTCCGCTACCTCTCCCAGATCCGTAAACGCGTCCGAAAAGCCGCCATCCAGCAGCGCGAGGCCCTGGAATGGAGCGGGCCCGCGCCGGACACGCTCTGGTGGGTCGCCATGGGCCCGCGCCTGTGGGAGCGCAGGCCGCGCGACGACGACTTCGGCACCGTACGGCTGGGCACGGGCGTGCAGAAACTGGCCGTGCAGCTCGTCCCGCCCGACTCCAAGCCGGTCGAGGACCTCGACGCGCTGACGGCCGGCGCCCTGCGCAGGTTCGTCAGGTCCCACTCCACGGTGTCGGGGTTGCCCGTGGCGGTCGCGCTCAACTCCTTCGCGCGCATCCTGCTCACGGGTGACCGGCGGGCCGTGCGCGGCCTGGTCCGGGCCATGGTCGCGCAGCTGGCCACGTTCCACTCCCCCGACGACATGCGGATCCTCGTGTGCGCGAGCAAGGAGTCGATGCCGCACTGGGACTGGGTGAAGTGGCTGCCGCACGCGCTGCATCCGGAAGAGGTGGACGCGGCCGGGCAGGTGCGCCTGATGGGCGAGAACCTGGCGCAGCTCGACCAGCTCGTGGGCAACGAGCTGAAGGAGCGGGCCAGGTTCCGGCCGGGCACGGCGGCGGACGCGCTGCCGTACCACCTGGTGATCGTGGACGGCGGGCACGTGCCGCACGACTCCCAGCTCGGCACGGACGCCATCCAGGGCGTCACGGTGATCGACCTGTCGGAGTCGACCGGGCCGGTCGAGGAGGCCAGCACGCTCAGGCTGGAGATCCTGCCCGACGGTTTCCACATGGTGAAGATCGACCACGCGGGCAAGCGGTCCACGACCCGGCTGGGCGATCCCGACCAGCTCGACTACCCGCGGGCCGAAGGGCTGGCCAGGCAGCTCGCCCCGCTGCGCTCCTCCGCGAACTCCGGCGGCGAGGCCCAGGACCTGCTGGGCACCAACACCACGCTCACCGACCTGCTCGGCGTGGGCGACCCCGCCCGGCTGCAGACCGCCGTCACCTGGCAGGCCAGGGCTGGCCGCAACAGGCTGCGCGTGCCGATCGGCCTGGGCGGCGACGGCCGGGTGGTCGAGCTGGACATCAAGGAGTCGGCGCAGGGCGGCATGGGCCCGCACGGGCTCGTCATCGGAGCCACCGGCTCCGGCAAGTCGGAGCTGCTGCGCACGCTCGTGCTCGGCCTGGCGATCACGCACTCCTCCGAGATACTCAACTTCGTCCTGGTCGACTTCAAGGGTGGTGCGACGTTCCTCGGCCTGGAGACGCTCACGCACGTCTCCGCCGTGATCACCAACCTGGAGGACGAGCTCCCCCTCGTCGACCGCATGCACGACGCGCTGCACGGCGAGATGGTGCGCCGGCAGGAGCTGCTGCGCGCGGCGGGCAACTACGCCTCCCTGCGCGACTACGAGCGCGCCCGCGAGCAGGGCGTGGACCTGCGGCCGATGCCGACCCTGTTCCTCGTGCTCGACGAGTTCAGCGAGCTGCTGGCGGCCAAGCCGGAGTTCATCGACCTGTTCGTGATGATCGGCCGGCTCGGCCGCTCGCTCGGCGTGCACCTGCTCCTCGCCTCGCAGCGGCTGGAGGAGGGGCGGCTGCGCGGCCTGGACACGCACCTGTCCTACCGGATCGGCCTGCGGACGTTCTCCGCCATGGAGAGCCGGGTCGTGCTGGGCGTGGCGGACGCGTACGAGCTGCCCTCCGCGCCCGGCAACGGCTACCTCAAGTTCGACACGACCGGCATGACCAGGTTCAAGGCCGCCTACGTCTCCGGCGCCCACCACGACGACCCGGCCCAGGCCGTGACGCCCGACGGCCAGGCGCCGATCCGCGAGGTCGTCGAGTACGGCCCCGCCCACGTGCCGCTGCCCGAGATCACCACCCCCGTCCAGGTGGGACCGCAGCCCGACGACGAGCCCGCGAGCAGCAGCCAGCGCAGCCTGCTCGACGTCGTGGTCGGCCGGCTGGCCGGGCAGGGCCCCGCGGCCCACCGCATCTGGCTGCCGCCGCTGTCCGAGCCGCCCACGCTGGCCCATCTGCTGCCGCCGCTCTCGGTCACCCCCGAGTACGGCCTCAGCACGACCGGCTGGACGGGCCGGGGCCGGCTGCACGCGGTCGTCGGCATCATCGACAAGCCGTTCGAGCAGCGCCGCGACCCGTTCTGGCTGGACGTGTCCGGCGGCGCGGGACACGTCGGCGTCGCGGGCGGCACCCAGAGCGGCAAGAGCACCGTCGTCCGCACGATGGTGGCCAGCATGGCGCTGCTGCACACCCCGCGCGAGGTCCAGTTCTACTGCCTCGACTTCGGCGGCGGCGCGCTCGCCTCGCTGGAGGGGCTGCCGCACGTGGGCGGCGTGGCCACCCGGCTCGACGCCGACCGGGTCCGCCGTACGGTCGCCGAGATCAGCGGGCTCCTGGAACGGCGGGAGCGGGACTTCGGCGAGCGCGGCATCGAGTCGATGGCCTCCTACCGGCGGCTGTGCGCGGAGGGCGCGATCGAGGGCGACGGCTGGGGCGACGTGTTCCTGGTCGTGGACGGCTGGCTGACGCTGCGGCAGGAGTTCGACACGCTGGAGCCGATCGTCACCGACCTCGCCGCGCGCGGGCTCGGCTACGGCATCCACCTCATCGCGGCCACCAACAAGTGGTCGGAGTTCCGCCCGAGCATCCGCGACCTGCTCGGCACCAAGATCGAGCTCAAGCTCGGAGACGCCTACGAGTCCGAGGTCAGCAGGAAGAAGGCGCTGGCCGTGCCCGACGGCGCGGCAGGGCGTGGTCTGACGAAGGACGGCTTCCACTTCCTGTCCGCGCTGCCCAGGATCGACGGGGTGCAGAGCTCCACGGACCTCGCGACCGGGGCCCGCGGCATGGTGCAGGCCGTCCGCGAGTCGTGGCAGGGGCCTCCCGCGCCGCCCGTCCGGCTGCTGCCCGCGGTCCTGCCGCTCTCCGCGCTGCCCGACGACCGGGAGCGGATCCCGATCGGCATCGACGAGGCCACGCTGTCGCCCGTCGCGGTCGACTTCGACGCCGACCCGCACTTCGTGGTGTTCGGCGAGAACGAGAGCGGCAAGTCCAACCTGCTGCGGCTCCTCGCCGAGGGCCTGGTCAGCAGGAAGCAGCCGAGCCAGGCCATGATGATCGTGATCGACTACCGCAGGTCGCTGCTCGACTCCGCGGCGACCGAGCACCGCATCGGCTACGCCGCCTCCAGCGCCGCCGCCGCCGAGCTGATCAACGACGCCAAGGGCGCCCTGCTCAGCCGCCTGCCCCCGGCGAACCTGACGCCGGACCAGCTGCGCGAGCGCAGCTGGTGGCAGGGCTCCGACCTGTACGTCTTCGTCGACGACTACGACCTGGTGGCGACGTCGTCCAACCCGCTGCTGGCCCTGGCCGACCTGCTGCCGCAGGCCCGCGACATCGGCCTGCACCTCGTGATCTCCCGGCAGATGGGCGGCGCGAGCCGGGCCATGTTCGACCCGATCATCCAGCGGATGAAGGACATGGCGACCCCCGCGCTGCTCATGTCCGGCAACAAGGACGAGGGCTACCTGTTCGGCAACGTCCGTCCCCAGCCGCTCCCGCCCGGGCGCGGCCACCTCGTGGACCGCCGGTACGGCGCCCGCCTCATGCAGACGGCGTTCCTCGACGCCGGCCGGGAGTGATCGTGTGCGAAGAAGGGCTGATGCGCCATGGCGGACCTTGACATCCATCTGACGGCGCTGGACCGGTGCCGTACGGCCATCCACACGGCGTCCGGCCAGTACGAGGACACGCTGACCGAGCGCAATCCCGGCGAGGTCACCTACGGCGACGACGGCGAGCCGCGCAACAACAGGACGCCCGTCAGCGCCGACGTCTTCGGCCACCTGACCGACTCCGGCACCCTGGCCGGCGCCGCGAACGACGTCTGGACCGAGCTCATCAGCGAGATGGACCAGGCCCGCAGGAAGCTCGCGGGGACGGAACGCGGTCTGAGCAACGTGGAGGAGAACATCCGAAGGACCCACAGGGCGACCTCATGAGCGTCGCGCACCTGCCCGGGGGCGCGGCCCTCGACACGATGCTGAACAAGGTGACCGGCGACCCCGGCAAGATCGACGCCCTCGCCAAGGCCTGGCGGAGCGTGTCGGGCGACATCAACGAGTTCGCCGGGGCCCTGGGGGCGGCGGTCCAGACGGTGGACGACGCGTGGCAGGGCCGCTCGGCCGACCAGTTCGCCACCTACATGAACAAGTACGGCGCCGCGGGCGAGAACCTCAACCTGGCGCTGTCCAACGCGGCCGGCTCGCTCGACGACGCCGCCACCGCGCTGCGCGAGTCGCACACCGAGATCAGCGCCATCTGCCGCGACCTGAACACCAACGCGCGCAACTACCGGACCCGCTTCTTCAACAACAATCCCGACGCGAAGGAAGAGGACGTCACGCCGGGGCTGACCACGCTGGTCAACCAGGCGAAGACGGACGCGCAGCCGTGGGTGGACTCGGCCGACCGCGCGGTGACCAAGGCCAAGAACGCCATCAAATCGGTCATGGACGAGCGCGGCCTCACCTTCCGCGACATCCCGGACGTGTCCACCCAGGAGTTCACCCCCGAGAACGGGCGCAAGCTCGACTGGGAGCGGGACCCCAGCTACCAGGAGAGCCGCACCTCCACGCAGTCCGCCTCGGGCGGCAACGGCTCGCGGGGCGGCTCGGGAGGAGGCGGCTTCGGCGGCTACGGCCCCAGCGGACCGCCGCCGGCCGGTGGCGGGCCCGCGCCGACGGGCCAGCTCAAGGAGTGGATCGAGGAGGCCATGTCGATCCTGGCGCAGCACGGCGTGCCGGCCTCGAAGATGAACGCCAGCGACATCGCCATGATCATCCGGCACGAGTCGGGCGGGAACCCCAACGCCATCAACAACTGGGACTCCAACGCGGCCAAGGGCACGCCGTCCAAGGGGCTGATGCAGACCATCGACCCCACGTTCAACTCGTACTCGCTGGCCGGGCACAAGAACATCTACAACCCGGTCGACAACATCATCGCCGGCGTGCGGTACGCGATCTCCCGCTACGGCTCGGTCTCGAACGTGCCAGGAGTGGTCGGCACCAAGACCGGCTCGGGCTACGTCGGCTACTGACGGCCCCCTTCGCACGGCAGAAGGCCCGGACCAGCTGGTCCGGGCCTTCTCTCATGCTCTCGCCGTCGGGTGGCTCAGCCGCAGTTGGCCCAGCCCTGGCTGGTGCTCTGCGAGCCGACGCTGCCGGAGAAGCGCACGCACTTGCCCTTGGCGGACAGCTTCACCGGTCCCGCGTAGTACTCGTAGCTGCCGCTGTCAGACTGGCTGCCGCCGCCCTGCACCTCGAGCGTGGCGCTGACCGGGGTCTTCTTGCCGACGTCCGCGGACTTGATGGTGACCACGCAGTTCTGGCTGGTGCTGTTGTTCCAGAGCTGGTACGTGGTGCCACCGACGAACGGGCTGGTGCGCTGGATCGAGAAGCCCGAGCCGCACACCTGCGTGGCCGTGTAGGGGTTCTTGGCCGGAGTCGACGGCGTCGGCTTGGCCGTGGTCTTGGTCGGGGTGGGCTTGGCCGTCGTCTTGGTGGGCGTCGGCTTCGCCGTGGTCTTGGTCGGGGTGGGCTTGGCCGTCGTCTTGGTCGGCGTCGGCTTGGCCGTCGTCTTCGTCGGAGTGGGATCCGGCTCCCGGGTGGGCGTCGGGTCCTTGCTCGGCTCCTTCGTCGGCTCCTGGGTCGGCGTCGCCGTGGGGGTCTTGGTGGGCGGCACCGTCTTGGTGACCGTCGCCGTGGGCTTGCCGCGCTGCTTCTTGGTCGTGGTCGGCTGCGCCGTGGCGGACTGCGTGGCGGTCGGCTGGGCGGTGGGGACCGCGACCGGCTGCGTGGGCATCGCGGCGGGCGTCGTCGGCACGCTGGTCAGGTCGGGCACCGGGACTCCGGGCGTACCCGAGGCGTAGTCGGTGGGAAGCAGCAGCGGGCCCACGCCCGCGTCATCGGGGTTGGCCGTGGTGCCCCAGGGCACCGTGGGCTGGGGCTGCGCCTGCTGCGCGTCGGTCCCCGCGGGGTCGCCGCCCCCCTGCGGGGCGGGCGTCAGCCCGGCGCTGGCCGGGACCGGGATCCCGTTCGCGTTGGCCTGCGCCACGGAGGCGGGGTTGACCTGCTGCAGCCGGACGTAGTTGTTGGCGCCCCAGAGGCCCAGGCCGGACAGCAGCGCGACCACGCCGACGCCGGCGACCAGCGCCATGGGGAAGCCGCGGCGCGGCGTCGGGGAGGCGGACCTGGACGGCATCGCCTCCAGCCTGATCTGGTGCGGCGGCTGCGGCTCGGCCTCCGGAGGCCCCCACATCGGCGCCTCGGGCTGGTGCGGCACCGGCAGGCCCTGCATGGGCGGGCCCTGCACGGGAGGCCCCTGCATGGGCGGGCCCTGCATCGGGGGGCCCTGCATGAGGGGACCGTGCATCGGCGGGCCCTGCATCGGGGGTCCCTGGACGAGCGGTCCCGGCGGGGGGCCCTGCATCGGCGGGCCCTGCACGGGCGGCCCCTGGACCAGCGGCGGGCCGTCGAGCAGGGTCGGGCCGTCCAGCAGGGTCGGCTGATCCTGGCCTACCGGGCCCATCGGGCTGGGGATCGCGAGCCCCTGGAGCGGCACGCCCTCCAGCGGCGGGCTCTCGACCACCGGGTCCTTGGCCGCCGGCGGCTTGGGCGCGCTGGTGTCGCCGAGCACCTGCATGAGCGCGCTGTACGTGGTCGGCCGCCCGCCGACCTCCTTGGCCAGCGCCGACAGCAGCACCCTGCGCATCGGCTCGGCCTCGATGTCCACCTCGGGCTCGGCGTTCAGCACCGCGTCCTGCTCGGCGAACGGCGGCTTGCCCGTCCCCGCGAACACGATCGTCGCGGCCCAGGCGAACACGTCCGCGTACGGGCCGTACTGCAGGCCCTCGATCTGCTCGGGAGCCTGGTAGACGATCTCGCCCACGGGGTCGCCGAGCGCGGCGTCGGTGACCCTCGGGCCGTCCGGGCCGATGATGACGTTGTGCGGCGTGAGCGAGCGGTGCGTCAGGCCCGCGAGGTGCACGGCCGACAGCGCGGTCAGCACGCCGACGGCGACCCGCTCCAGCGCGTCCCCGCTCAGCGGCGCGTCTTCCGCCACCACCTCGGCGAGGCTCTTGCCTTCGACGTGCTCACGGACGATGTACGGGCGATCTTCGAGGAAACCGGCGCCCAGCACCCGGGCCACGTAGGAGCTCGAAACGCGCGTGGCGCCGAGATACCTCGCAAGCGCGTCGGGACCCGCGTCGGGCACGGCGGGGAGCAGCTTGATGGCGACGATCGGCGCGTCCTCGGACTCTCGACCGAGGAACACCTCGCCCCGCGGCCCTTCTCCCAGCAGCCCAACGACGCTGTAATCGCCGATCCGCTCTGGGTCACCAGGGCGCAAAGGGTTCATGACCAGACCTTTCACAGCAAAGCATGATCTAGACATATTCAATCAGATCTGTCACATACGCATCAGGGGTTTCGGACCGTCCCCGACAATTCACCGTTCCGTTTCCTTGCAGAGCCAGTGAGACGGCGCGGATCCGCGTGAATCGGCGGTGACCCGGCCGTCCCGCGGTCACTCCGCGCGGCCCGGCCGCCAGCCCCTGCGCCGCCCCATCGGGATCATCACGCGGGCCGCCGCCACGAGCAGCGAGAGCCCCGCCGCGCACCCGGCGATGATCAGGGCCAGGTTGATCGCGCCGTGGTCCACCGGCGGGACCCCGGCCACGGCGCCCTGCGGGAGCGGGCTCGCGGGAGGGGGCGCGACCACGGGAGCGTTGGCCGGCTCGTACGGGAGGATCGCGCTCACCGCCTGCATGGGGTTGACCATCCCCGCGCCCTTGCCGCCGCCCGTCGCGCCGTCCGCCGTGGCGATGATGCGCTGGCGTACCTGGGCCTGGTCCAGGGAGGGGAACCTGGCCCGGACGAGTGCCGCCGTCCCGGCCACGTAGGGGGCGGCGTAGCTGGTCCCGTCGAGGTCGGTGTTGTAGGAGCGGCCCGGCCACGTGGAGGCGACGTCCTGGCCGGGGCCGAGCACGGCGACGGGGGTCTTGACGTTGGAGAAGTCGGTCAGGGCGCCGCTCTGGTTCACCGCGCCGACCGCGAGCACCCCCTCATAGGCCGCCGGATAGGCGGGGACGGGGGTGCCGTCCTCCTTCTGGACGTTGCCCGCGGCGGCCACGACCACCGCGTCCTTGGCCAGCGCGTACTCCACCGCGGCTTTCAGCGCGGGCTGGTCCACGGTCGAGATGGACACGTTGATGACCTTGGCGCCCTCGTCGGCGGCGGACTTGATGGCGTTGACCAGCAGGGCCGGATCGCCCTCCCGCTCGCTGGTGGTCTGCTTGTACGACAGCAGCCGCGCCCCCGGCGCCATGCCGTAGAACAGCACGCCCTTCATGTACTGGGCGCCGATGATGCCCGCCACCGCGGTCCCGTGCCCGATGCAGTCGCGGTCGTCGGTGCCGGTGAGATCCGCCTTGCCCGCCAGCCTGATCTGCGGGTGCTGCAGGTCGACGCCACTGTCGATGATCGCCACCGACACGCCGGCGCCGGTGGACAGCGACCAGACGCGTTTGGGGTCGAGCCGCTTCTGCGCCCACGACTCCCCGACCTGCATGGTGCCCCTCGCCGGCTCGCAGGCCGCGGCGGAGGCGGCCGCCGGGATCAGCGGGAACTGCAGGGCGAGCGCGCTCGCCACGAGGGCGCGACCAATCATGGCGAAAGAGCGTAGCCTGCCCGGTTGGCCCAGAAGTGTCCCCGGTCAACTCGGCGGGGAGAACGGCCCGGCAACGGAAAGAAGCCCCGGCACCCTCGCCAGGGCCTCAGACCGTGGTCTTTTCGTGGGTCATTTCGTGGCGGACTCGATGTTCTGCCGGTAGGTGCCGATGACCCTGGAAGCTTCCTGGAGCTCCTCTGTCATGCGCTGGAAGGCCGTGCGGTAGTTCTGCCAGGCCTGTTGGAAACGCTGCGCGCCCGGGCCCGTCCACGCGGTGCCGACCTTGGCCGCCTCGCGGTCGAGCGCGGTCATGGTGGTGCGGACCGCCTCGGACTGCTGGGTGAACTGGGTGGACATCTGCTGCATTTCCGCGGGGTCGCCGCCGAGCATGCTCTGGCTCATGCATACCTCCTGGACCGTGTGAAAGCGGCTTCACCCTAAGGGTGCCTACGGGCTGTCGCCGGTGTTATGCCCAGCGGCTATGGTCTACCCGAGGATTATTCGGATCGATCGGGAGCGGTCGGGCATGCGCGAGGTAGTGGTGACCGGCGGTGGCACGGGCATCGGTTACGCGATCGCCGCGGCCTTCGCCGCGCTCGGCGACCACGTGACGATCACGGGCCGCCGGGACCACGTGCTGAAGGAGGCCGCGGAGCGGCTCGGGGCCGCGTACGCGTGCTTCAACGCCGCCAGCCCCGTCGCCGTCAGCGAGGCGCTCGCCGACCTGCCGCGGACGGTGGACGTGCTGGTCAACAACGCCGGCGGCAACACCAACCTGGACCGCAGGCAGTCGGACGAGCTGATGGACGTGGCCGAGGCGTGGTGGGCCAATCTCAACGCCAACCTGATGTCGGCCGTGCTCGTCACGACCGCGCTGGCGCCGCGCATGAGCAAGGGCGGCCGGGTCATCTCGATCGGCTCGATCGCCGCACGGGGCACGGGCTCGGGCTCGTACGGCGCCGCCAAGGCCGCCATGGAGTCCTGGACCGCCGACCTGGCCGCCGAACTGGGCCCCAAGGGCATCACCGCGAACATCGTCTCCCCCGGTCTCGTCGTGGACACCGAGTTCTTCCGCGGCAGGCTGACGGAGGACGGAATAAGGGCACGCGTGGAGAACACGCGCAACGGACGCCCTGGCACTCCCGCCGACGTGGCAGATACCGTTCTCTACCTGGCCTCCGCGGGAGCCAGGCATGTCACTGGGCAGGTGCTTCACGTCAACGGCGGCGCTTACCTGGGCCGCTGAGCCGCAACTCGCGCAGGAAGGACGAAGGTCGGTGCGGAAGGTTCTGATCGCCAACCGTGGCGAGATCGCCGTGCGGGTGGCACGCGCCTGCAAGGACGCCGGAATAGGCAGCGTGGCCGTCTACGCCGACCAGGACGTCGACGCCCTGCACGCCAAGGTGGCGGACGAGGCCTACGCCCTGGGCGGCCAGTCCCCTGCCGAGACCTATCTCGACATCGGCAAGCTCATCGAGATCGCGCGGCGGGCCGGAGCGGACGCCGTGCACCCCGGATACGGCTTCCTCGCCGAGAACGCCGACTTCGCGCAGGCCGTCATCGACGCCGGTCTCATCTGGATCGGCCCGCCGCCGGCCGCCATCGCCGCGCTCGGCGACAAGGTCCAGGCCAGGCACATCGCGCAGAAGGTCGGCGCACCGCTGGTCGCCGGCACCAAGGACCCGGTGTCCGGGGCCGCCGAGGTGGTGGCCTTCGCCGAGGAGCACGGGCTGCCGATCGCCATCAAGGCCGCGTACGGCGGCGGCGGGCGCGGCATCAAGGTGGCCCGCGAGCTGTCGGAGGTCGCCGAGCTGTACGAGTCGGCCGTGCGCGAGGCGGTCGCCGCGTTCGGGCGGGGCGAGTGCTTCGTCGAGCGCTATCTCGACCGGCCGCGCCACGTCGAGACCCAGTGCCTGGCCGACCACGAGGGCAACGTGGTCGTGGTCAGCACCCGCGACTGCTCGCTCCAGCGCCGCCACCAGAAGCTGGTGGAGGAGGCGCCCGCGCCGTTCCTGTCCGAAGACCAGGTCGAGATCCTCTACCGCAGTTCCAAGGCCATACTCAAGGAGGCCGGCTACGTCGGGGCCGGGACGTGCGAGTTCCTCGTCGGGCAGGACGGCACCATCTCCTTCCTGGAGGTCAACACCCGGCTGCAGGTCGAGCACCCGGTCACCGAGGAGGTCTCGGGGATCGACCTGGTGCGCGAGATGTTCAGGGTCGCCGACGGCGAGAGGCTGGGCTACGACGACCCGGTCCTGCGCGGGCACTCGATCGAGTTCCGGATCAACGCCGAGGACGCGGGCCGCAACTTCCTGCCCGCGCCCGGGACCCTCACCGTCATGCGTGCCCCGTCCGGGCCCGGCGTGCGGCTCGACGCCGGGTACGAAGCGGGGATGACGGTGCCCCAGACGTTCGACTCGCTGGTGGCCAAGCTGATCGTGACCGGGCGCACCCGCCAGGAGGCGCTGGAGCGGTCTCGGCGGGCCCTGGCGGAGTTCGAGATCGACGGGATGCCGACCGTCCTGCCGTTCCACCGGGCCGTCGTCGAGGACGCGGCCTTCGCCTCCGCGCCGTTCTCCGTGCACACGCGGTGGATCGAGACCGAGTGGGACAACACCATCGCCCCCTACTCCGGGGACGTCGCCACCGCCGCGGAGGGCCCCGGGCGCGAGAGGGTGACCGTCGAGGTCGGGGGCAAGCGCCTGGAAGTGGTCCTGCCCGCCGGTCTCGGCATGTCCTCCGCTGCGCCGAGCGCGAACAAGGCGCCCCGGCACGGCGGCAGCAGCGCGAAGAAGCCGGCCGCCGGCGGCGACGCGCTCGTGAGCCCGATGCAGGGCACGATCGTCAAGGTCGTGGCCGCGGACGGGAGCGAGGTGCGCGAGGGCGACACGGTCGTGGTGCTGGAGGCCATGAAGATGGAGCAGCCGCTGACCGCCCACAAGTCGGGCACGATCACGGGGCTCACGGCCGCCGTCGGGCAGACGGTGACCTCCGGCGAGACGATCTGCGAGATCAAGGACAGCTGACCGGTCACGTGCCCGGCATGTGGGCCCGCGACGACCGCGCCAGGTAACGTGCGCAGTGAGGAACTTTGCCGACCGCCCGTTCGTCCTCATGGGCGAAGGAGGCTTGCTGCCAATGACCCATTCGCTGCGCCGAGCAGGGGCCGCGATCGCGGCTCTGATCGCCGGTCTATTCGTCGTTCTTGCGCTGTCCCCTGCCGCTCACGCGGCGGCTCCCCCTGACGCCAACACGGTGGTGTCCTTCTGGAAGGACAAGCAGGACCCGCTCTACGTCGAGTCGGGCTCGCCACTGACGTCAGACCAGCAGGATGAGATCCGTGACGCGCTCAAGGGGGCGGACAGCAAGGTTTACGCTGTCGCGCTGCCGGACGGCACGGTGGACAACTCCAACATCGCGTCCTACATGACCCAGCTCAACACCGCGTTGACCGCCGCGGGCCGCAACCGGGCCACGTACGCCGTGCTCGACGGCACGACGCTGTTCGCGGCTTCGAGTGCCCTGCGCCAGGCGGGTCTCGCGGGCGAGCTGGCCAACCGCGCGGTCACCGCCAACTCGGGCGACGTCGTGGCCGGCATGAAGGACTTCACCAACCGCGTCGACCTCGCCGTCAAGGGCAAGCGCTCGGCGCTCGACTCCGGCAGCCAGGCCAACCCCGGCGCCGGCGGCCAGGCCGCGCTGATCGGCCTCGGCGCCCTCGTGCTGGTCGGCGGTGGCGGCTACTTCCTCTACTCCAGCAACAGGAAGAAGAAGCGCGCCATCCAGGAGGCGAAGGACCTCGCGGCGGTCAAGCAGACCGTCGAGGAGGACGTCACCAAGCTGGGCGAGGAGATCACCGCGCTCGACACCGACGTGGTGCTCTCCGGCGAGGGCGGCAAGCACATCGACGAGTGGCAGACGGCGCTCGACTCCTACGAGAAGGCCAAGACCCAGCTCGCCACCGTGCAGCGGGCCGACCAGATCCGCGAGGTCACCCAGACCCTCGAGGACGGCCGCTACGCGCTGGCCGTGGTCAAGGCCAGGGTCGGCAACGAGCCGCTGCCCGAGCGGCGCTCCCCCTGCTTCTTCAACCCGCAGCACGGCCCCTCGGTCCGTGACGTCCGCTGGGCCCCGCCCGGTGGCGCGGTCCGCGACGTGCCCGCGTGCAAGATGGACGCGGAGGCCGTGGAGCGCGGCTTCGACCCGCAGATGCGCGAGGTCATGGTCGACGGCCAGCGCCGGCCCTACTACGACGCGGGCCCGGCCTACCAGCCGTACGCCTATGGCTACTACGGCGGCTTCGGCGACGTCATGACCGGCATGTTCATCGGCACGATGATGGGCAGCATGCTCAGCGGCGGCTTCGGCTACGGCGGCTACGGCGGCGGCTACCAGGACGGCGGAGGCGACTTCGGCGGGGGTGGCGACTTCGGCGGCGGCGACGGTGGCGGCGGCTGGGGCGACTTCGGCGGCGGCGGCGACTTCGGTGGCGGAGACTTCGGCGGCGGCGACTGGTAAACCCCGTGAGCGCTCCCCGTGGGATTCGTCCCGCGGGGGGCGCTTTCGCATTTCCACCCCCGGGACGAACGGCAGGGCCGCGCCGCGGGCCCTCTCGGGCGGGTGGCGCGGTCAGGAGTGGACGGCGCGGATCTCGGTCACCGTGAACTCGTCCACGATGTGCCGGTTGTCCACCAGGAAGCCGACGAGGCCCGCCACCGCCTCCACGCCCGTGGCCGCCCGGGTCTGGCCGCTGAGCAGGAAGACCAGCGGCGTGGACGGCTGGTCGAGGGCGAAACGGCTGCCGTGGCGGTGGACGTCGTGCAGGGCTCTGATGGGCATCGGCCGCGCCGAGACGAACCAGGCCGCGACCTCCCAGAGCGGCAGGGCCGGGTCGGCGTCCGTGGAGGCGTGATAGCAGGTGACGCAGCCCTCGGCCGCGTGCCGGCCGTGCGGGCACGTCCAGCGGACGATGTCGGCGTGGGTCTGGCTGCGCAGGCTCAGGTTCGCCGTCTCGATCACGCGGCGGCGCGCCAGCCGCGGTTGGTGGTCGAACGATGAAGGGTTGGTGTTACCGGTGATCGGATCCTCCGGGTGGGTCGGCGCGTCGGCAGAGGGCTCGGGACTGGACGATGGCCAGGTCTGGAACGGGACTGGGGTCGGGGC
>NZ_VCKX01000179.1 GCF_005889725.1 Nonomuraea zeae
AGATGTGTATAAGAGAGAGGAGTACGACTGGTCGTCGGCCGAGATGACCCTCGGCGTCGAGCAGACCCGGCAGTTCGTCACGCTGTACGAGGCGTTGCGGGGGTTCGACGACCGGACGGTCCGGCTGTCGTGCCCCCGGCTGTGCTTCGCCGGGTCGGCCGACGAGATCGACTACGACGAGCGGTGGGGCGGGGTGCGGGTGAGCATCGGCGGCACGCTCGCGCGGCACCGGGCCGAGCTGGAGACGCTGGGCTGGGACGTGGCGGTGCTCGACGGGCTCGACCACATGAGCGCCATGCAGCCGGCGAACGTGCTGCCGATCCTGCGCCCCTGGCTGGAGAAGACCCTCCTCTAGGCGTCTCACGGCAGGGAGCGCATGCGGCCGATGACGGCGGTGGTCGAGCGGTCGGGCAGGTGGTCGAGCACCCGCAGCTCGCCCCCCAGCGAGCGCACCAGCGCCGCCTCTGCCGGCCGCGCGCCGCCGGCCAGCCACAGGGCGAACGCCGGCCATCGGGGGGCCGCCGCCAGCCGGTCAAGCGCACGACAAAGCGGCTGCTCCTTGAGCGAGTTAGGGACGGGCCCTTCCGGGTAGCCCGCGGCTGTGCACGACCCTTCGGGCCCAGGGGCGCCTTCGGACCTCGGGGCGTTCGCGGACGCCGCGACGGCGCTGGTCGGCGGCGTGCGGCGGATCGCCGTGCTGCGGGCCAACGCGCTGGGCGACTACCTGCTGGCCGTGCCGGCGCTGGAGGCGCTCAAGCGCGCCTACCCCGGCGCGCGGCTGACCCTGCTCGGCCGGCCGTGGCACGAGGAGTTCCTCACCGGGCGGCCGGGGCCGGTGGACGAGGTGGTGGCGCTGCCGCCGATCTCCGGGGTGTCCACGCTGGAGTCCGGGCACGCGGTGCCGGACGGGCTGTGTTCGCGGCTGCGGGAGCGCGGCTTCGACCTGGCGGTGCAGATCCACGGGGGCGGGCGCTTCTCCAACCCGTTCGTCCGGCGGCTGGGGGCGAGGGTGAGCGCGGGGCTGCGGGCGCCCGGCGCGGAGCGCCTGGACCGCTGGGTGCCCTACGGGGACCACCACCACGAGACCCTGCGCTTCCTGGAGGTCGCCGCCCTGGTCGGCGGGGTGCCCGGCGGGCTGGAGGCGCGGCTGGCGGTCACCGCGGCCGACCGCGCCGAGCTGGGCCGCACGCTGGGCCCGCCGCCGGCCGGGCTGGTGGCCGTGCACCCGGGCGCGACGGACCCGAGGCGGCGCTGGCCGGTGGAGCGCTTCGCCGAGGTGGCCGACCGGATCGGGCGCCCGGTGGCGGTCACCGGCACGCGGGCGGAGCTGGACCTGGTCATGGGCGTGGTCACCGCGATGCGCCGCCCGGCGTTCCCGGTCGTGGGGGCGCTCGGCATCTGCGGGCTGGCGGCGCTCTACGAGCGGTGCGACCTGGTGATCGCCAACGACACCGGCCCGCGCCACCTGGCCGCCGCCGTCGGCACGCCGACGGTCTCCGTGTACTGGTGCGGCAACCTGATCAACGCGGGCCCGCTCAGCAGGACCAGCCACCGGCCGCTCGTCTCCTGGGCCACGACCTGCCCGAGCTGCGGAGCCGGCCGCGTGGACCCGGGAGCCGAGCCCTGCTCGCACGACGGGTCATGGGTGCTCGACGTCTCGGCGGACCGGGTGACGGAGCAGGCGGAGGACCTGCTCTCCTAAAGTGACGGGGGCAGGGTCGCATAGCGGAGCCCGCCGCGGGCGTCTCAGAGGGTGATGTCCAACCCTTGGAGGTGAACGTGGACCCCGCGGATGAGCAACGGTTCCGCGAGTTCGTCGCCGAGCGATCGCCCGCCCTCATGCGGCTCGGGTTCCTGCTCACCGGTGGTGACCAGCACACGGCCGAAGACCTGGTGCAGACCGCGCTGGCGAAGCTGGCGGCCAGGTGGCGCCGGGTGGAGGCGCCGGAGGCGTACGTCAGGCAGATCATGTACCGGCAGCAGATCAGCTGGTGGCGGACGAGCGTGCGGCGCGGGGAGGTGGTGCAGGCGAGCCCGCCCGAGCTGGCCGGACGCGACGCGCACCACCAGAGCGAGCTGCGCATGGTGCTGCGCTCGGCCCTGGCCCGGCTCACGGCCCGCCAGCGCGCGGTGCTGGTGCTGAGATATTTCGAGGATCTGCCCGAGCAGGAGGTCGCCCGGGTGCTGGGCTGCTCCGTCGGGACGGTCAGAAGCACGGCGCACCGGTCGCTGGCCCGGCTGCGCGATCTCGCCCCCGATCTGGCACAGGCACTGGAGGTGGCCACGTGACCCGAATGCTGCGCGACACGATGGAGGACTGGGCCGACGAGGCCAGGGTGCCGCACGATCTGGCCGACCGGGCGCTACGGAGGCGCTCCTGGGCGCCGGCGGGTGCGGCGGTGCTGGTGGTGGCGATGATCGCGGCGGTGGCCGTGTTCGTCACCGGACAGCGTGAGCCGGCGCCCGTCGTGCGGCCCGCCGCCGGCGTCACGCTGCCGGCCCGGCCGTCGCCCGCGCCGTCCGACGTTCGGGCCGACACGGAGAACAGCCCGCCGGCCAAGCTGATCGCCGCCGGGGGGATGGCCATGTCGGCGTACTACACGACCGGGCGGGAGGCGATCGGGGAGGACCAGGTGCGGGTCCGGCGGACCTGGTTCCTGTACGACCCGCGCACCGACGGCTACGAGCGGACCCCGTACGCGTGGGTGGACGTCGCCCCGGGCCTGCAGGTCGCGGCCGTGCTCGAAGGCGACCTGCTCAGCAGGCGGCTGGGCGTGCTCGACCTGAACACCCGCCAGATGCTGACCTGGATCGAGCTGGAGCACCCGGTGGCGTCCGTCGCCTGGTCCCCGGACGGCACCAGGATCCTGGCCACCGCCTACTCCAGCTATCCGGACATCCTGGTGGGCAAGGGCGACCAGGCGGGGCCGAGCATGGCAGGCAGCCCGCGCACCGGCTACTACCTCATCGACGTGCCGGGGGGCACGGCCGACTACCACGAGCTGCCGCCGCTGCCCGGCCACCTGAGCGACGAGCCGATCACCAACGGGAACGGCCGCCAGGACCTCGGCTGGAGCCTGGACGGCAAGCTGATCTGGGGCCCCACGTCCACCCGGCCCGACCGGGTCTTCTACACCCTCGACGGCGAGCGGCAGGAGGCCCCCGAGGGGCAGCGGTACGTGGGCTACTCGCGGATCTCGGCCACCTCGCCCGACGGCCGGCTGGTCCTCGGCCCGGACGGGCTGCCGACGGAGATCACGGAGGCCGCGACGGGCAAGGTCGCCGGCCGCCAGCAGGTGCTGCAACTGCACGCCTGGGCGGACGACGACAACGTCATCGCGCTCGGCTGCGCGGGCGAGTGCGACGACGAGTTCAACAACGGCCTGGTGCTGGTGAGCGTGGACGGCAGCAGGACCACCCAGCTCACGCGCAACCGCGACAGCGACCGCGAAGGGGCGTGGCGCGGGGTGCTGACCCCCAGATAGTACGTTTCTCCCCATGTCGACCCATGAGCGGGAGATCACCGAGCCCGTCGACCTCTGCCTGCCCGACGGCCGGCTCAATCCTGCGGCGATCGGATGGACCCGGCGCCCGCTGCATCGCGCGAACCTGCGCGGCTGGGGCCGGGCCAAGCGCTGGGAGTACTGGGGGATCGTCACCCCGTCCCACGTGATCGGCCTGGTGGCGTCGTCGCTGGACTACGCCGGCGTGCACGGCCTCTACGTGCTCGACCGCGCCACCGGTGCCGAGATCAGCGAGGACGCCGTGGTGCCGCTGGCCCGCGGGGCCGCCTTCCCGCCGCGCAGCGGCGAGGGGACGGCCCGCGTGGCGGGCGGCGGCGTGCGCATCGCCATCGAGCAGGCTCCGGGCGGCACCACGCTGCGGGCGGTGGCCCGGGGGGTGGCGCTGGACCTGGAGGTGCCGCTGCCCGAGGGGCACGAGTCCCTCGGGGTGGTGGTCCCGTGGGGGCCGCGCCGCTTCCAGTACACGGTCAAGGACGTCGGCCGTCCCGTACACGGCCGGCTCACGCTCGGCACGACCGTGCACGAGGTGGGCGAGGACGCCTTCGCGGTGCTCGACCACGGCCGCGGCAAGTGGCCCTACTCCGTCACCTGGAACTGGGCCGCGGGCAGCGGTCCTGGGCGGTCGATCCAGCTCGGCGGCAAATGGACCGACGGCACCGGGATGACGGAGAACGCCCTGTTCGTGGACGGGCGGCTGCACAAGATCGGGGCGGAGCTGGAGTGGGTCTACGACCGCTCGGACTGGCTGCGGCCGTGGCGCGTCATCGGGGATCGGGTGCAGGCCGAGTTCACGCCGTTCCACGAGAAGGTGTCGCGTACGGAGCTGGGGCTGGTCGGCTCGGAGACACATCAGTGCTTCGGCCACTTCGGCGGCAGGGCGCAGGCCGACGACGGGACCTGGGTGGAGCTCGACGGCCTGACCGGCTGGGCGGAGGAGGCCCGCAACCGCTGGTGACCGCCTAATTAGACCAATCGTTCTCGATTGTGCTAGCTTGCGGGCGTGGCAAGGACCAAGGAGTTCGATCCGGAGACCGCGTTGCAGGCCGCCCTGGAGCTGTTCTGGGAGCGCGGTTACGAGGCGACCTCGATGGCGGACCTCGTCGAGCGCCTGGGCATCGCCCGGGCGAGCATCTACGGGACCTTCGGCGGCAAGCGCGAGCTCTATCTGAAGGCCCTGGAGCGCTACCTGGAGCAGCACGACGTGGTCGAGCCGCTGTCCCAGCCGGGCCCCGCGCTGCCCGCGCTGCGCGCCTTCCTCGACTCCTACGTGGCCGAATGCCTGGCCGACGAGCTGCGGCGGGGCTGCATGGTGGTCAACACGGCCGTCGAGTTCGGCGCGAGCGACCCGGTCGTCTCGCGCCGGGTGGTGGCGAGCTGGGCCGGGCTGGAGACGGCGCTCGCCTCGACGCTCGTCAGGGCGCGCGCCCAGGGGGAGATCCCGGCGGAGAAGGATCCCCACGCGCTGGCCAGGTTCCTGCTGGTGCTGCTGCAGGGGCTCCGGGTGCTCGGCAGGGCCGACCCCGATCCGCGCCGGTTGCGTGACGCGGTCGATCAGGCGATGACGGCCGTCCAAATATGAGAACGATTGGTATGGAATTATGACAGTGCGTTTTGCGGAGAAGGTCGCGCTCGTCACGGGCGCGAGCGGGGTCGTGGGGCGCGCGGCGGCGCTCGCGTACGCGAAGGAGGGCGCGGCGGTGCTCGTCGCCGGGCGCGACGCCGCCAGGCTCGCGGAGGTCGTGCAGCTGATCGAGGCGGACGGCGGCCGGGCGAGCGCGTACGCCGTGGACGTGACCAGGTCGGCGGAGGTCGCCGCCATGGTCGAGGCCGCCGTCTCGCGCTTCGGCGGGCTCGACGTGGCGTTCAACGCGGCCGGGATCTTCGGCCGGGTCGCGCCGCTGGCCGACTACGACGAGGACGTCTGGGACGACGTGCTCGCGGTCAACCTCAAGGGCATGTTCCTGTCGATGAAGCACGAGATCGCCCACATGCGGGCGCAGGGCGGCGGCGTCATCGTCAACGTGGCCTCCAACCTCGGCGCGCACTGGCGGCTGCCCGGCGCGGGCGCCTACGTCGCGTCGAAGGCCGGAGTGAGCTTCCTGACCCGCACCGCGGCCCGCGAGTACATCGCGGAAGGGGTGCGCATCAACGCCATCAGCCCGGGTCCCGTCGACTCGCCCATGTCGATGCGCCCCGGCGAGAGCCCGGCGGACCGGGACGAGCGCATGAAGGACGCGCTGCCGATCGGCCGGGTCGCCACGCCGGAAGAGATCGCCGCCGCGGCGCTGTGGCTGTCGTCGCCGGAGTCAGCCTTCGTCGTGGGGCAGGACCACGTGATCGACGGCGGGGCCACCGCCTGACCGGTGCTCCGCGATCCCGCCGGTCACGACGTCTGGAACTCCGCGGCGTTCTCCTTTGTCGCCACCTTGACCGGCACCGCCACCGTCTTCTCGACCGTCTCGCCCTTGGCGAGCTTGACGGCCGCGTTCACCGCCTCCTGGCCCAGCAGGCGGGGCTGCTGGGCCACGGTCGCGGCCATCGTCCCGGCCCGCACCGCCTTGATCCCGTCGGGTGTCCCGTCGAAGCCGATCACCTTGACCTGTGCTCCCGCCTTCGACCCGAGCGCCTTGATCGCGCCCAGCGCCATCTCGTCGTTCTCCGCGAAGACGCCGGTCACGCCGGGATGCGACTGGATCAGGTTCGTCATCACGTCCAGGCCCTTGGTGCGGTCGAAGTCGGCCGGCTGCCTGGCCACGACCTTGATGCCGGGGTAGGCCGCGATGCCCTCGGCGAAGCCCTGGCCGCGGTCGCGGGAGGCGGAGGTGCCGGGCGTGCCCTGGAGCACGACCACGTTGCCCCGCTCGCCGATCTGCTTGGCCAGCTCCTGCGCGCCGAGCTTGCCGCCGGCCACGTTGTCGGAGGCCACGGTCTGCGCGACCTCGGCCCCGTTGACGCCCCGGTCGGCGGCGACCACCGGGATGTTCACCCGGTCGGCGGCCTTGACCGCCGGAGTCGCGGCGTCGGAGTCGACCGGGTTGATGATGATCGCCTTCATGCTCTGGCTGGTGAAGTTCTGGACCTGGTTGACCTGCTGGGAGGCGTCGTTCTGGGCGTCGGTGACGGTCAGCGTGGCCCCGAGCTGCTTCGCCTGGGCCTGCGCGCCGTCGCGGAGCTGGACGAAGTACGGGTTGTTCAGCGTGGAGACCGACATGCCGATCTTGATGTCCTCCGTGCCGGAGGATCCGCCCCCGGACGAGCCGCAGGCGGTCAGGCAGAGCGCGGTCATGACTAGCGCGGGAATCCGCATGGTGAGTCTCCTTCTAACTTGTGCCCCTGCGCCGCAGGGTGTCCACGAGCACCGCGAGCGCGATGACCACGCCGATCACGACCTGCTGCCAGAACGCCGAGACCGACAGCAGGTTCAGGCCGTTGCGCAGGACGGCCAGGATGAGCGCGCCGACGAACGTGCCCAGCGCCCGGCCCTTGCCGCCGGACAGGCTCGCCCCGCCGATCACCACGGCCGCGATCGCGTCGAGCTCGTAGCCGGCCGCCGCCTGCGGCTGCGCCGAGGCCAGGCGGCTGGCCAGCACGATCCCGGCCACCGCCGCGAAGCCGCCGGACAGCGCGTACGTGACGAGCTGCTGCCGGTCCACCTTGATGCCCGACAGCCGCGCGGCCTCGGCGTTGCCGCCGATGGCGTACATGGCGCGGCCGGGGTAGGTCCGGTTGAGAATCACGGCCGCGATCACGCCCATGATCACCATGACGATGACCGGGATCGGCAGGTAGGAGCCGATGGTGTCGCCGAGGTGGGAGACCGCCTCCGGCATCGCGATCGGGCTGCCCTGCGAGATGACCAGGGCCAGACCCCGGGCGATGCCGAGCATGGCCAGCGTGGCGATGAACGGCGGCAGCTTCCCGTACGCGATGAGGGCGGCGTTGACCAGCCCGCACGCGACGCCGACGGCCAGCGCGATCACCGTGGCCAGCGGCCACGGCAGCCCGGCGGTGGTCGCGGTCCAGGCCAGGGTGATCGCGGACAGCGCCGCGACGGAGCCGACGGACAGGTCGATGCCGCCCGTCACGATCACGAACGTCGCCCCGAAGGCCAGGATCGCGGTGACGGCGGCCTGGACGCCCACGTTGAGCAGGTTCGTCACGCTGAGGAAGTCGGACGACAGCAGGGACAGCGCCACGACCAGCACGACGAGCGCCGCCAGCGCGCCGTTCTCGGCGAACCAGATGGCCGCCGGCGACCGGCGGGCGAGCGTCTTACCGGGCACGAGATCCCTCCACCTCCGTGACGGCCAGCGCCATCACGTCGTCCTGCGTGGCCTCGGCCGCGCGCAGCTCGCCGACGAGCCGCCCCCGCGCCATGACCAGGATCCGATCGCTCATCCCGAGCACCTCCGGCAGATCGCTGGAGATCATCAGCACCGCGTGCCCGGACTCGGTGAGCGCGTTGATGAGCTGGTAGATCTCGACCTTGGCCCCGACGTCGATGCCCCGGGTCGGCTCGTCGAGGATGAGCACGTGCGCGTCGGCGACCAGCCACTTGCCGATGACGACCTTCTGCTGGTTGCCGCCGGAGAGCGTGCGCACCTCCTGGTCCAGCCCCGTCATCCGGATGCCGAGCTGTTCGGCCACCCGCGCGGCGGCCGTGCGCAGCCTGGCGCGGTCCACGAAGCCCGCCCGGGTGGCGTCGCGCATGGTGACCAGGCCGAGGTTCTCGCCGATCCCCGCGCCCAGCACCAGGCCCTGGCCCTTGCGGTCCTCGGGCACCAGGCCCAGCCCGGCCTCCATCGCGGCGTGCACGTCGCCGGACGGCAGCCGCTCGCCGCGTACGAGGACCTCGCCCGAGTCGTAGCGGTCGGCGCCGAACACCGCCCGCGCCACCTCCGTGCGGCCCGCCCCCACGAGCCCGGCCACGCCGACCACCTCGCCCGCGCGCACCTCGAACGACACGTCGTCGAAGGCGCCCCTGCGGGTCAGCCCGGACACCTGGAGCAGCGGCTCGCCCCTGGCGGATGGCCGGCGCGGGTACTGCTGGTCGATGGGCCGGCCGACCATGAGGCCGACCAGCTCGTCCTGGCGGGTGTTCGCCGGCACCTCGGCCACGGACCTGCCGTCGCGCAGCACGGTCACCCGGTCGCCGATCTCGGCGATCTCCTCCAGGTGGTGGGTGATGAAGGCGATCGCCACGCCTTCGTCGCGCAACTGCCGCACGATCGCGAACAGCTTGGCGACCTCGCTCGTGGTGAGCACGGCGGTGGGCTCGTCCATGATCAGCACGCGGGCGTCCAGCGCCAGCGCCTTGGCGATCTCCACCATCTGCATGCGCGCGATGCCCAGCCTGCCGACCAGGGTGCGCGGGTGCGTGTTCACGCCGACCCGGTCGAGCAGCCGCCGGGCGTCCTGTTCCATGCGCCGGACGTCCACGAGGCCGAACCTGCGCGGCGGGCGGCCGAGCGCCAGGTTCTCCGCGACCGTGAGCTGCGGGACCAGGTTGAACTCCTGGTAGATGGTCGCGATGCCGAGCCGCTGGGCGTCGCCCGCCGTACGGAGGTCCACGGGGTGGCCGTCCACGAGGACCCGGCCGCCGTCGGGGCGGTACGCCCCGGAGAGGATCTTGATGAGCGTGCTCTTGCCGGCGCCGTTCTCGCCCAGCAGGACGTGCACCTCGCCGGTGCGCAGACTCAGGTCCACGCCGTCGAGCGCGACCACGCCGGGGAACACCTTGCGCAGTCCCTCGGCCTTGAGTAGCTCCTCGCTCACATGGAGATGATTATCCGTTACCCAGGGTGATGAATCATGAACTGAGAGTTCTGGTCATCTGCCCGGAGCGGCAGGACGGTCCGCGCCCGAGGGGGGTTCGGGCGCGGACCGTGCCGGATCACTTGCTGATGCGCACCGCGTCCGCGATGACCAGGCCGGTGCCGGAGGTCCACCGGCTGATGCCGACGGCGTTGTAGGTGCCGGCGTTCAGCGAGAAGGTGCCCAGGCTGTGCCAGGCTCCTCCGCCGGCGCGTTGGTCGACGAAGACGGTCTGGTTGCCGCTCGACGTCGCCACGATGTACGGCGCCGAGCTGTTGTATCCGGGATCATCCGGATACCAGACCTCGACCTGGTAGGTGCCCGCGCTCGGGATCGTGGCCGAGTACCACGCCGGGTCGCTGGCGGCGACCGGGTCGGCGAAGCGGTAGTCGGCGCCGTAGCGCTGGGTTGAGTAGGTCGATGTGCCCCAGTTCGCGCTGGCGGTGAACTGGCCCGAGGTCGCGTTGTCGATGGTCGTCGTCCAGGACGGGGTGCCGCCGCCACCGGTCACGTAGTTCATGTACGTGGTCCAGTTCCAGTGCGAGCCCGGGTCGGTGTGGGTCGCGCCGGGCACCTCGTTGTGGCCGATGATGCCGGTCCGGGTCTTGGGGATGCCGTACTTGTCGCAGAGCGCGCGGGTCAGCGCGGCGGAGGCCCGGTACATCGCGTCGGTGAACCACGAGGCGTCGGCGACGTAGCCCTCGTGCTCGATGCCGATGGAGCGGTTGTTGTAGGTGGAGTTGCCGGCGTGCCAGGCGACGTCCTTGTCCCGCACCATCTGGGTGATGGCGCCGTTGGAGGACTTGACCACGTAGTGGGCCGAGACCTGCGCGCTCGGGTTCTGGAACCAGGAGATGGTGCCCGCGTACGAGCCCTGGGTGACGTGGATGACCACCCGGTCGATGTTGTAGCTCGTCTCGCGGCTGGAGACGCGGTAATTGCTGGTGCTGGCGGCCACCCAGGCGGCCGGCGGATAGTCGGGGCTGGCCACGGCGGCCTGCGCGTTCAGGTCGCGCGTCTTGGCGTACTCGCCGCGGTCGGCGGTGACCTCCTGCGGCTTGACCTGCACGCCGCGGGTGTCGATGCCGAGGCCGAGCTGCTCATAGACGGCGTCGGCGTAGAGGCGGGCGGTCTCGGGGGAGGAGGCGTTGCCGTACTTGGCCACGGCCTCGTACCAGCGGCCGGGGTCCTTCCTGGCCGTCTCGTCGAGGCCGAGCGCGTCGGCGTGGGCGCGCAGCACGGCCGCGCCGCCGAGGACGTTGGCCTCGTCGTCGGAGCGGAGCTGCGCGACCGGGAGCTTGGTGAGCTCGGCGGCCTTCTCGAGCGAGTGGTTGGTGGGGTTGCTGACCAGGTGCATCAGGCCGTAGCCGCCGCTGGCGCTGGGCTCGCCGTTGTGCCCGTCGAGGTGGGTCTCGGCGTAGGCGAGTGCGACGAGCAGGTCGCGGGGGACGTCGCTGGCGGCGGCGGCCTTGGCGAAGGCCGCGGGCAGTGGGGCGTCCTTGGCCACAGCCAGAGCGGGCTGGCCTGCGGAGATGAGGAGGACGGCGAGGATCGAGGTGGCGAGGGCGGCTAATCGCGTGCGGGCGAGAGTCATGGGTGCTCCTCGTTGGTGGTAACGGCTGCACCGTATTTCAACCTCTGACAAATGTCGATAATTGACATTACTGATGAGTTAAGTGAAACTTTTCGCCCGCTCCTGGAGCCCTCGGCTCGGGGCCGAGAGCGGGCCCGAGATCGGGCCCGAGATTGGGCCCCACCGAAGTTGTGAAAACTATTGCGCTTTGATTCGATCGCACTGAAACTTCCTTTCGTGACCGCGCTCCTGCGTACCGTCCTGGCGGCGCTCACCGCCGTAATCGTCAGCATCGTGGCCCTCGACCCCGCCTCGGCGGCGGCCTGCGCGACCGACCCCGCCACGCCCAAGCGCCAGCTCAGGGCCATGTGGATCTCCTCGGTCGCCAACATCGACTGGCCGAGCCGCACCGGGCTCAGCGTGTCGGCGCAGCAGGCCGAGTTCCGCGCCTGGCTCGACCTCGCCGTGGCCAAGCGCATGAACGCCGTCATGGTGCAGATCCGGCCCACGGCCGACGCGTTCTGGCCCTCGTCGTACGAGCCGTGGTCGCAGTGGCTGACCGGCACCCAGGGCGGCAACCCCGGGTACGACCCGCTGGCGTTCATGGTCAGCGAGGCCCACGCGCGCAACCTGGAGTTCCACGCCTGGTTCAACCCGTACCGGATCGCCAACCACGACGACCCGAGCCAGCTCGTCTCCACGCACCCCGCGCGGAAGAACCCCGGCTGGCGCTTCGCCTACGGCGGGAAGCTCTACTACAACCCGGGCATCCCGGAGGTCCGCGACTTCATCGAGGACGCGATCATGGACGCCGTCTCGCGTTACGACGTGGACGGCGTGCACCTGGACGACTACTTCTACCCCTATCCGGTCAGCGGCCAGGCCATCCCGGACTCCGCCGCGTACGCACAGTACGGCGGCTCCTTCGCCAACGTCGCCGACTGGCGGCGCAACAACGTCAACCTGCTCGTACGCGAGCTCGACCAGCGCATCCACGCGGCCAAGGCGCACGTGTCGTTCGGGATCAGCCCGTTCGGCATCTGGCGCAACTCCGGCACCGACCCGCTCGGCTCGCGCACCTCGGGGCTGCAGTCGTACGACGCGATCTACGCCGACAGCCGGCAGTGGGTGAAGCAGGGCTGGGTCGACTACCTCGCGCCGCAGATCTACTGGCACATCGGCTTCTCCACCGCGGCCTACGAGGTGCTCACCGCCTGGTGGTCCGACGTGGCGCGGGACACCGGCGTGCAGCTCGTCGTCGGCCAGGCCGCCTACCGGGCCGGCGCGTCCGGGCAGGAGGCCGCCTGGCAGGACCCGGCCGAGCTCAGCGACCACCTGACCGACAACAGGCAGCATCCCGAGGTGGTCGGCGACGTCTTCTTCAGCGCCAAGGACGTCAAGGCCGACCGGATCGGCGCGATCACCCGGCTGGTGAACGCCCACTACGCCAAGCCCGCGCTGCTGCCGGCCCGCGGCTCGGCGAGCGCCCCGGCCGCGCCCTCGATCACCTCGGCCACCCGCGGCTCGAACGGCGTCCAGCTCGCCTGGACCGGTTCGGGCACGTCGTACGCGGTCTACCGGGTGGACGGCGCGCCGGCCACCGCCGACCCCTGCTTCTTCGCCGACGCCCGCAACCTGATCAGGACGACCAGGCAGACCACGTTCACGGACACCTCCGCCGGCACCGGGACGTACACCTACTACGTGACCGCGCTCAACCGGACGCACCAGGAGAGCGCGCCGAGCGCGGGCAAGCAGGCCGGCTCCGGCGGCGGGGCGTTCAGTGTGGTGATCGACAACGCCGACGCCGGCTTCACCGCCAGCGGCGGCTGGGGCACCTCCAGCTTCTCCGGGCAGCTGCACGGCACCGACTACCGCTTCGCGGACCCGGTCGCCGCCAGCGACCCGGCCTGGTACCAGGCGGCGATCCCGAGCGCGGGCAGCTATCGGGTGGAGGTCTGGCATCCGGCCGACGCCGGGTACAACAGCGCGACGCCCTACATCGTGGTCACGTCGAGCGGCAACCAGACGGTCACCGTGGACCAGCGCTCCGGCGGCGGGCAGTGGCGGGTGCTGGGGACGTACGCGCTGGCCGCGGGGACGCACAACGTGGTCGGCGTGAGCCGCTGGACCTCGGCGACCGGCTACGTCATCGCCGACGCGGTCCGCGTCACGAAGGTCTGACGCCCGGCCGGCGGAGGCTGGGCAGGCCGGGCGGGTGATCGTACGATGAGTCGGTGGACGCTGTCCGTCCGCGACCGCTCGACGCGGTCGCGGTCCTGGTCGCGGGGGGTTTGACGCTGGCGACCGGCTATCCGGTCCCGGTCCTGGCGATGCTGCTGGCGGCGGCGGTGTCCCTGCTCTGGATGCGCAGAGCCCCGCTCACCGTCGCCTGGATCAGCGCCGGCGCGGCGATCGCGCCCCTCGTGCTGCACGTGCTCGCCCCCGGCGCCGCGCCGCTCAGCACCGAGGCGCTCGTCTGGCCGCCCACCTGCGCCTTCGCCGTCTACTGCGCGATGGCGTTCGCGACCGGCCGCCATCGCGGGGCGCCGCAGTGGCTGCCGGTGGTCACCCTCGCGCTGGCCGGGCTGTCTCTCGCCGACTGGCCGCCGCTGGTCCTGCGCACGGAGGCGGCGATCGCGCTCGCCGCCCTGTACGGGATGTACATGGCGGCCAGGCAGCGCCTGCGCGGGGAGCTGGCCGAACGAGCCGACCGGGTCGAGCGCGAGAGGCTGGCGGGCGAGCTGCACGACGTGGTCACCCATCGCGTGAGCCGGATGGTGCTCCAGGCCGGCGTGCTGGCCCTGACGTCGGCCGACGAGCGGGCCAGAGCGGCGGCCGAGGAGTTACGCGCCACGGGGTGCGAGGCGCTGGAGGAGCTGCGGCACATGGTGGTGCTGCTGCGGCGCGGCACCGGGGAGGGGTTCGGCCTCGGGCTGCCGCTGCCCGACCTGCGCCCGCTGGTCACCGAGTCGGCCTGCGCCGGGGTGCCGGTGGAGCTGGTCGTGGACGGGCTGCCCGAGCAGGTCTCGGGCCTGGTGGGGCGTACCGCGTACCTGGTGGTGCAGGAGGCGCTGGCCAACGTCCGCAAGCACGCGCCCGGGGCGGACGTGCGGGTGCGGGTGCGTTACGTCCACGGCTCCGTACGCGTCAGCGTCCGCAACGGCCCCGGCCTGCCGGAGGCCTGGGTCACCGTCACCGACCCCGGGATGGACCTGCTGGATCTGCGGCAGCGGGTGGAGGTCGCGGGCGGCACGCTGGCGTCGGGGACGGAGCCGGACGGCGGCTTCCACGTCGAGGCGACCTTCCCCACCGGCTGACCCTTTCCCACCGGCTGACCCTCCTCACCGGCTGCTTCCCCACCGGCTGGCCCTTCCGGCCGGTTGCCCGGTGGGCGGGGTCGCGAGGGGTCAGCGCCAGTCGTCGCCCAGCAGGCGTTCGAGCTCGGCGCTCGCCGCGGCCGGGTCGTAGCCGGGCAGGGCCTCGCGCATCAGGTCGTGGGTCTGGCGCTCGGCGTCCGCGCACGCCGCCCCCACCGCCGCGAGCGTCTCCTCCGCCAGCTTGTGGCTGCCCAGGCGCAGGGCACGGGGACCGTACGCGACGTCGAGGACGCGGCCGTTCGGGTCGACGGTCGCCCTGACCTGGCCGTCCGCCGCCTCGCCGGTGCCGACGATCTTGTCCAGCTCCTCCTGGGCCGTGTCCAGCCAGGCCAGCATCCGCTCGCCCTGGTAGGCGGCCTCGTCGAGATCCTGGTCTCTGATGTTGGCCGGGTCGATCTGCGGGCCGTACACGCTTGCCTCCAGACTAGAGAAGATCGCGGGCCGCCTGCTCGACCCGTTCGCGGACGAAAGTCTCGTCGAGCGGCTCCGGCAGGGCGGGGGTCCTGCTGTTGACCTCGTCGGCGATCTCCTGGGCCTGGCGCCCGGCGTCGTCCTGCGCCGCCCGCAGCACCGCCGTCACCGTCGCGCCGAGTGCCGCCTCGCTGAGCCGCAGTGCTCGCGGGTCGATGCGCAGGCTGGTCGGAGCGCCCTGGCCGCCGGCGGACGCCTCGACCATCCCGTCAGCGCTCCTCGCCCAGCCCTCCACCTGCTGGATGGCCGAGCGCGCCGCCTGCAGGCCGCGCATGATCTGGCGGCTCTGAGCGATGTACTGGGCCAGGAACTCGGCGTCGTCCTCCGGCGCAGGTGACCGCATGTCGACCTCCGAAGACTTGGGAGCGGGCCGGAGCCCGCCAAGTGTAGACACACCCCAACGCGATCTTGACAGTGAGAGGTACGTCTCATGAACAGAAAGAGTTGCGTGGGTCATGATATGTCCATATATGGTTCGTGGGCATGACGGGACTTGAGATCGCGTCGGGAGCGGTGGGGCGCGAGGGGTCCCATGTCAGCACCCACGGGGCGGACTACGAAGCCGCGATCCAGTGGCTCAGGCAACGGGGAAACGGCGCCGCCTCCTGGGGAGATGACGGGCTGTTCGGCGGGATCACCGCCGCGTACTCCGAATGCATCCAGATCGGGCTCAACGCGCTCACCGGGGTCTCGGGAGAGATCGACGGCACGGGCGAGGGCATGGTCGCCGTCGCCAGGACCACCAGCGACGCGGAAGCCGCCAACGCCGAGTCCATAGGCCAGACATGGGCGTGATGCTCCCGCCCGAGCTGAGCGGGTTCATGGGGATGATCGGCATGCCGTGGCCGAACATCGACGAGGATCAGATCAGGAAGGACGCCGCCGCCTGGCGCGTCGTACAGGCCGGCTCGGAGCCGGCCGGCGCGGAGGCCGACGCGTCCGTCCGCAGGACGCAGGCGGTCTATCGCGGCGAGTCCGCCACGGCCCTGGCCGGCCAGTGGAACAAGCTCGGGGGAGAAGGCGGCCACATCACCGAGGCCGCCGCGGCTTCGCGGCTGGCGCCCGTGGCGCTCGAAGGCACGGCCGGTGTGGTCAGCGCGGTGAAGGTCGCCGTGGGCATGCAGGCGGCGTCCGGGCTGACCGCCGTCGTGCAGGCGGTGGCGTTCGGCGGCGCGGTGGGCGTGACGGCGGCCACGGCCCGCATGTACATGACCCGTCACGCCATGGGCAAGGTGCTGCGCGAGGGCGGCGAGGGCACCGGCAAGGTGCTGGCGCCCGCGCTGGCCCGGCGGGTGACCGACCCGATGCGCCGCATCCTGGGCAACCTGCGCCGCCCCGGGGGCCCCGGCAGCCCGGCACTGGCCGGCGCGGGCGGGCGCGGCATCCCCATGAGGCCCGCAGGCGTGCGGGCGTCGTCCGGCCCGCGTTCCGTCCAGGACGGCATGGCCAAGATGGGCCGCAGGAACAACAGATCGAACAGTGGAAACAGCGGCGGGCGCGGCGGCGGGCGCAGGTCGGGCAGCAGAGACCAGACCGGCAAATTCCACGGTGAGATCCCGCAGAGCACCAGGAACATGACGGCGGAGGAGAAGGCGAAGCTCAAGAAGGACCTGGAGGAGAGCATCAAGACAAGGAAGAAGGAGGAGGAGCGACTCGGCTACGAAGCCGGTCACGCGGAGAGAATCAATCGGGAACAGTCCGCCCTGAGACGGCTCTTCGGAAGAGGGGGAAGCTGATGCAGACGGAAACAGGCGACGACCTGATCGAGCGCATCCGCACGCATTCAGCCGAGGACGGCGTCGTGGGCCCGGCGGCCAACGATCTGCTGGACGAGTTGTTCAAGGGCTACCCCGTCGAGAACCTCACCAGGCTTCTCCACAGCGACGACGAGGTGGTCGTGCGGACGGGGGCCTGGGTGCTGTCGGAGTTGGGCGAGCTCGCCGCCCCGCTGATGGACGAGGTCCCGGCCCTCCTCGCCAGCCCGATCCGCAACGTACGGTACTTCGCGATCGAAGTCGTGCTGGCGAGCGCCGACGAGCAGCATGGGCCCGCCATCGCCCAGGTACTGAACCTGAGCGCGGACCCCGACGGCGCGCTCCGCTGGAAGGTGCTCAACTTCCTGGCCGAGGCCACGGTCGAGCAGATGCAGGCAGGGGCGGCAGGTCTGAACCCCGGCCAGGTCAGAGAGCTGGCCGAGTGGCTGGTCCTCCAGGAGACCGGGGAGCCCGACCCGGCCGGCGTCACCGTCCGGCTCGAAGTAGGCGATCCGGTGACCCGGCTGTTCGCCGCGGCGGCCGCCGCGTGGCTGTCCGACGAGGACCTGAGCCTCCTGGAGCGTGCCGCCACTGTGGAGGACGAGGAGATCCGCTCGTTCGCCCAGGAGCGGCTGACGGAGCTGCGCGAGGACGGAACCGCTTAGTCCCGCCGTCGAGCCGGTCAGCCTTGTTAGGCCGGTCAGCCGGGCGCCGGTCGCGGCGGTCTCCTCGCGCGGACCGGCTAGGAGCGGGCCTTGCGCCACTCCGGGCTGTCGAGGAAGTGGTTGTCGTAGAGCTCCTGGGACTCCAGCAGCTCTTCCAGCGTGGCCTCGCCCGCCTTCAGCCGGGCCAGCAGCCGGAAATACTCGAAGCGCTCCACCCCGGGCGTGATCACGATCAGCAGGTCGGCCTCGTGGCCGGGGGCGGCGGCGAAGGCGTGGGCGACGTCGGGCGGCACCACGGCCACGTCACCCTGCTCCAGCGTCAGCACCTCCTCCCCGGCCAGCACCTGCACGGTGCCGTCGAGCACGTAGAACATCTCGGAGGCGGTGGTGTGGGTGTGCGGGACCGCGCCGTCGGCGCCCTCGCCGAGGGTGATGCGCATGGTGCTCAGCGCGCCGCCGGTGGCGCTGGCGTCCAGCAGCATCCGGCCCGTGCTCGGCGGGCCGCCGATGACCTCCGCGTCCACGGAACGGATGACGGCGGTACGGGGGTTGATGATCGACACGTTCGGTACCTCTTCTTTCGGACGTTGCTGGGGGCGTTCGTTTTTCAGGCGTTGTCCCGGTCGCTGCTCCGGGCGGCGCCGCGGAGTGCGGTGTCGGCCAGGCGCTCGGCATAGGCCCGGTCCACGGGCAGGCCGGTGATGAGCACGCGGTAGTACAGGGCGCCGGCGAGCTGGTCGAACAGGGCCTCGACGTCGAGGTCGGCGCGTAGCTCGCCGCGCTCGACGGCCCGTTCCAGCAGGGCGCGGGCCAAGGTGTTGCGGCGGGCGTACAGGTCGCGTTCGAGCTCGCCGACGTCGGGGTGGCGGGCGGCGGCGGCGACCAGCTCGGCCACCGTGCCCGCGGACGGGTCGTCGTGGGTACGCCCGGCGGCACGCATGCGGTTGAGCCCGGCGGCGATCTTCTCCAGGTAGTCGGGCAGGTCGCGGCGGATGTCGCCGGTGTCGGTGATCTCGTCCCCGGCCTGCAGCCTGGCCACGACGGCCACGGCGAGGTGGTCCTTGGTGGGCCAGCGGCGGTAGAGCGTGGTCTTGGCGATCCCGGCCCGCTCGGCCACCTCGTCGGTGGACAGGCCCGCGTAGCCGCGCGCCAGCAGCAGCTCGGTGGCCGCCTTGAGCACGCTCTCGTCCACCTCGGCCCGGCGTGGCCGCCCGCGCCTGCCGCTCTCGGTCATCCCGCAGCCTCCCTTTTCCGCTACCTGAGTAGCGAAATTGACGCTACACCTACTTACCTCAATTACGCAACCCAGGTTTCGTAAATCGGCGGGCGCGACCACGGTGTGATCCGGGGGTCATCCCTGCGGACGAAGCGAAACGTCCCGTGGAAGGATGCCGGGCACCACCCTCGAAGACGATGGTGGAGGCATGAACCGACTTGCCTGGACGGCCGCCTTACTCGCCGCGGTCGTCCTGCTCGCCTCGTGCGGCGCGTCGAGCACCGCCGCACCTGTCGGACACGCGGGACACGCCGCCGCGTCCACCACGCCGGCGGCGGCCCCGCTGCGCACCGGCGAACGGTTCGTCAACCTCAAGATGGCGCAGCCATACACGCCGGGGCCGCCCAACGGCGGCACGGACGACTACCGGTGCTTCCTCGTCGACCCCAAGCTGGCGAGCGCGGTGTCCCTGACCGGCGCGCAGTTCCAGCCGCAGAACACCGGTATCGTCCACCACGCGATCTTCTTCAGGGTCGCCCCCGAGCAGGCCGCCGAGGCGCAGGCCCTCGACGACCGCACCCCCGGCCAGGGCTGGACGTGCTTCGGTGACGGCGGCGTGGAGCGAGCGGCGTGGGTGGCGCACTGGGCGCCCGGGACCAACGAAGCGCTCCTCGACCCCGCCTACGGCTACCCGCTCCCGCCGGGCAGCCGGTTGATCATGCAGGTGCACTACAACCTGCTGGGTGCGGAAGACGGCAAACCGGGCACCGACCAGTCCGGCATCCGCCTGCGCGTCACGGACCGGCCGGTGAAGGAACTGCGGACCGCGCTCTTCCCCGCGCCGATCGAGCTCCCCTGCACGCCGCAGGAGTCGGGCCCCCTGTGCGACCGGGCCGCCGCGGTGGCGGACGTCGGCCGCCGGTTCGGCGAGGACATCACGGGACAGGTGGCGGAGCTCGCCCAGCGGTGCGGCCCGCTCGAACCCGGGCCGACCCAGCACTGTGACATGCCCATCGAGTTCAAGGCCAAGCTGCACGCCATGGCCGGGCACATGCACCTCCTCGGCCGTTCGATCAAGGTCGAGCTCAACCCCGGCACCTCGAAGGCGAAGACCCTCCTCGACGTGCCGGACTACAACTTCGACGACCAGTCGCTGCGGCTGCTGCCGTCGCCGGTCTCGCTCAAGCGCGGCGACTCGTTGCGGGTGACGTGCACGCATGACGCGACCCTGCGCGCCAAGCTGCCGCAACTGCGCGACCTGCCGCCGCGTTACGTGGTGTGGGGCGACGGGACCAGCGACGAGATGTGCCTGGGGATCGCGATCCTGTCTGCCGCGTAGGTCTGTGTGGAGGCGTGCCCTGCTTGAGGCGGCGAGCAGGGGAAGTCGAAGCGCTCTGCCGCCCCCCGCTGCCGGGACTCCTCCGGCAGCGGGGATATCCAGTCGGTGGCCGTCCTCACCAGGTGACAGGAATGCGGCCCCGCCTTGCGTAGAGTGCTCGTACGATTACGGAGTGCGCTAACAGTCATGCGGACAGGGGATCACCGAACTGTGTTGCGCCAAAGCGACGACGGCATCATATGAGCATCATATGATGCCGGTATGAGCAAGAGTCGTAAGCGCGCCGTCACCGTAACGGTGGACGCTGACCTGCTGGATTACGCGGAGAGCCGCGCAGACAACCTGTCGGCGTACGTCAACGAAGCCCTCGCCGAACGGGTCCATCGCGAACGCCGCATCCGCGCCCTCTGGCAGGCGAAGGTAGCAGAAGGCCAGGCAGACCCGGCCGTTACGGCGCGGGTGGCCAGGATGATCGCTCACGTGGAGAGCCAGCGCGACCAGTGAGCTCTCACACCCCCACCCCCTACATCATCGACACGGGCGTCCTCATCGAGATCGCCCGCGGCGACCTCGGGCTCATCACGCTCATGCAGACGTACGACTCCCGCGACCAGCCGCTCGTGGTGCCCACGCTGGCGCTCGTCGGCGCCTCTTTGGACGTGCGCAGCGACGAGGCTGACGACCTGCTGGCCGGGCTGGACCTGCTCGACGCCGTCACCATCGCGCCGCTGTCCGGCCCCGAGCAGGCGGCCAGTCTGGCCGATGTCATCGCCCGCACCGGGCTCGGCCCTTGGGACGCGCACGTCGCCGCAGTGGCGGACGCGTCTGTCTGCCCGATCCTCACCCTCGACCGAGGGCCTTGGGAGGGGGTGTCCCGAGCGCTGGACGAGCCGCTGCACTTCATGGTGATAGCCGACCCCGACGAATAAGCCGCGCGGATCTGGCTGGACACGCCTGACCGCGTCGTCGGTCCGTCTGCGCCAGCGCCTTACGAGCCGTAGATGACCGACAGGAAGCGCACCAGCACCGCCTCCCTGCTCGCCGCCGGCAGCGCGTCCAGCACCGCGTTGACCACCGCCATCTCCGGCTGGCCCGCCCCCGGGCGCAGGTCCACCCCCACCGAGGCGGCCAGTTCCGCGAAGGCCGCGTCGTCCAGCGACTCCAGGTCCAGCTCCGCCACCAGCTCCACCAGCCCGTCCGGCAGGACCACCGGGCCGCGGGCCCTGGCGGACTCGGCCGACTCGGCGATCACCTTGAGCATGGCGTCCACCCCGGTCAGCGTCACCCCGGTGACCGTGATGTGCAGGTTGGCCGGGATGCCGGCGTAGGAGAGCTGCGGCTGCAGGAACCAGCCGCGCGCCCTGGCCTCGTCCGCCAGCACGAACACGTCGATCCCCGTCCCCGCGAACGCCACCAGCGACGACTCCGGCGTCCCCAGCACGCGCAGGCCGGGGATGGCCCCGATGCCCTCGCGCAGCTTGGCGGTCGCCTCCAGCGTGGCGCGGCCGAGCTCCACGTAGCCCTCCCGGCCCAGCGCCTGGAGGGTGGCCCACGCCCCGCCCAGCGGGCCCGCCGACCGGGAGCTCTGCACGGTCGCGTTGATGATCGTGTAGCCGGGCCACCCGGCCGAGGCGAAGTACGCCTTGCGCCGCATCGCGGGATCGGCGAAGAGCACGACCGAGGCGCCCTTGGGGGCGTACCCGAACTTGTGCAGGTCGCAGGAGATCGACGTGACGCCCGGCACCGACAGGTCGAACGGCGGGATCTCCGCCCCCGCCGCCCGCAGCCAGGGCAGCAGCCAGCCGCCCACGCACGCGTCCACGTGGAACGGGACGCCCGCCGCCGACGCCACGGCGGCGATCTCCTCGATCGGGTCGATCACGCCCTGGGGATAGGACGGTGCCGAGGCGACCACCAGGATGGTGTCCTCGCCGACGGCCGCCGCCACGTCCCGTGCCCGCACCCGGTACGTCTCCAGGTCCACGGGCACGGCGACGACCTCGATGCCGAGGTAGTGGGCGGCCTTGTGGAAGGCGGGGTGGGCGGTGACCGGGAGGACCAGGTTCGGGCGGGTCCGGGAGGAGGCGTCGCGGGCGGCCTTCACCGCCAGCATGATCGACTCGGTGCCGCCGCTGGTGAAGATGCCGTGGCCGCCCCCGAGCTGGTCCGCGACCGCGCCGACGACCTGCCGCTCCATCTCGACCACGCTGGGGAACGCCGTCGGGTCGAGGCAGTTGACCTCCAGCATCTCCAGGTAGGCGGCGGTCGCGGCGTCGTTGACCTCGGCCCGGCCGGTGTCGTAGACGTACGCGGTCACCTGGCCCCCGCGCACGGGCAGGTCGTGTGCCTTGAGCCGGGCGACCTCGGCCAGCAGGTCCTCGGTGGTCCTTCCGGTCGGGGGGAGGTTCACGCGGTCTCCTTCGAGAGTCGGCCGTACCAGAGGATGAACGGCAGGCTGATGAGCATGAGCAGGGCGGGCAGCGCGGTGAACCCGAGCAGCAGCCCGGCGAGCGCGCCGGGCGGCTGCGAGACCGGCGACTCGGCCGAGGCGGCGGTGAACCCTGACCCGGCCAGCACCAGCGCGAACAGCCCGGGGCCGAGCGCCAGCCCGGCGGTCTCTCCCGCCGTCCACAGCCCGGTGAACGCCCCCGCCTGCGCGTGCCCGGTACGCGCGGCGTCGGCGTGCACGGTGTCGGGCAGCAGCGACAGAGGCAGCAGCTGCAACGCCGCGTAGCAGACCCCGGCCAGCGCGGTCAGCGCCAGCGTGGCCGCCAGGCCGCCCGCGGCGATGGCCGGGACCAGTGCGACCGCGACCGCGCAGAAGCCGACGGAGGCCACCAGGTAGCAGCGCACGGTCCCGTACGCGCGGGCCAGCCGGGCCCACGCCGGCACGGCCAGCATGCTCGGCCCGACCAGGCAGACGAACATCACCGAGGTCAGCCCGTAGTCACCCAGCCGGTACGAGGCCACGTACGGCGCCCCGGCCAGCATCACGGCCACCGCCAGCGCCTGGATCACGAACGCGGCCAGCAGCGCGAAGAACGGCACGTTGCCCCTGGCGAGGCGGAACGCGGCCACCGGCCCGAGCGGCGTGGGCCCGGGGGCCGACGGCACCCAGCGCGTCGCGACCGTCGCGGCGATCAGGGCCACCGCCATCACCGCGCCGATCACGACGCCCATGACGGCGTAGCCGGGCCGGCCGCCGCCCGCGAGATCGACGACGGCGGGGGCCAGGCCGCCCGCCACGAGGATGCCGACGGTCAGGCACACCACCCGCCACGACATGATCCTCGTCCGCTCGGCCTGGCTGCCGGACATCTCGGCGGGCAGGGCCACGTACGGCACCTGGAAGCAGGCGAACGCGCTGGCCGCCAGCAGGAACGCGGCCCCGGCCCAGAGCACCCCTGGCACGTCCCCCGGCACCGCGAACATCAGCGCGAACGCCACCGGCAACGCGACCGACCCGATCGCCAGCAGGCGCGTCCTGCGGCCCGTGCGCACGGCCTCGCGGTCGCTGGCGGCCCCGATGAGGGGGTTGAGCAGCACGTCCCAGATCTTGGGGGCGACGAGCACGGCCCCCGCGACGGCGGCGGGGACGCCGAGCATGTCGGTCAGGTAGTAGAGGAGGAGCAGGCCGGGGACCGCGGAGAAGACGCCGGTGCCGATCGAGCCGACGCCGTAGCCCAGCAGCCGGTCGCGCCCGAGCGCTAAGCCCGGCTGGGTGGCGGTCATCGGGGGTCGCCGGGGAGGCCGAGCGTGCGGTGCAGGGTCAGGTGCAGGTGGGCGCGGAAGCGGCGCAGCGCCGCCCGGTCACCGGCGCCCCGGCGGCGGCCCTCGTCGTCCAGCACGCCGCCCTTGGCGAACCCGTGCACCGACCAGATGACCGTCCACATCGCGTATTCGAGGTCCACCCGCTCGTCGATCAGCCCGTTCGCGACCGCCGGGCCCAGCGCGCCGGTAACGGCGGCGAGCAGCGGCTTGACGTACTGGCGTTCCAGCTCGGTGATGTCGCTGGCGTCGGAGAGCCAGCGGTGCATCCACAGGGCGGGCACCTCGGGGTTGTCCACGCAGAAGTCGAGGTAGTCGTCCACCAGGCGGTGGATGGCCGCGGCCGGGTCGTCGCCGGGCAGGCGGCCGAGCGCCAGGTCGAGTGCCGCCTTCTCGGCCTGGTGCGCGCGCTCCATGACGGCGAGGTAGAGCTCCCGCTTGCCGCCCACGTGGTAGTTGACGGTGGCGATGTTCAGCCCGGCGGCCTCGGCGATCTGGCGCGTGGAGGTGCCGTCGTAGCCGAGCGCCGCGAACAGCTGCGTCGCGACCTTGAGGATCAGGGTGACCTGTCCGCTGTCCGCAGGTGTCATGGGACAGAAGGTAGTTCGGCCACCCTGTCTCGGTCAATCGCTTGATGGAGAGAATCAGTCCGGCGCCCAGTACTTCTCCATGATCTTGTCCAGGTGCCGGACGACCGGCTGCCACGAGGCGGGAAGCTGGTAGCGGCTGGCCCGGTGCCGGTTGTAGGCGAGCGTGTACTTGATGAAGTCCGCCCCCTGCGGCCGCGCCTCCGAGCGGCCGATCCTCAGCTTCTTGAGGTACGCCCGCAGCGTCCGCCGCTCCTTGGCGGTGAGGCACTTGTCTATGGTCGGCCCGGTACGCCGGCTCAGCCGGACGCAGTTGTTCGCGTAGACGATCACCCGGTCGTTCAGCCCCGCGAAGCCGCCCTCCTTGCGGAAGTCGACCAGCACCCTCTTCTGCGCGCTCTCGGCCTGCGCCGCCGGCATGGAGGCGGTCAGGGCCAGCAGGAGCATCGGCAGGAGCGCGATTCGCCAAATCCTCATGACCCTTGGACGTACCGGAGCCCGGAACGGCTCACCTGAGTGCGGCCTCGGGTCGAGCGCCGTCAGGTGCCGAACGGCCGCAGGACGAGGGAGGCGGCCGCCTGCATCCGCCTGGCCTCGGCCTCCACCAGGGCCTGACCCTCATCGGTGATCCGGAAATAGCGTCTGTTGCGGCCGTTGACCATCTCTTCGCGGTCCACGGCGATCACGCCGCGCTCGTTCAGGCGCTCCAGGATGCCGTAGAGGGTGCCGACCGAGGGCTGGACCCGGCCATCCGACAGCTCCTTGATCGATTTGCTGATCGCGTGTCCGTGCAGCGGGCCCGCGCGCAGCGCGGTGAGCACGAAGTACATCGGCTCGCTGACTTCTGACGTTCCCCTGGGCATGGGGCCGACAGTATTCCGTTCAACGGAGCGTCTGCAACGCCCGGCCGGCCGCCGGGCGTTGCGTTCGCCTCGCTACCTGCAGCGATCGCCGTTCAGGTGGAAGACCTCGGGAGCCGGGTTGGGCCCCGAGACGTTCGCGCCGTTGAAGCCGAACGTCACCGACCTGCCCGGTCTGATCTTGGCGTTCCAGCCGAGGCTCGTCGCCGTCACCGTCGAGCCGGACTGCGTCAGCGTCGCGCCCCAGGCGTCGCGGACGCGCTGGCCGCTCAGGAAGGACCAGCGCAGGCTCCAGCCGTCCACCGTCTCCTTGCCGGTGTTCTCGATCACGACCTGGCCGTTGAACCCGCCGGGCCACGAGCCGTGCGCGGTGTAGCGGACCCGGCAGTCCGAGCGCCCGCTCTTGTCGGCCAGGAACGACGAGACCCAGGCCAGCGGGGAGTTCCAGTTGATGGTCAGCTCGTTCGTCGCCCACGACTCGATGTCGTCGATGTAGCAGAACTGCGGCTTGCAGCCCTGGAGCAGCCGCTGGGCGAGCGGGTCCTGGATGCCGGAGTTGGGGCCGCCGGCCAGCGTGCCGCTGGCTCTTATACACATCTGACGCTGCCTGCGCTAC
>NZ_VCKX01000017.1 GCF_005889725.1 Nonomuraea zeae
GCGATCGGGCTGCGCCGGGCGGGCTGGCGGGTGACGGTCCTCGACCGGCGGGCCGAGCTGGAGCGGTACGGCACCGCCTTCGGCATCCACCCCACGGCCCAGGCCGCGCTCGACCGGCTCGGCGTCGGCGACGCCTTTCGCGCGCGGGCGGTGCCGTACCGCGACGGACGCATCCGCACGCCGGCCGGGCGGGTGCTGGCGAGCCTGCCGCTGGAGCGCATCGAGCGCAAAGCCGGCCGGCCCGAGCTGCTGATCTCGCGCCCCTACCTGCTCGACGCGCTGCTCGCGGCGCTGGACGTGCCGGTGGCCTACCGGGAGAACGTCTCGGACGCCGCCTCGCTGGCCGGCGAGTACGACCTGGTGGTCGGCGCCGACGGGATCAACAGCGCCGTACGGGCCACCGTGTTCGGCAGGCGCGGCGACGTACGGCACGTCGGCACCGTCACCTGGATCGGCGTCGCCGGCTTCGAGTCGCTTGTGCACGGCGAGACCTGGGGCCGCGGGCGGTTCTTCGGCCTGACGCCGATCGAGCCCGGCCGGACCAACTGGTACGCCGCGGTGCCCGAGGCGACCACCCCCGCCGACCTGCGCACGCTCTTCGCGGGATGGCACGACCCGATCCCCCGCATCCTGTCCGAGTCCGACCCCGATTCGTGGATCCGGTACGAGATGCGGCACCTGTACCCGGCCCTGCCCGCCTTCGTCCACGGCGGCAAGGTGGCTCTGGTCGGCGACGCCGCCCACGCGATGACGCCGAACCTCGGGCAGGGCGCCTGCACGGCCATCCTCGACGCGGAGGCGCTCACCCGCGCCGTCGCCCGCCACGGCGTGGCCGGCCTGCCGCCGGCCCTGCGCGCCTACGACGCCGAGCGCCGCCGCAGCGCCCAGCGGGTCGCGTTCGGCTCGCGGACGCTGCACCGTTTCGTCCGGACCGAACGCGCCGGGCTGCGCGACTCGCTGGTCCGCCTGCTCCCGTCCTGAACGCCCGAGCCGGTACGCCCGCTCCCGCCCTGAACGCCCGAGCCGGTCCCCTCGCTCCTGTTCGGGACGGCCGAGCCCGTCGCGGCGCCAAACGATAAATTACTATCGTTTCCAGGAAGGCTATGTCAGTTCGGCAGTCGATCCCTTTCCAGGAGATGACATGAGCGATTCCATGACGTTGCCCCTGCACATGCGGCGCACCGCCTTCGATCCCGACCCCGAGCTCATGACGGCGCGCGAGGAGGAAGGCGTCCGGCGGGTGCGTACGGCGTTCGGCCTCGACGCCTGGCTGGTCACCCGCTTCGCCGACGTGCGAGAGGTGCTCGGGGACGCCGAGCGCTTCAGCAACGCCGGCACGAGCCGGTTCCAGTTCCCCGGCACCGCGGACGTCAGCGAGGAACAACGCAGGAAGATGCGGGCGGGCAACCTGCTGGCGTTCGACCCGCCCGAGCACACGCGGCTGCGCCGGATGCTGACGCCGGAGTTCACGATGCGCAGGATGCGCCGTCTTGAGCCGCGCATCCGCGACATCGTCAGCGACCATCTCGACGCGATGGAGCGCACCGGGCCGCCGGCCGATCTGGTCACGGCCTTCGCCCTGCCGATCCCGTCGCTGGTGATCTGCGAGCTGCTCGGCGTGCCGTACGAGGACAGGGACGACTTCCAGCGGCGTACCAACCGGCTGCTGGACATCTCGCAGCCGCCCGAGGTACGCGTGGCCTCGCAGCAGGAGTCCCGCGCGTACATGACCGACCTGGTCGGCCGGGCCCGGGCCGAGCCCGGCGAGGACATGCTGGGCATGCTGATCCGCGAGCACGGCGACGACCTGTCGACCGAGGAGCTGACCGGCGTCGCCAACCTGCTGCTGCTGGCCGGCCACGAGACCACCTCGAACATGCTCGGCCTCGGCACCCTCGCCTTCCTGCGCCATCCCGACCAGCTCGACCTGCTGCGCAAGGAGCCCGAGCGGATCGGCGCCGCGGTGGAGGAGCTGATGCGCTGGCTCAGCATCATCCACTCGGGCATGTCCAAGGTCACCACCACCGAGGTCGAGCTGTCGGGCAAGCGCATCCCCGAGGGCGAGATCGTGGTGTGCTCGCTGCCCGCGGCCAACCGCGACCCCGAGTTCATCGACGATCCGGGCCGTTTCGACATCGGCCGCGGCGACCTGGGGCACCTCGCCTTCGGCCACGGCGTGCACCACTGCCTGGGGGCGCCGCTGGCCAGGATGGAGATGCGGATCGCCTTCCCGGCGCTGTTCGAGCGCTTCCCCGGCCTGCGCGAGACGGAGACCCCGGCGGAGTTCCGTTCCTTCCACATCGTGTACGGCCTGACCACCTTCCCGGTGGCCTGGTGAGCCGCTGTCCCTCTTGCCTGCCACGGGCCGGCTGCTAGCGTTCGACCTGTGCACGAGCAGCGACAGAGAGCCGACGCGCTGCGCAATGCCGACAAGATCGTCCGGGCCGCGATCGCCGTGCTTCGCGAGAGCGGCCCCGACGTCCCGCTCGACGAGATCGCCCGGCACGCGGGGATCGGGATCGCCACCGTCTACCGGCGCTTCGGCGATCGGGACGGCGTGATCAGGGCGGCCTTCCAGACGTACTTCGCCGAAGAGGTCGAGCCGCTCGTGCTGGCCACGCGCGGTGCGGGCGACGCGGGCCGCGCGCTGGCCGATGCGCTCGGCGGGACGGTCGACACCCTGGCCACCCACCATGGCCTGCTGAAGGCGGCCAGGGAGTCGGGCGCGATCACGGTGGACATCGCCGAGCGCTTCATCGGGCCGCTCGGCATCGTGCTGGCCAGGGCGCAACGACACGGCCAGGTACGCACCGACCTGGTCGTCAGGGACCTGGCGGCGATCCTGGTCATGGTGCTGGCCACCGTGCATCCGTCGGACCCGGGCCACGGCGACGCCCGCCGCTACCTGGCCCTGCTGCTGTCCGGCCTGCGCCCGTCGGCCGACGTGCTGCCCCCGCCCTCCGCCCGCCCGCTGAGCCCCGCGCGCCTGCCGTGGAGCGTGTAAGAATCTCCCATATGCCCGACCCCATGCTGCGCCGGGCGGCGCGCGTCCTCATTCTCGACCAGGACGAACGCGTGCTGCTCTGCCGCCTCGACCTGACCTCCGAAGGCGGGCCGGTCGTGTGGGCCGCGCCGGGCGGCGGGATCGAGCCCGGCGAGTCCGGCCGCACGGCCCTCCGCCGCGAGCTGGACGAGGAGATCGGCTTCGACCTGCGGGGCGAGCCCGCGCACGTGTGGCGGCAGGCGGCGGTGGGCCCCCGCTACGCGCCGGGCTACGACGGGGTGCGGAACGACTATTACGTGGTGCGGACCGAGAGCTTCGAGCCCCGCGGGGCCTTGACGGACGAGCGGCTGGCGGCGGAGTTCATCACCCGGTTCCGGTGGTGGAGCGTGGCGGAGATCGCCGCGTACAGGGGGACGGAGGTGTTCTCGCCGCGCGCGCTCGCCGACCTGCTGGGCTCCTTGCTGGCCGACGGCCTCCCCGCGCGGCCGCTCCTGCTCGGATTGTGAGCGGCGGCTATTCTCCGGTGAGGCCGTCCACCGACTCCCTGATGAGGTCGGCGTGCCCGTTGTGCCGGGAGTATTCCTCGATCATGTGAACCAGGATCCAGCGCAGGCTGGGCACCAGGCCGTCGGACCACGCGCGCGCGGCGAGCTGGTCCAGCCCTCCGCCGGCCAGTGCCTTGTCGGCCAGGAGGCGGGAGCGGGCCACGGCGTCCGCCCAGAGCGTACGCAGCTGCTCAGGCGAGTCGCCGGCCGCCGAGTGCCAGTCCCAGTCGGGGTCCGCCGCCCAGTCCACCGTGTCCCATGGGGGCTGCCTGTCCTGCCCGTGCAGGTAGTGCGAGAACCAGTGATCCTCGACGTAGGACAGGTGCTTGAGCATCCCGCCCAGGGTCAGCGGCGAGCCGCCGACCGTCGCCGACAGCCCGGCCGCGTCCAGGCCCGCGCACTTCCACTCCAGGGTCGCCCGATGGAACTCGAGGAAGCCCAGGAGGGTGGCGGTCTCGTCGGCGGCAGCGGGCGGCTCGGGACGGCCCTGCTCGTCCAAATCGGTCATGGACGGTGAGTCTAGGGCGACCGGATCGGCCGGCCGCGCGGCGGGCCCAAGGCGGGCTCCAGAGCGGGCCCAAGAGCGGGCCCAAGAGCGGGCCCCGGGCGGGCTCCGGGCGGGCCCAGGTAGCCCCGGGCGGGAACGCGAAAAGCGCGCACCTCGAAGGGTGCGCGCTTTCTGCCGGATCGATCAGGCGGCGTACTGCGGGTAGCCGTAGCCCACGACCTGCGAGGTCGGACGGACGCGCTGCTCGACCTTGCCGTTGCCGGTGTTGCCCTCGATCGTGGAGATCGTGCCGTCGCCGTTGTCCTTGACCACGAAGCCGACGTGGTTGATGGCGCTCAGGTCCTTGCTGCCGCTCCAGGAGAAGAAGACCACGGCGCCGGGCTTGGCCTCGGTGCCCCAGCGGTCGTTGGCGGCGAACCACTTGGCGTGGGCGACGGTGTAGGCGTCCCAGCCGACCTGCGAGCGGGCGCCGGACTGCTCGCCGACCCAGGAGACGAACATCGAGCACCAGGCGGCGTTCGCGTAGTCCTGCCTGCTGCCGCCGTCACGCTGGACAGTCTCGGCGGCGCGGGGGGAGTCCACGTACCACTTCTGGAACTTGGTGCCGCCGCCGGCCGCGTTCTCGGACGTGCCGACCTGGGCCCTGGCCAGGTCCAGCACCTGCTGGGCGGTGACGTTCACCTTGGTCTCACGGCCCTTGGCGGAGCGCTGCTCGGGGCCGCTGTTGGCGTGTACGCCCTGAGCGGCGGCGGCGTGCTGCTGGGTGTCCGCGTTCACCGCGGCGTGGGCGCCGAGGGCGGAGGCGGCGATGGTCGCGCCGAGCGCGAGCTTGGCGATCTTCGGGGCATGGATGAGACGGGTAATGGCCATCAGGTGATCTACTCCTTGCTTCCATACCGCTTACCGGGTTAGCTGACGGATTCGGGCGTGGAAGCTGCCCTACGGCACGTTGACGTGCCGATTCACCCCAGTTGAGACTTGGGTCCCCGGTTCCGCACACAGGCGGATTCAGCGGTCACAGGCGATTTCCCTGTGATGCATGTGATGGGTGGGACGCCCGCAGAGTGCGTGACGTCGGTAGCGCGGTCCGTGTAGATACTCGCTGCGATGGCTGCGGCCTTGGCTCCGCGTACGACATGTAGAACACGCCCCTGACCTGGGTAATTCCCGGGTCACGAAATTTCCATGCAAAGTACTCGGAGCCCCTATGAACGCCATGAAACACACAGGAACCTGGCGCATGAGGCCCACTATGCGGCAAGCAGTCCGCCTTCGAGGGGTAGGGCCAGCCCTACCGCGGATACGGCCGCGAGCAGGGTCGAGGCGGCCCGCCCCGCGCCCGTAGCGTCGTTCCCATGAGACCCCTCCAGCGCCTCGCCACCGACACCCGCTACGTCCTGATCGGCTTCCCGGCCGCCGTCGTCATGTTCGCCACCGTCGTCACCGGCGTCGCCGCCGGTCTCGGCAGTGCCGTGGCCTTCGTCGGCCTGCCGATCCTCGCCGCGACCGCCGCCCTGGCCCGCAACCTCGCCGACATCGAGCGCGTCATGCTCCCCGGCGTCCTCGGCCACCCCGTGGCCCGCCCGCAGTACGCCGCCGCCCCCGAGGGCGCGGGCGCCCTCCGCCGGCTGCTGAACCCGCTGACCAGCGGCCAGGCCGCCGCGGACCTGCTCTACGGGATCATCGCGTTCCCCTTCGCGATCGCGTCCTTCGTCCTCGTCACCGTCTGGTGGGCCGGCGCGATCGCCGGGCTCACCTTCCCGATCTACGGCTGGCGGATCGCCGCCATCCCCGGCTCCGAGGTCTCCCTGCCCGGATGGCTCGGGCTCGGCCACAGCGACCTGGCGTTCGTGGGCTTCTACACCGTGGCCGGGGTGCTGTTCGCGCTGACGCTGCCGGCGGTGGTGCGGATCGCGGCCCTGCTCAAGGCGAGTGTGGCCCAGGTCATGCTCACCCGCGCCGCCTACCCCGCCCCCGCCCCGTCCCCGTACGCCGAGGCCGCCTGGTCGGCGAGCCGGTAGCCCGCGCTCCTCCCGGTAAGAGGCCGCATTACCTGCCGGGTAATCGACCGCGGACCGCAGAAAGCGACACGATGGCTGTGGTCCACTCAAAGAGGAGCAATCATGACGCGGGAAATCGTGCAGGAGCTGTTGCGCCGGATGGGCGCAGGTGACCATGACGGGGTCGCGGAGCTGTTCGCGGACCGGATCGACTGGCAGCTCAACTGGCCCGCCGCCGGGCACCCGGCGGTGCCGTGGATCCGGCAGCGCACCGGGCGCGGCGACGTGGGAGAGCACTTCCGGATGCTGTCCGACTACCACGTGCCGGAGCTGAACGGCACGTCGGTGACGCGGATCCTGGTGGACGGGGACGACGCCGTCGTCCTCGGGCACATCGTGCAGACGGTCAAGGAGAGCGGGCGGGAGTACCGTTCGCCGTTCGCGTTGCATCTCACGGTCGAGAACGGGCTGATCACCCGCTACCACATCTATGAGGACAGCCTCACGGTCGCCGAGGCGCTGGCCGGGTGATGTCCGGCTCTACCGGCCCAGGTCCACCTGGGCCAGGCGGCCGGCGTCGGAGCGGATGTCGATACGTATCCGGCCCGGCGGAGGTGACCGCTGGCACGAGGGCCGTCGATCCGCTAGACATCTGGTCATGACGGAAAATGATCTACATTTACCCCTGTCGAACGGCTTGCTCAGGCGAGGGTTCCTGGTGGCGGGAGCGGCCGCGTTATCCGCGCTCGCGCTGGGATCCAGGCGACCGGCGTTCGCGGCCACCGTACAGACCGCGGGGGTGGCGCCGGCCGCGCTGGCCGGCTTCGACAACGTGCTGAAGACCTTCATCGTGGAACGCGGGATCTCCTGCGCGCAGCTCGCCATCACCAAGAACGGCAAGCTCGTGCTGGCCAGGGCCTACCGCTACAGCGACGACCCCTCCGTGCCGAAGTTCACGCCGACCTCGCTGTTCCGCATCGCGAGCCTCAGCAAGCACATCACCGCTGTGGCGATCATGCGGCTGGCGCAGGACGGCAAGCTCAGCCTGGGGGCGTCGGTCGCCGGCCTGCTCGGGCTGCCGACCACGGCCGACGCCAGGCTGGCGAACGTGACGGTGTGGCGGCTCCTGCAGCACACGGGCGGGTGGGACCGCGACATCTCGGGCGACTACCTGTACATGGACCACACGATCTCCACGTCCCTCGGCGTCTCCCTGCCGATCACCCGCGACCACATCGTCAAGTACGCCTCCGCCCGCCCGCTCGACTTCGCCCCCGGCAGCAGGTACGCCTACAGCAACTACGGTTACCTGCTGCTCGGCCTGATCGTCGAGAAGGTGTCGGGCCTGGCCTACGAGACGTACGTCAAGCAGAAGATCCTGGCGCCCGCCGGCATCACCCGCCTGCGGCTCGGCCGTACCCTCAAGGCGCAGGCCGCCCCCGGCGAGGTCGTCTACGAGTCGGCGCAGTCGAAGCCGACCGTCACGGACGCGTCCGGCACGGTGGTGCCGGCGCCGTACGGCGCCTTCAGCATGGAGAACCGCGGCCCGGGCGGCGGCTGGCTGGCCTCGGCGGTGGACCTGGTGCGCTTCGCGCGCATCCTCGACGCGCCCGGCACGGTCCTGAACGCGACCTCCATCGGCAGGATGGTGGCCAAGCCGGAGATCGGCGTCACGGAGAGCGGCGCGTGGTACGGGGCCGGCCTCTGGGTCCGCCAGGTGACCGGGCACCTCAACACCTGGCACGACGGCGGGCTGCCGGGGACCTACACCTACACGGCCCGGCTGCAGAACGGCTTCACCTACGCCGCCCTGTTCAACCGGACCGAGGAGAGCGGGTCGCCGGACTTCAACGTGCTCAGCCCGCTCATCAACGCCCAGATCGGCAAGGTGACCACCTGGCCGACGACGGACCTGTTCCCGCGCTACGCCTGATCCCACGACATCCTCAACTCTTGAAGACATCAAGAGTTGAGGATATAAAGGGATGGTGAGAGAAGAGACGCCGGAGGACGCGTTCTTCCGTGAGGTCGGCGGCGCCTGCGCCGAGCTGCGGCAGGCGTTCGCCCGGCACGTGGGCCTGAGCCCGCACCGCGTGCAGCTGCTCGTCCGGCTGCGGCGTGACGGCGAGAGCAGCCACAGCGACCTGCGCCGGACGCTGGGCATCGACGGTGCGAGCGTCACCAGGCTGGTAAAGGAGTTCGAGGCCGAAGGGCTGATCGGCCGCCGCTTGGACCCGGCGGACAACCGCTACACCCTGGCCGCGCTGACCCCCGCCGGCGAGCGGGCCGCGGCCGAGCTGGAGCGGTCACATCAGGCCTACCAGGAGCGGCTGCTCGACGGCATCCCGCCGCACCAGCAGGAGATCGTGCTCGACGTGCTGCGCCGGGTCCGTACGAACATGACGGAGAAGGGGAGCCGATGACCGAAGACGTACGAGCCGCCGCCGGACGCATGTACGCGGCGTTCAACGCCCGCGACAGCATGCACGGCGTGCCCGGCGGGCGGCCCGCCACCATGCTGGAGATGTTCCGGGTGCGTGACGGGCGTATCGCCGAGCTGTGGGGGCTGTCCTCGCCGCGACGCGACTCCTGAGACGTTCCCAGGGGCGAGCGCGCTTACGCGGCCGGCTCCTCGTCGCGGGGGAAGAAGGGCAGCTCCAGGTAGACGCGGTCGGCGGCGGCGAGGATCTTCGCGGCGTCGTCGACCGGCGGGTGGATCTGCTGGTTGATCCGCTTCTTGATGGCCGCGCCGTCCGCGCCCGAGGCCATCACCCTGCGGTCCCAGCCCCGGGTGAAGATCCCGCCGGCGCCGCCCAGGTCCAGGCAGGTGACGTACGGGCCGGGGGTGAAGTCGCGCAGCGGCACGCCGAGCAGGTCGGCCGCCGCGTTGTACCCCGCCACCTTGCCGAGCGGGGTGGCGTGCTGGCAGGCCTGCATGACCGTGTGCTCGTCGTCGAACGCCGCCATGGCCGCGTCCCCGGCGACGAACACCTCGGGAAGGGCGCGCAGCCGCCGGTCCACCGGCACTCGGCCGAGGTGGTCGAGCTCGCCGGAGATCTGCCGGGTGAGCTCGCTGGCCCTCATCCCCACCGACCAGACCACCGCGTCCGCTCCGGCTTTGGTGCCGTCCGAAAGGACGGCGTACCCGTCGCCGACCTCCGTCACCGTCGTCCCGAGGCGGCATTCGATGCCCAGCTCGTCCAGCGCCGCCTCGATCTCCTTGCGCGGGCCGGGGCCGAGCTCGCCTCCGACCACCTCCGACCGGTCCACCAGCAGCACCCGGCCCCTGGCGGCCAGCGCGGTCGCGATCTCCAGACCGGTGAACCCGGCGCCGACGACCACCGCGGAATAGTCCTCCCGGTCGCGCAGCAGGCCGGTGAGCCGCCGGGCCCCGTCCAAGGTGTCGATGTCGAAGAGCCGTTCGGCGCCGGGCAGGCCGCTGGGCCGGACGAGCTTGCTGCCCGCCGCCAGCACCAGGCGGTCATAGCCGATCTCCTCGCCGCCGGCGACCACCACGCGGCGGCCGGTGTCGATCGTGCTCACCCAGGCCCGCAGGTGCTCGACGCCGATCGGCTCCAGGATCCTGCGCAGCTCCACCTTGGCCAGCTCCGGCTCCGGCTCGTACAGGCGCGGCCGCAGCACCAGGTGCTCGTCCGGCGCGATGAGCGTGATGCGCAGGTCCGCCTCCCCGCGCGCCAGCGCCGCTCCCGCCGCACTCCACACGCCCGCGAAGCCGCCTCCGATGATCACAACGTGCGCCACTGTCTCGTCCTCTCTCAGCCTCGCCCCCGGGGATCCGGGGGCTCGGCAGGGAGACAAGACGGCGGGTTCAGATGTGACCGATGCGGGCGAGCTTCTCCGGATTGACCAGCCTCCTGAACGCCGTGATCCGCCCACCGGCGATCTCCACGGTGTCGAGCCAGACCAGCTCGCCGCCCTGGTAGGTAGCCAGAGCCGGCTGCCCGTTCACCTCGATGATCTGGAAGGCGTCGGGCCGCCTCATCTCGATCTGCCTGACCGCCAGCCGGGCGATCAGCTCGGCGCCCCGGATCGGCCGGCGCGCGGCGGTCGCCTTGCCGCCGCCGTCGGCGACGTAGACGGCCTCGGGGTGCAGCAGCTCGACGAGCCCGCCGATGTCGCCCGCGTCGGCGGCCGCCTTGAACGCCTTGAGCACGCGTTCGGTCTCGGCCCTGGAGGCCCGGGGCCGCTCCTCGACCTCGGCGACCCGGGCCCGCGCGCGCGAGGCGAGCTTGCGGCTGGCGGCGGGCGTGCCGCCGAGCACCTCGGCGATCCGGCCGAACGGGAAGTCGAAGACGTCGTGCAGTACCAGCGCGACGCGTTCGGCGGGGGTGAGCCGCTCCATGACGACCAGCATCGCGGTGCTCACCGACTCGTCCATGAGCAGCCGGGCGGCGGCGTCGGGCCCGGTCAGCAGCGGTTCGGGCAGCCAGGGCCCGACATAGGACTCACGCCGGACGCGCGCCGACTTCAGCACGTTGTACGACGTCCGGGCGGCCAGGGTCACCAGCCAGGCCCGCAGATCCCGCACCTCGGACAGGTCGGCGGCGGCGGCCCGCAACCAGACCTCCTGCGTCACGTCCTCGGCCTCGGTCACGGTGCCGAGGATCCGGTAGGCCGCCCCGAAGACCGCGGGGCGATGCGCCGCCCAGTCGCCCTCCGCCAGCGCGCCGGTCAGCTCCATCCTCGGCCTCCTCCCCGGTCGGACCGGCGGACGACCTCCGATCCTAGACAAACCGCCGTGATCATCGATCGAGCAGGGCCGCGGCCATCTGCTGGATCGAGCGGGTGAAGCGGCGCGGGTCGCCGGGCGGCGTCATGTGGCGGATCAGATCGCCGTCGAAGACCGCGAGCAGGGCGTGGGAGAGGAAGTCCGCGTCGAGATCCGGGCGTCCTTCTGCGAACAGGGCGCTGAGGTGGCGGTGCCAGGACTGGTAGCTGGGGTCGTCGTACTTGTCCTCCGCGCAGGCCTGCCCGTGCGCGGACAGCAGGACGGCGTTGCCTTCGGCGATCGCGCCGAGCCCGTCGAGGAAGGCGAGCATCCGGTCCCGGGCGGGCGCTCCCGGCCCCAGGGGCGGCGGTCCGTTCACGACCGCGTCGCGCAGCTCGCGGGACCTTTCCTCCAGCAGCGCCTGCAGCAGCCCCGCGCGGCTGCCGAAGCGGCGGAACACGGTGCCCTTTCCGACTCCGGCGAGGGCGGCGACGCGGTCGAGCGACACATGGTCCCCGCCGCCTTCGGCCAGCAGCTGCTCGGTCGCGCGGAGCACCGCACGCCGGTTGCGGGTCGCGTCGGCACGCTCGGCGCGCTGCTGGGTCATCGGTATCCCTGCCCTAGACGGACTGTCAGTCCACATATGTTATCGTGCGCTAACCGGACTATCGGTCCGCATGATGCCCCCTCGTTCGTAAGGAGTCCTCCATGGACATGCGCGCGCTCGTCGTCGATCCCGGCGTCCCCGGTTCCCTGCGTCTCGGGACCGCGCCCGAGCCGGAGGCCGCTCCCGGCCAGCTGGTGCTCGATGTGCGGCACCTCTCGCTCAACCGCGGCGAGGTGGAGTTCGCCGGCCGCCGCCCGGCCGGAACCGTGCACGGCTACGACGCCGCGGGAGTCGTCGTGCGCGCCGCGGCGGACGGCACCGGCCCCGCCGCGGGGGCCAGGGTCGCGGCGTTCGGCGCCGGGGCGTGGGCCCAGCGGATGGCCGTGGAGACCACCGCGGTGGCCGAGGTCCCCGCCGAGGTCGACCTCGCCGACGCCGCCGCGCTGCCGATGGCCGGCATCAGCGCGCTGCGCACGCTGCGCTCCCGCTCCGTCCTGGGCCGGCGGGTGCTGATCACCGGCGCCGCCGGGGGAGTCGGCCGGTACGCGGTCCAGCTGGCGGCCCTGGGCGGCGCCCACGTCATCGCGTCGGTGGGGTCGCCGGCCCGCGCCGCCGGGCTGAGCGAGCTGGGCGCCCACGAGGTGGTGGTCGGCCTGGAGGGCATCGACCGGCCGGTGGACCTCATCATCGACAACGTCGGCGGAGCGCAGCTGGTCGCGGCCTGGGAGCTGCTCGCGCCGGGCGGGGGCGTGCAGAACATCGGCTGGGCGTCGGACGAGCCGGCGGTGTTCGCGCCGTACTCGATGTTCTTCGTCGGCCCGGCCAAGACGATGAGCACGTTCGGCGACGTGCACGAGGTCGGCCCCGATCTGCGCACCCTGCTGGAGTTCACGGCGGCCGGGCGGCTCTCCCCGGAAGTCGGCTGGCGCGGCTCCTGGGATCGCGTCACCGAGGCCGCCCAGGCGCTGCTGGAGCGGCGCATCGCCGGTAAGGCGGTTCTGGACGTGGAGCCGTAGGGCAGCAGGGCCGTCAGTGACGCGTCGGGTGAACCGCCCCGCTCATCCGGGACCCGCGGTCCCGGCGCCGCGGCTTTCCTCCCGGGCGGCACGCAGGACGACGGCCAGGAAGACCACGCCCACGCCGATGCTCAGGGCGTGCTGAACGACCGCGACCATCGCGTACTCGGCCGTCGCGAAACCTCCGGGCCGCAGGATCACCATCGGCAGCTTCCAGCAGCTCCACGCGAACAGCGATCCTGCGGCCCCGAAGGCCAGCGTCATCGGGATCCACCGCCGGAGCCGGGCCGGCCGGCAGCGCGTGATCGCCCGGACGCTCCAGACCCCGAGCAGAGCCCACAGCGCGGAGCTCGCGTTCAGCAGCCGTCCGTTGAGATCCCAGTGGTCGCGATGAGCCGGGTCCAGGCCCAGCGTCCCGCCCAGCGCCCAGGCGGACCAGAGCAGGCCAAGCCCGGCGGCCACGGCCATCGCCACCGTGACCGGTGCCGACGGGCGGGGCCGGCCGTCGCCGGCCCGGCCGATGAAGGCCCGCGGCCATCTCTCCCGCAGATAGATCGGCAAGGCCACGGCCAGGCCCACGGCCATCCCGGCGAAGCCGATGGCGAGGAAGACCGTCTCCGCTCGCGGAGCCGAGGCGGAGTCCTCGCCGCCACCCAGATCGACCCCGAGCGCGCCGAGCACGCCTTTGACCACCGAGTAGGGAAGCAGCGGGACCAGGAAGCCCGCGCCCACCCAGGAGAAGAAGACCACCGGTACGCCCGGCAGCCGGCGGCCCCATCGCTGGGCCAGCGCCAGCCCCAGCGCGACCCCGGTCACCGCCATCACCACGGTGACCGCGTTCAGCAGCACCCAGTCGAGGGTCCCGTAGTCGTCCGGACCGTGCCCGAGCAGCGCCGCAGCGACCCAGAAGACCTTGACCGCCAGGTAGAGCGACATGCTGAGCGCCGCGACCCAGCCCGCGATCCTGCGCACCGTGCTCCATCGCGCGCCCACCCCCGTTTCGGCGGGGAACCCACCCGAACCTCGCGTCATTTGACCCCCAACCCGATGCCTGCCGATCTCGACGCGCCTCGAGTGTTGCCGGGGTGCCGATCGGGCGGGATCCCCCGAAGGTGTGAAAAGGCCCCCTGCACGGGGGAGCAGGATCAGCCTGGGCCCGTTCTCATCACGTCACGGACTGGCCGCCCTGGTCCAGCAAGGCGTTGATCATCTCCTGGAGTTCGGCGCGTCCGGTGGTGCCGAGCGCGCCGGACAGGGCCTGGGCCAGCTTGTCGAAGGGGTCGTCCGTCGGCAGCTCTTTCACCTTCTCGGCCAGCTCCGCCACGCTCCACTGCCCGTCCTTCTGGACGTGGCCGCCGATGGACCAGCCCTGGTTGACCGCGACCGTGCCGCCTCGTACCGACAGCACCTGGCCGGTGAGCGGGCAGGCCGGACTGGCCAGGTAGGCGGCGACGGGCGCGCTCGCGGCCGGGTGCAGGGGATCGAACCGGGTCGCCGGCGGTTCCTGGCTCATGCCGGGGACGCCGAGGGTGAGCCTGGTGCGGGCCATCGACGGCGAGATGCAGTTGACCCGCACGCCGTAGCGGCCCAGCTCAAGGGCGGCCACGGCGGTCAGCGCCGCCACCCCGGCGTTGCCCGCCGCGTAGGAGGCCTGCGCGGGCAGCGGGTTGAGCAGCCCGGAGCCGGAGGAGGTGTTGACGACGGCGCGGTCTACGCGGGCGCCTGCCCGGAACCGGTCGCGCCAGTGGCGGGCCGCCCAGCGCGTCACCGCGAAGGTGCCCTTGAGCTTGACGGCCAGGACGTCGTCGAAGTCCTCTTCCGACAGGTCGGTCAGGCCCATGTTCCGTTCGATGGTCGCGTTGTTGACCACCACGTGCAGGTCGCCGAAGGACTGCACGGCCGTCTCCACCATGCGGCGGGCGCCGGCCCAGTCGGCGACGCTGTCGGTGTTGGCCACGGCCTGCCCGCCAGCCGCGGTGATCTCCTCGACGACGCCCGCCGCCACGCCGGCGTCGCCGCCGCTGCCGTCGATGGCGACGCCGGGATCGTTGACGACGACCTTGGCGCCCTCGGCCGCGAAGAACAGCGCCTCCTCCCGCCCGATGCCGCGCCCCGCTCCGGTGATGAGGACGACACGTCCGTCCAGACTCCCCATGCTGACCACCCTTCGATCGCTACAGTCTATATACTCATTCAGTGTATGCACTATTACATACTCTGTAGTAAAGTGGCTCACATGGTGGAGAAAGCGGGGCTGCGGGAGCGCAAGAAGCAGCGCACCAGGCAGGCGTTGATCGACGCGGCGGTGCGCCTGTTCGAGGACAGGGGCTACGACCAGGTGACCGTGGCCGAGATCACCGACGCGGCGGAGGTGTCCCCCCGCACCTTCTTCCTCCACTTTCAGACCAAGGAGGACGTGCTCCTGGCCGACACCGACGTGCGCGTCGATCTGGCGCTGGCGGCGATCGCCGAGCGCCCCGCAGGGGAGCAACTGTCCGAGGTGCTGGTGCGGGCGACGGACCAGATGATCGTCAACGCCTGGGATCGCGACCTGTCCAGCGGCCTCGCGGCGCTTCGGGCACGGCTGGCGGCCTCGGAGCCGGCGCTACAGGCCCGGCTGATGCAGCGCTACCTGGCGGTGCAGGCCGAGCTGGCCCGGGCGCTGCAACTGGCCTACCCCGACCGGCTCGACCCGACCACCGCCTCCGCCCTGGTCGGCGCGATGGTGGGCGCGGTCAGCGCGGCCGCGCTGACCGCTCTGCAGCGCGGCGACGGCCCCGACGAGGTGCGCGACGCCATGCGGCAGGCCATGGCCCTGGTGGTGCGATCGGTTGCCTGATCGCCGGACGGCCGGCGGTCAGGCCTTTTCGGCCGTGAGCCAGGCCGCCAGCCCCAGGTAGACGAGCCCGCTGCCGACGTCCAGCCGGCGCCGGGCCCGCGCCGATCGCCGGACGCGATCGGCCAGCGCCGAGCTGAGCATCGCGTACGTGCCGTCGCTGGCCATGCCCAGCACCACCCAGACCAGCCCGAACACCAGCATCTGCCCGGCGACCGGCCCGGCCGCCGGGTTGGTGAAGCCCGGCAGGAACGCCAGGAAGAAGATGGCCGTCTTCGGGTTGAGCACGTTGACCACGAACCCTTCCCAGAACATCCGCCGCCCCGACTGGTGCGGCATCTCCGCGATCTCCTCGCCGCCGCCCCCGCGCATGAGCTTGCGGACCCCGAGCCAGACGAGGTAGGCGATGCCGGCGTACTTGACCACGGTGAACGCCGTCGCGGAGGCCGCCAGCAGCGCGCTGATGCCGAGCGTGGCGGCGGCCACGTGCACCAGCGAGCCCGCGTGCACACCGAGCGCGGAGATCAGCCCGGCGGTCCGGCCCTGCGCGACACTGCGGCTGACGATGAACACCACAGCGGGACCCGGCACCAGCAGGATGGCGAGCGTGGCCGCACAGAAGAGGGCAAGTGTCGCGAGATCGGGCATGAACCTCATCCTAAGGAAGGTCGTCAAGGGCTTTTCGGCGCGACCGCCGGCCGCGCCGGAAGGGCACCTCCACGGCGGGCTCGGCGCCGGATGGGCGCTCGGGATGCCCGGCTTCCCCTGGGCCACAGCTGCCGCCCGGCACGCTCAGGGCGGCACCTGCTCCGCGCCGTCGAGGCCCGGCCAATCACGACATAGCATGATCTAATGGACATTTTGCGGCTCTCCACGGATGCGCGGCAGCGGCGCAGTTCCGAGATGCGGGCGTTCCTCCGGTCGCGGCGAGCCCGGGTGACGCCCGCCGACGTGGGCATGCCGGCAGGCGAAGGCCGCCGTACGCCCGGGCTGCGGCGCGAGGAGGTGGCGGTGCTCGCCGGCGTGGGAGTGTCCTGGTACACCTGGCTTGAGCAGGGACGCGACATCAACGTCTCCGCGGACGTCCTGGACGCCATCGCCAGGGTGCTGCGCCTGGAGCCCGCCGAGCGCGAGCACCTGTACCTCCTCGCCGGCCTCAATCCGCCGCAGGCGGCGCCGTCCGGAGGCCAGGTCTCCGATGCCGTGCGACGGCTGCTGGAGGGCTGGCTGCCGCGGCCCGCGTACGTCATCGACCGGCACTGGAACGTCCTCGCGCTCAACCGCGCGGCGGAGATCGTGTTCCAGTGCACCGAGTACGACCACAACTGCCTGGTCAGCTTCTTCACCAACGCCCGCTACCGCGCGGCGGTCGTGGACTGGCACGACGCGGCGCGAGCGATGATCGGCCTGTTCCGGGCGGACGCCGCCCGCTACCCGGACGATCCCGAGTTCGGCCGCCTGGCCGCCGACATGTGCGCCGCGAGCCCCGCCTTCGCCGAGATCTGGGCGGAGCTCCCCGTGGGCGGCCCCACCCACGGCACCAAGGCCCTGAACATCCCGGGGCTGGGGACGCTGACCTTCGAGGCCACGACCCTGCCGCTGCCCGAGCTGCCCGGCCACCGCCTGTCGCTGCACACCCCCGCGCCGGGGACGGGTACGCAGGCCCTGCTGGAGCGCTTGGTGGTGGTGCCAGACCCAGGTTCAGCCGACACTGCCGCGCCGGCTCGCGCCGCCCGATGATGGCGGCATGACGCGATTCACGAACAGAACCGTTCTGATCACCGGCGGCACCAGCGGCATCGGCTTCGCGACCGCGCGCAGGCTCCTCGACGAGGGCGCGTACGTCGTCATCACCGGCCGCGACCAGGCCCGCCTCGACAGCGCGGCAGAGCGCCTGGGCTCCGAGCGGGTCCTGCCGGTCCGCGCGGACGTCAGCGTTGACGCCGACCTCGATCTCCTCATGCGACGCATCGAGACCTGGCGCGGCACCCTCCACGCGGTCTTCGCCAATGCCGGCATCGCGGACTTCAGGCCGGAGTTCACCCCGAAGGACTTCGACCACACCGTCGGAATCAACTTCAAGGGCGTGTTCTTCACCATCCAGAAGGCGCTGCCGCTGATGGGAGAGGGAGGCGCCGTCGTCATCAACGCCTCCTGGACCCTGCACCGCGGCCTGCCCGTGGCCTCGCTCTACGCCGCGAGCAAGGCGGCCGTGCACAATCTCGCCCGCACGCTCGGCACCGACCTCGGGCCGCGTGGCATCCGGGTCAACTCCGTCAGCCCCGGCTACATCGAGACCGAGATGTACCGATCCGCCATCGACCCCGGCGCGGAGACCCGCATCACGGCGGAGGTGCCGCTCGGCTCGCTCGGCCACCCGGACGATGTCGCCGCCGCCGTCGCCTTCCTGGCCTCGGACGACGCGTCGTACATCACCGGTCAGGACCTCGTCATCGACGGCGGCCTCGTGGGAGCGGCGCCCCTCGGGCTGCGCCTTTGACCGCCGCAGATGCCGCGTGCCGGTTGTTAGGGTGGACGCCTTGATCGACGCGAGGGCGGCGGCAGCACATGCGGGTGACGATGGCGAGCGTCGCGGCACGGCCGGGCCGCACGAACGAGGACTTCACCGGCGCCATGCCGACGGCAGCGGTGCTGGTCGACGGCGCCGGCATCCCCGGCGCCGAATCGACCTGCCGGCACGGCGTGGCCTGGTACGCCACCCGTCTGGGCGGCAGCCTCCTCGGCCTTCTGGCACGCTTACCAGACCGCAGCCTCCCGGCCCTGCTCGCCGAGGCCATCGAGCAGGTGACGGACGATCACCAGGACACCTGCGACGTCGCCGACCCCATCAGCCCGTCGGCCACCGTGGCCGTCCTGCGACTGTCCGGCGGTCTGGTCGAGTATCTGGTGCTCGGTGACTCGTTCCTCGTGCTCGGCAGAGCGGACGGGGCGCCGCTCGTCGTCTCCGACCCCCGGGAAGTGATCATCAGCCGGTCCTACCTGCCCGCGCTCGCGGCCGTCCCCGAGGGCGGCGACGAGTACCGCCGGATCCTCCAGGACCTGCGCGCCAACCGGAACCGGGCGGGCGGCTTCTGGGTGGCCAAGGACGACCCGCAGGCGGCGGACGAGGCGATCACCGGAAGCTGCCCGATCTCCGAGCTGACCGGCGCCGCCCTGCTCAGCAACGGCGCCAGCCGCATCGTGGACCGGTTCCAGCTCACCGACTGGCCGGGGGTCCTGGCCGTCCTGGCGTCGAGCGGACCCGCTGAGATCATCCACCAGGTCCGGCAGGCGGAGGCGCGTCACGGGGTGGCGGCCGACGACGCGACGATCGCCCACTGCACCGGCCTCGGCGCGGCCTGACCTCCGAGCACTCAGGGGCGGCGCAGCGTCAGGGACTGGAACCGGAGCTCGTCCGACCCGACGACGTGAAAGTCCACGATCTCGAAGAGCTGCCGCGCGAACTCCTTGAGCTGCTCATCGCCACGGAAGGAGAAGAACCGGGGCGGCTGGTGGTCATCTCCGTCGAAGGGACCCTCCCCGCTCAGCACGCCCCCTCCGTACACACCGAGAAAGAACAGACCGCCGGGCCGGAGGAGCGTGTGGACAACGTCCAGGATTGCCGGAAGCTCCCGGTCGGGGACGTGCAGCAAGCAGTTGAGCGCATAGACCGCGTCGAAGGACCCGGGCGGGAAGTCGAGCCGCAGGAAGTCCATCACATGGGCGTCGAGCCCCTTCGCCCGGCACAGCGCGACCATCTCGGGGGACAGGTCCGCCGCGACGACCTCCAGGCCGCTGTCCCGGAAGTACGCGCTGTCCTGCCCCGGCCCGGCACCGATCTCCAGCAGCCGGCCACAGCCGCCGTCCCGCAGGCGACCGAGGAACGCTGCGCGCTCGGCGAGCTTCCACGGCGTCTTCGCAGTGCCATCACGGCGCGCTGCGCTGCCGTCGTACGCCGCTCGGAGAGAATCGATCACTTCGTCGTAACGCATGCTCACCGGGCCTGAGTAGTGCCTTCATCGTCACGGGCGACCCCCGTGACGGTCCCTGCCGGGTCGGTCACGTATCGCCCCTTCGACAGATCAACCAGGACGAGCTCGTTGCCGAAGGGGTCGGTCACGACCGCGACCCGGCCCACCGGAATGTCGGACGGCTCAGCGACCATCCGGCCACCTGCGGCCACGACCTCGGCAGCAGCCTCGTCGGCCGACGACACCAACCACGCCGGCGCGAGTCCGAGCCGGGTCGCCAGGACGATTTCCGCGTCGCTGTCAGGCAGGCCGAGCCCCGCCTGCCCCAGCTGATCATTTCGCCACAGCAGTTCGTGCCCGAGCCGGTCCCGATAGAAGCCCAGCCCGCTGTCGAGGTCCGGGACAGGCACGGTGACAGCGTCGACTTTCTGGATCAGAGGTGTTGATCGCATGAGCTCACCGTCACGCGTGCCATGAGGGCTGGTCAAGCGGAGGAGCCACCCTCCGAAGATCGTGCGACGGGCTATCGGCCCGGTGGTGCGCCGGCGGGGCCGCGGCCTAAGGGCTGGTCGGCGGGGCGACGACCAACTCGGTGTCCGGGTCGTGGCCCATGTGTGGAGGGCCGGCGACGATCATGGTGGCTCGGGCCCACGGCCGTTCTCGCAACAGGAACGGCAGCTCCTCCAGCAGCCAGTTCGCCACGTGCTCCATCTGCTCGGGGGCGGCACCGTCGCGGACGAGCAACAAGCGCTCCTGCTCATCGAGGTCACCTTGCATCCACACCGAGGCGTCCAGCCACGGGGCAAGCTCCTCGCGGATGATGCCGGTGCCCTCGACCCAGACGAGGCCGACATCGGCGGGGACGGTGATCGATCCGGGCCGGTCATGCTCGACCCAGGCATTCGGGCGGAAGTCCACCGCCTCACCCCGGTGCAGAGGCCGCAGGATGTGCTCGGCGAGCACGGCGCCCCAGTCGAAGCAGGCGTGGTTCCAGGCGACGTCGTCGGTGTGCACGATGGCCGAGCCGGCCACTGCCTTGCGTAGCCGCTCGGCCAGGGTCGTCTTGCCCGCGCCGCCCCGGCCGTCGATCGCGATCACCCGTGGACGTCCGACGACCTCGGGTGATGCGTCGCGGAGCTGCCGGACGGCGTCGAGCAGGGTCACCACCCGCCAGCCGACGGCCTCGTTCTCGCCTGGATGTAGACGCATCGACAACCTGTCTCCGGAGGAGAGGACCAGCCTGCCCCGTTCCATGGTCCCTCGGAAACGGTCGGATGCGGACGTCGGTGCCCGCGGCTCGATGTGCTCGGAGTTACGCGCGAGCACCTGATGAAGGCGGAAGGCCGGTGGCCGGCCGGCCGTGGTCCCCGCATCTGATCATCCGCGCGCGGGGAGGCCGTAGGCCGCCGCCAGGCGGCCGAGTGCCGCGCCGAGCGCGGCGTGCTGGGAGGAGGTGAGGTCGGCGGCGAGTTTCGCATCGAGAGCGAGCGCTTTGGCGGTGCATTCCGCCAGCAGGTCACGCCCTTTGCCGGTGAGGCTCAGGATCTGGCGGCGACGGTCGGCCGGGTCGCGGAGGCGCGTGACGGCTCCCATGGCCTCGAGGTGGTCGGCGAGGGAGACCACCAGGCTGGGCGCCACCCGCATCACCTTGGCGATCTCGAGCTGCGAGGCGGCCAGCTCCGAGTCGAGGACTGCCAGCAGGGCGACGTGTTTGAGCTTCACCTCGTGGATGGCCAAGGCTTCCCCGTACTCATCGGCGATCAGCGCGCCCAGGGTGCCGATCCGGAAGCTGAGCGTCTCGGTCCACTTGACATCGTTCACGAACAGCATGCTACCGTCGTCAAATGATTCAGGCTATGAACAATTAAAGGTGAGAATAATGCTTGATCATCGCACTGTGCAGATCGTCTTCGCCGACCTTCAGGACAGCATCGTGGCCCTGAGCGGCACCAACAGCCCCGAGACCATCAGGCGCTCCGCCGGGGTGCTCGCCACGGTCGCGCAGGCGCTGGACATCCCGTTCACCGTGTCGGTCGCCCCCAGGCCTGGCGGCCCCGGCATCATCGGTGAACTTCCCGAGACGCCTCCCTTCGTGCGCGGCGGACCGTGTTGCTGGGACGACCAGGCCTGGCGCGGAGCGATCGCCGCCGAGGACCGCAAGACGTTGGTCATCTGCGGAGTCACCTCCGAGATCGTGGTCCTGCACACCGCGCTCGACGCCCTGGCCGACGGCTATCACGCGATCGTCCTGGTCGACGCGTGCGGGGGCATGTCGGAGCGTACGGAGAACGCGGCATTCCGCCAGATCGAGGCTGCGGGCGGCACGGTGACGTCGGTGGCGAGCTTCGTCACGAGCATGGTCCGCGACTTCACCACCCCCACCGGCCGCACCGCCATCACCGCACTGCACGACCTGATGGGCTAGCAGCCACAGCCACCCCCCTTTGCCCGGACAGCCCGCTTACCGACCACGCCGTTGAAAGAAGTCCCATGAAACTCGCACCCCATCTGCACCGCCTCGGCAACGATCTCGTGGCGTGCTACCTCGTCAGCACCCCCCAGGGCATCACACTGATCGACGCCGGATTGCCCGGCCACTGGCGGGATCTGCAGCACGAACTCCGCTCGCTGGGCAAGTCCGTCGACGACATCCGCGGACTCATCCTGACCCACGGCGACTCCGACCACATCGGCTTCGCCGAGCGCCTGCGCAGCGCCCACGGCGTACCGGTGTTCGTGCACGCCGCCGACGCCGTCCGCGCCCGCACGGGAGAAAAGCCCAAGGTCGCCTTCGGGCCCATGCGCCTCGGCCCGACGCTCGGGTTCTTCGGTTACTCCATCCGCAAGAACGCCATGCGTACCCGCTATGTCGGAGAAGTCGTCGAGATCGGTGACGGCGACGTCCTGGACCTGCCCGGAGGCCCGGTGATCGTGGGCATGCCAGGGCACTCTCCGGGAAGCGTGGCAGTGCACGTTCCGATCGCCGACGCGGTCTTCGTCGGCGACGCGCTGACCACGCGGCACGTCCTCACCGGGCGGGAGGGCCCCCAAGCGGCGCCCTTCACCGACGACCCAGCCGAAGCCCTCACCTCCCTCGACCGGATCGCCGGACTGACGGCCTCCTGGGTGCTTCCCGGCCACGGCGCACCCTGGCGCACCTCGCCGTCTCAAGTGAGCGAGGCGGTTCAGGCCTCCTAGCGGTCCGTACGGTCCCCTGCATCGGAACAGTGCGGAAAGCCCGCAACCAGCCGGGCGTCAGCACAACTCGGGATACATCCGTTGGATCTGCTGGGCCTGAACCCCTTGCGCAATGGTCAAGAATCGTTGACCATTGCAGGCATGTCTACCGATGATCTCCCCGAGACGTTTCACGTCACCACCGACGAGCAGTTACGCGCCGTCTCCAATCTCACGCGTCACCGGATCATGGCCGTGCTCCGCTTCGAACCGGCGACGATCACGCAGATCGCCCAGCGGGTGGGCCTTGCGAAGGGCAGCTCCAGCTATCACGTGCGGTTGCTGGAGCGGGCCGGCCTGGTGAAGGTGGTGCGGACGCGGAAAGTGCGAGGGGTCACCGAGCGGTACTACGCGATGGCCGCGCGGTCGATCGAGCTGCCGGATCCGGGGGAGGGGCAGCCGGACGTGCTGCTGCGCAATGCGGTGGCGGACCTGGAGGCGTCGCCGGTGGGCGGTGAGCGGCACGTACGAATGGCCCATCTGCGACTCACCGAGGAGCAGTTCACGGAGTTGGGGGCGCGCCTGCAGGCACTGGCGGACGAGTACCGGACGCTGTCTGATCCATCGCTTCCCGACGTGTCGCTGGTCTTCGCACTGTTCCGGCCAGCTCCGCGCCGGCAGGTCGAGGGGGACGACAAGTGACCCCGAATCCGAGGAGAGATGCGGCGAAGTTGCCCGCCGGGTTCGGGCGGCTGTGGACCGCGCAGACGGTGTCCTCGCTCGGCGACGGGGTCTCGCACGCCGCGCTGCCGCTGCTGGCCTTGACGTTGACCCGGGATCCGATGGCGCTGGCCGTCGTCACGGCCGCCGGGACGCTGCCCTGGCTGCTGTTCGGCGTGCTCGGCGGTGCGCTGGTGGACCGCTGGGACCGCCGCCGCACCATGTGGGGCATGGACGCCGCGCGTGCGGTGCTGCTCGCCATCCCCGCTGCGGCGGCGGCGCTCGACGTGCTGAGCATCCCGCTGCTGGCGGCCGTCGCGTTCCTGCTCGCACTCGGCGGGCTGTTCTTCGACACGGCCGCCACGGCGTACCTGCCGGATCTGCTCGGCCGCGACCCCGCCCAGCTTGAACGCGCCAACGCTCGCCTGCGCGGCGCCCAGACCGCGGCCTCCGGCTTCGCCGGGCCACCCGCGGGCAGTGCGCTGCTCGCGCTCGGACGCTCGGTTCCGCTGCTCGCCGACGCGCTCTCGTTCGCGCTGTCGGCACTGCTCGTCCGGTCGCTGCCCGCCGTGCCACGCCCGGCCGCAAGCGCCCGCGAGTCGCTGCTCCGGCAGGCGCGGGCCGGGGCCTCCTACGTCTTCCGGGACCGGCTGCTGCTCGGGCTCGCGCTGCGTCCGGCGGTCGGGAACGTCGCCTTCCTCGCCGTGGAGACCGTCCTGGCCCTGTTCGCCCACGAACGTCTCGGCGTCGGCGCCTTCGGCTTCGGCCTGCTCCTCACCGCCGAGGCCACCGGCGGCCTGCTCGGCGCGGGCATCGCCTCCTTCCTCGGCCGCCGCCTGGGCACCGGCACCGCGCTGACCTGCACCGCCACAATCGAGGGCCTCACCATCCTGGGCCTCGCCTCCGCCCCGAACCCGTACGTGGCCGGCCTCGCGCTCGCCGTCTGCGGGGCGGGCATGGGCGCCACGATGGTCCTCGGCCCGTCCCTCCGGCAGGCCATCGTCCCGGCCCACCTGATGGGCCGCGTCGCCTCCACCTCCCGCATGCTCGCCATGTGCGCCGCCCCGTTCGGCGCCTTCCTCGGCGGCTGGCTGGCCACCACCTACGACCTGCGCACCCCGCTCTACGCCGCCGCCGGCCTCCTGCTCGCCATGACCGCCGTCACCGCGACCATGACCAGCAACCGCCGCGTCGAGACCGCACTACGCAACGCACGCCCGCAAGCCGACCCCACCGAAGAGGTCGCCCTGCAAACCACATCCACGTGACGGTCACCGCCTGCAGGTCACAACGGCCACCCGCATCGGAACGGCGACGGCGTCACGCAGTTCGTCATTCAGTCCGCAGAGTCTCAGAGGGCGTTTAGGCATGTTCTGTGACAGGCTGCCCTGTAATGCCTGTCGAGCGATTCGCGCACTTTTGCGAAGCATCTATTCATATGCGAGTCCGGGCGGGCTCTCCTCGATGTCTGTTTCGTGAGACGAGCCGCTCCCGATTCCGTCTGGCGTAGAGATGTCCTGGACACGCCATACTCCGGCAGATGCCAGGCAATACGAAGGGCTGGGCGTAGGGGTCGGATATGAACCCCCCGACGCCCGTACCGTTCCGACATCCCCGAGGCCCGCTGGGCCTTAGTCGAACCGACCCTCACCGCTCACTGGCCTGGCCCGCGTCAAGGAAGGACGCGACCCCCTACCCACCGTGGCCGTCATCGACACCCAGACGATCAAAACCTCCACCAACCCGCCGACCACCTCACAGGGCACCGACGCCGCGAAGAAGATCGTCGGACGCAAGCGGAGCGTAGCCACCGATGCCCTACTCCTCGCCGTGGTCGTCTGCGCCGCCTCCGTCTCGGAGAACCAGGCCGGCATCCAGGTCCTCGACCAGGCCAAGGGCGCCTACCCCACTCTGGCTGCGACCTGGGTCGACACCGGTTTCAAGAACCAGTTCGCCGAACACGCCGCCGCTCTCGGAGTCAACGCCGAGGTTGTCCATCGCGACCCCGAAACCCGTGGCTTCCACGTCCTCAAACGACGCTGGATGATCGAGCGAACCTTCGGCTGGCTCATGCTCCACCGCCTCCTCGCCCGCGACTACGAGACCGTGCCCGCCAGCTCCGAGGCCATGATCCACATCGCCCTTCCGTGCCCTATTCGACCATCCGAAGGAGGACCGGTTCACAGCAGGAGAGTTCCTCGCCGAACTGCCTCATCATGGGCTGCGTGTGGATGATCGATGGGCAACGCGGATCGGCGGCGACTACGTGTTCGGTGTCGCGCGGAGGGTATGACGATCACGGGCGGACTGCGCCGAGCAGGCGGTTGCGCCAGTAGTCGTCGAGGTCAACCACCTTGATGACGTCGCCGGTCTGAGGAGCGTGCACCATCTTCCCGTTGCCGGCGTACATGCCCATGTGTCCGAGCCCCTTGCTGAAGAGCAGGTCTCCAGGTTGCAGCGCGTCCAGGGGGACGCGGCGGCTGGCGCCCCAGGACCACTGGGTCCACGTGGTACGCGGCAGTTCGACGCCGCCGGTACGCCAGGCAGCCTGCGTGAGACCGGAGCAGTCGTAGGAGCCGGGCCCGGTGCCGCCGTACTGGTAGGGCTTGCCCACCTGAGCGAAAGCGAACTGGAGCGCGCGGCGGGCGTTGCCGGAGGCCGGACCGGTGTACTCGATGCCGGGGCTGTTGGGATCGCCGGTCTGGAAGGTGCCCAGCCGTCGCAGGAGCTTGGTCTGCTCTTTGACCAGCTTGTCCACCTTCGTCTTCTCGTCGCGGACCTTATCGCGGGCGTCGTCGGCCTCCGTCAGAACACGATGTGCTTCCGCGCGCCGATTGCGCAGGTCCTTCGTCGCCGCCTCGTAGGCGAGTATCTTGGCCGCTCGGTCCTGTGCGAGTTGCTCAAGGGAGGCCATGCTGCTCAGGGCCGTCTCGGGGTTGTCTTGCAGTGCGAACGCCGGCCAGCCTCCGAACGGTCCGGCCTGATAGCTGTTGCTCGCTATCGTGGCGAGTTCTTTGCGTAGCTCGCCGGCCTGCGCATCCTTGCGGCCGAGCTCGGTGTTGAGCGTCTCGTACTTCTTCTCGGCCGACTTGTACGCCTCGTTCGCCTGGTTGTACCGCTCGACCAGTTGGTCGGCCTGTTCGTTCAGCTTCACCAGCTTGGCCCGGATCCTGGCGGGTGACGGCTCAGCAAGAGCACCGCTGGGCGCCGCGGACAGTGCGATCAAGGCTAACGCCGTGGCTACTGCTGTTCGCCAGAGCCTCGTCCGCACGGCCACTACGACGCCTCCTCGTAAGTCTCTGGACCTGGGCCGAAATAGTACAGAAGGTACGGAGGTTCTTGCCCTGTTCTGCGCAATTCCGCCAGGCAGGCCAACTTACTATCGCTGGTAGCTGATCTGGCCTCACGTGTGGTTACGTGGACGGCAGGCATCGGGTTCAACAGACGCGTACGCGCCCCGGCTCCACGGATGGTCCGGGAGCCGGGGCGTGTACTTCTCAGCGTCCGGCACCTGCTCTGCCGCCACGGCGAGCAGCGGCCAGCGGCCCGGATGGGATGATCAGTGTCGACGTGCCGGTGAAGTGCATGACCCGGGTAGCGGTGCTGCCCGACAGCAGTGCCGGCAACCTCCGGCGCCCACGGGAGCCGAGAACGATCAGCGAAGCATCGATCTCCTCCGCCAGGTCCACGATGGCCTCGGCGGCTGTCTTCTCCGGGACGGAGGCCACCCTAGGTTCGGCCTTCAAGCCGAGGGCCCGGGCTCGTCCGGCACCTTCAGCGGCCAGTTGCTCAGAGGCGTCCAAGGTTCTGGCGTCGCGGTCGCGCAGGTCCTCAAGGGCCGGGTGGCCTTCCAGGTGAGCAGCGAGGCTTTCCAGCGGGTTGGCGGGCGTAGAGAACCACGGTGGATGCTCCCGGGAAGAGGCGTGCGGTCTCTTCGGTGGCGTGCCGAGCGTCGGGTGCGTCGTAGGCGATGAGGATGGACACGGGAATCTCCCTTACGTGCGGATGGGTCAGCTGCGGGAGCTAGTGACCTGATCGGTGGGCGCGGCGGTGCGGGTCCGCAGGGTGATGGCGGCGATCAGGGCGCCGGCCAGGGCAATGGTGGCGGCTCCGACGAAGGCGGCGGAGAAGCCGTCGGTCAGCGCGGGCAGGTTGCCAAGTTGGTCGGCGCCGTTGGCGGCGGCGACGGCGGTCATGGCGGCCAGGCCGAGTGCGGAGCCGACCTGGTAGCTGGTGTTGACAATGCCCGAGGCCAGGCCGCCTTCCTCCGGGCGGGCGGAGGAGATGGCGGTGCCGAGGGAAGGGATGAAGGCCAGCGACATGCCGAGGGCGGCGACGATGCTGGCGGGTAGGACGTCGGTGGTGAAGCTGCCGTCCGGGCTGATCAGGGACAGCCACGCCATTCCGGCGGTTAGCAGGACGAGACCGGCTACCGTAGTCGCCTTGGGGCCGAAGCGGTTGATGGCCCGGGGTGCCAGGACGATCATGCCGATCATGATGAGGACGGTCATCGGCAGCAGCGCGGCGCCGCTGGGGAAGGCGCTGTAGCCGAGAACCTGCTGCAGGTAGAGGTTGAGGAAGAACCACATCGGGATCCAGGCGCCGCCGAGCAGGAGCTGGGTAAGGTTGGCGGCCGACAGGTTCGGGGTGCGGAAGATGGACAGCCGCATCAGCGGCTGGCGGCGGCGGGCCTGGATGGCGACGAACGCGCCGAGCAACACCACGGCGACGGCCAGGACGAGCCACGTCTCGGCCGAGCCCCAGCCGGCCTCCGGCGCGCGGACGATGGCGTAGACGGCGGTGCCGAGGCCGAGGGTGACGGTCAGCGTGCCGAGGATGTCGATGGAGCCGCGCGTCGAGGGGGTGGCAGGCATCAGGGGTCCGGTGGCCGCGAGGGCGGCGAGCGCGATGGGGATGTTGATGTAGAAGACCCATGGCCAGCTCAGGTACTCGGTGATGACGCCGCCGAGGAAGACGCCGGCGGTGCCGCCCGCGGGGGCGGCGGCGCCGTACAGGGCCAGGGCCTTGGTCAGCTCCTTGGGGTCGTGACCGAACAACATCATCAGCAGGGTGAGCGCGGACGGGGCGATCAACGCGGCGCCCACGCCCTGGACGGCGCGGCCAGTCAGCTCCACCCACACCTCGGGCGCGATGCCGGCCAGGAGCGAGCCCGCGAGAAGGACGAGCCAGCCGGCGCTGAAGAGCCGGCGCGCGCCGAACAAGTCCGACAGGCGGCCGCCCAGCAGGAGCAGGCCGCCGAAGGCGACGACGTAAGCGTTGAAGACCCAGGACAGGCTCTCCTGGGAGAAGCCGAGGTCCTGCTGGATGCGGGGCAGGGCCACGCCGATGATCGACGTGTCCATGATCACGATGAACTGCGCCGTGGCGATCAGGGCCAAAGCGGCCCAACGTCGGGGCGATGGTGCAGACATGGGTACTCTCCGCTCAGATTCAATACCCATAGGGGGTATACGCGATGGCTAATAAATACCAGTAGGGGGTATCTGTCAAGCCTGCCTGATCAGCGTCCGTTTCCGGGTGCCCTCGCAGCACTGCCAGTACAATCAGCGCCGCAGGGCTGGCCAGCGCGAAGCCGACGGCCATCCCGGGCCGCGCTTGCCAAAGTGGCCACGGCACATCTGCCGGACTGGCCCGACGACATCACGCCCCATGTCCTGCGGCACTTCTGCGCCTCCCAGCTCTATCTGGCCGGGATGGATCTGCTCGCAATCCAGGAAGTCCTCGGCCACGCTTGGATCGCCACGACCATGAGATACGTTCACGTCCCCTCGACTCACGTCGAGGACGCCTGGCTCGCAGGTCAAGCGCGTGCGGTCACCCGATTGGAAGGACTACGGCGATGAGGTGGAACCTGCGCCTGGCGGCCGCCAACCGCGGCATCTGGAAGGCGTCCGAGCTCCAGCGGATGCTTGCCGAGCACGGCCTGAAGATGAGTGCTGGAAAGATGTCCGGGCTCTGGTCGGGCGAGCCGGCCAGCATCAAGCTCGACGACCTCAACGTCATCTGCGCCGTCCTCGGATGCGGAGTCGAAGAACTCCTCATCGTCGAACCCGACAAGGTCAAGCGCGTCGATGAGCAGGTCGAACAGCCCGCCGCGGTCTCGGCGGGAGGCCCGTCGGTGACACCCAAGCGCAAGGACGGGCGATCTCTCCCAGCGAGCTGATCGAGCTCGGGACCGACGCTGATGCTGCCCAGAAGCTGAACAGATTGCCTGGCCTGGGGCGTGTTGTTCGCCCCGCGATGCGGGGCCTGCGCCTCGTTTGCCTCCCGCCTTTCGGCTGGACGCTGCGCGGGGTGCGGTCGACGGCTGCCGCTGCGCGAGGGCTCCTGCCGGTTGTGCTGGTGCCAGGCCCGCCTCGACGCGCAGACGAACAACCCGGCTGCCGGAGTGCGATCACCCCTTCCCCGGGACAGCCCCCACCGGCTCTTCCTGGCTCATCTGACGCCGCTCTGGGGCCGAAAGCGGCGATCCTGGGAGCGCCTGAGGGGCGGCCAGCGGGCTGGTGGCCGCGGTATTGCTGCTGCTGTGCTTCGTGATGGTCTGGGATGCGCCGGGGCTGGATGTGGAGGCCGGTTCCATGACCCGTTACTTCGATGAGCGGCGCATGGCAGTGCTCACGTCGTCGCTACTGGTCACGCTGGCCGTGATGGCGTTCTTGTGGTTCACCGCGCATCTGCGGCATGTGTTGCAGCGGGCCGAAAGGGGGGCGTAGGCGTTCTCTCCCATGGTGCTGGTCTCCGGGGTGAGCCTGGCGACGGTGTGCGCGCTGAGCGTGGTGCCGCTCGCGGCGCTGGCCACGCTGACCGCATCGCCAGTGCGGCCCGCCGACCTTGAGGCGGCACGCGTCCTGTACACCGTGCATCTGCTGTCCCTGGGACCGATCAGCCTGCTGGTGGCGCTTTTCGCGGTCAGTGCCGGGGCCGCCATGGTGCGGCGGGAGATGGCCGGGCCATGGCTCGGCTGGCTGGGCATGATCGTCGCCGTGCTATGCCTGATCGCGGGGATCGGCAGTTTCCTCGTTGCCCCGTTCGGGCCCGTGCTGGTCCTGGCCTACGCCACGGGCATCTTCTTCGCGGTGTGGATCGCCGCCGCCTCGATCACCATGCTGGTCCGTCCGGAGGTGGATCGTCCCTCTGCGGTGCGCGGGTCTTCGCCCACTGACGACGCTTGTCTGGACGGGGCGCACGACGATCTGGAGCCTGTCAGGCCGAACAGGTCCCCGGGCCGCCCGCTCTTCTGACAGTCCAGCACCGCATCTTTGGACCTGTCTCCGTTGAGGAATCCCGGGCGAGCGCTGAGCATGTCGCGACAGGCCCGCTCATTGCCATATCTTGGGCCTTTCGGCACTGTTCACCAGGCCTTTTGATGTCAACCTTGAACAGGAGAAGAATCTGCCAGGATCAGGAGGGGCCAGGAATGAACGCGGACGACTGCTGGTCGGATCCGATCCATGGCGACGGCCCTCGGGTGCTCGTCGTGCTGGACGGCTCTTTGGCGAGTCTGGCGGCTTTGCGCGTGGCGGTGACCGAAGCCCGCCGGCGTCACGCCCACCTGCAGGCGATCCGCGTGCTGCCTGGCGTCGGTGCCCTGCCTGGTCTCCCCGACGGGCACGAGTTCTTTGCCCGGCTACGAGAGGGGGTGTGGGCATCCCTCCGGGAGGCGCTGGGACGGGTCCCGGCCGACATCGATATCAGCACGGCGGTGGCGCGCGGCGCGGGTCCGGCGCTGGTCGCTATGGCCGGCGGGGAAGACGACCTTCTAGTACTGGGCGGGGGCGAGGGGCGGTTGCTGCGCCGATGGCGTTCGGCGGCGGTGAGTCGCTACTGCGTCACCCACGCTCGATGCCCGGTGCTCACCGATGTCGGAACTAGTCCGTCATAGTTCTCGACGGGCAAGCTCAGTCGGTGGGGGAGAAGGCTGTGGTGAAGGTCTCGCCACCGTTCTTGGACTGCAGCACTGTGCCGTCCTCCAGGGCGGCCAACAGGCGCTGCCGGTCTACGGCGGTGAAGGCGGCAGCCTGTGCGGGTAACTTTCCGGTGGCCGACCAGGTTTTGCCGGAGTCCTGGCTAGTGTGGATTTGGCCGTCGGCTCCGGCGCCCACGATCACTTCGCCGGGCAGGACATCGATGTGGCTGAGCAGGGGAGCCTTCGTGAGGTCGATGTAGTTCAGCCCGCCGTCCTCGCTGACCTTCAGCCCGTCGGGCGTGGTGGCGTAGATGCGGGACGTCCGCTCGGCGCTCGCCCCAAGGTCGATCACCTTCTCCTCGGTGCCCTGTGTCCAGGAGGTGCCGCCATCGATGCTGCGCCAGACCTTCGAGGTCTGGCTGTCGTAGGCGTACAGGTTGTCTCCGGCGGGCTGGATGGAGTGAAAGTCGGCCGAACCGTCTTCCGAGATTGTCTTCCAGGTGAGCCCGGAATCCGTCGACTTGATGAGGCCGAGATGCGGCGGTCGTTCGGCAGAGGCATCCTCCGCCGAGGGGTGCCCGCTGGCCAGGAACGTCTTCGGGCCCATGATGGTGAAGCCCATGTGGTCCTGGTCGCGGTCGGCGACCCGGGTGGCGGCCGTAGGTGAAGTGATCTTGAACAGCCCGTAGTGGCCCGCTACGTAAAGAATTCCATCGGCCGGGTCGACGCCGAGTCCGTGCACATGTCCGATGCCCAGATCCGCATGGGCCGTGCCGCCCGGTGCCTGTGCCGCCTGGCCGCAGGCGGCAAGCGTGACGCCCAATGCGATTGCGGCGGCACCCATGCGTAGCTGCTGTCCCGCGAACTTCATGTCGCGAGTCTACAACTTACTACTATCGCCCCTCGTAGCAGCTAGAGGGTCAGGAAGGAATGACAGTGATGGGCGAGGAACGCGGCCACGCCCGGCGCCGCCGCCAGCGTGGCAGGTCCCGCGAGCAGCGCGGTGATCGCCACCAGCCCGGCGATTCGCTCCCGCCGGCCGAGCGGCGTCTGCGGGTGCAGCATCCGGCGGACGCGAGTCAGCGCCGTCTCGCCGCCCGCGCCCAGTGCGAACGCCGGCACCTTTCCCGTCGCGAGGCCGACCAACGCGGTCGCGATGTGGATGCGCTGGTGGCGGCGAGCCGCGACGTCGTCGGCCAGCAGCTCGACCAGGCGCGCGACCTCCGCACGGGCCTGCTCGAACAGGGGCACGCGAGGGAATGCCCGGGCCAGGGCTTCGGCGGCGGCGAGTACCAGGTGGTGGCGCCCCCGCAGGTGCGCCTGTTCGTGGGCGAGCACGGCGGCGACCTGTTCGGGGGCGAGTGAGCGTAGCGCGCCGGTGGTGATGACCGCGTGGCCCCTCCAGCCGGGCAGGCAGTACACCAGGCGCTCGTCATAGTCGACCACGAGCGCGTCGAGGTCACCGTCGTGTTTGCCGAGAAGCGACAGCGCTTCGGCGTGCCGGCGACGTTCGCGGCGCGCACGGAGCAGGACCGCGGCGCCCGTGTAGGCGATTCTGATCAGGAGAAGCCCGGCGCCGGCGAGACTCGCGCGGGTGCCGACCGAACTCAGGGCCGCCTCGTCGTGAAGCAGCGCGGCGCAGGCCTCGAACAGATCGGCCAGGCCGTGCCCCACCACGGAGGCGGGCACGGCGAGGGCGAACGCCGACAACAGCGCCGAGGCGATCACCGACACCCCGGCCGCCTGCCACATGGCGATCGCCAGTCGCGGCGCGCGGTCGGCCCAGGAGGCCCGCCTGAGCACCTTCGGCAGCGCCAGCGCCGCGAAGAGGCCGTACAAGGTCAGGACGATCGCCACGATCATGAGCTGCGTCTCCCCGGCGGGTACACCTGGAGCGCCGCCTCCAAGGCGCTGGCCTCCTCCGAGGTCAGGCGCTCGAGGAAGTGGACCAGCGTGGCCGCCCTGTTGCCGCTCGCGGCCAGGGATGCGCGCATGACGTCGGCGGTGTAGGCCTCCTTGGAGGACACCGCCTCGTAGATGTAGGCGCGGCCCACCGGCTGGCGCTTGAGCAGGCCCTTGGTGTGCAGCTTGTCCATCACAGTCATGACAGTGGTGTAGGCGAGAGTGCGCTCCTGCCGAAGGTGCTCCAGGACATCCCTGACCGAGGCAGGAAGCTTGATGGCCCACATGTGATCCATGATCGTGGACTCGAGCTCCCCTAGGCCACGCACCATGTGATCGTCCCTCCGCCCGCAATATGCCCGAATGCTACCGGTGATCGTAGATGGCTGGCCAGAAGTGCCCGCTCCTCACGCCAGGGAGTCGAGGCGATCGCCGGCCACGATGGCGCGCTTGATGCGGATCAGGTCCTTGGGCGCGTTCACCGCGACTGCGCCGACGAGCGTGCTGTCCTTGGCGAAGGCGATGGCGAAACGTCCCTCGTCCGCGTCTCCGATCACGATGCGGCTCTCGTCCGCCAGATGCGTGAGGCCGGCGGTCTGGATACGGGCGCCGTGTACGTGGGTGGCGAAGGAGGGAAGGTCGGCGAAGGGCTTGGCGTTCTCCGGGCCGGCCAGCAGGTTGAGCGCCGCGGCGGCACCCTGGTCGTTGGCGTTCGACCAGTGCTCGATGCGGACCAGCGTGCCTCCGTACAGGCTGTGCGGCCAGCGTGCGACGTCGCCGGCGGCGACCACGTCCTGCGCGCCCGAGGCGAACAGGCGCTCGTCGCAGACCACTCCGTCGCGCACCGTCAGCCCACTGCCCTCCAGCCAGTCGGTGTTCGGCATCACGCCCATGCCCGCGATGACCAGGTCGGCGGGCAGCGTCCGGCCGTCGCTCAATCGCACCGCCGTCACCCTGCCGTTCCCGTCGAACCCGGTCACGCGGGTCCCGCTGACGAGTTCGACACCGTTGTCCCGGTGATGGCCGCCGAGCCAGCGCGCGGCCTCGGTGCCCAGGATGTTCCGCATCGGGGACGGGGACGCGTCCACCAGGGTGACGCCGAGCCCGAGAGCGCGAGCGGTCGAGGCGACCTCGCCCCCGATGAAGCCGCCGCCGATGACAACGACGTTGCCGGGCCCCGCGGCCAGTTCCGCGCGCAGCGTCATGGAATCCTCGACGGTGCGCAGGGTGTACACGCCCTCGGGGGCATCGGGCAGCCGTCGCGGGCGTGCGCCGGTGGCGATGACCAGGCCGTCGTAGCGCACCTCCGACCCATCGTCCAGGATCAGCCACCGCTCTGAGGTATCCAGCCGTACGGCATGGCGGCCCTTGAACCATCGCTCGCCGAGTTCCTCGGCACCGGGAAGCGTGATCTCGTCGTCGCCCTTCAGCATGCTCTTCGACAGCGGGGGGCGGTTGTAGGGCAGGTGCTTCTCGGCCCCCACCAGGATGATCGTCCCGTCGAAACCTTCACGCCGCAGAGCCTGGAACGCACGGAGACCTGAGAGCGAGGCTCCGACGATGGCGATGGAGTTGAGCTTTCTCATGAGAGCGACGATACCCCTCAGGGGTATGTGGTTAGATGTGAACTACGTCTCATATACCCGTAGGGGGTTGGGGTTGCACGGCAGCGGTCGGTGGCATATCGTCCAACTGCCCTATACCCATAAGGGGTATCGACCGAGGGGGGTCATGATGAGCAGTGCGACCTACACCGTGAGCGGGATGACCTGTGGCCACTGCGTGGGCTCGGTGAAGTCCGAAGTCGGCAAGATCGCCGGCGTTACAGGCGTCGACGTCGACCTGGCCACCGACAAGGTGACCGTGACGGCGAATGAGTCCGTCGAGGAAGCTCGTGTGCGCGACGCCGTGGAGGAAGCCGGCTACGAGCTGGTCTCCGCCTGACTGACAGCGGACGAGAGGGCCTTCGCCGGCGTTTGCGTTGAACGATTGACAGCCGGGTGCCGTACATCCCCTGTGTGGCGGCACCCCGGCTGGGTTCTGGCGGGTGCTACGAGCCGCGTTAGTACACTGACAAGTGTCGTGACGTGCCGGAGACCTGCGAGGGGCGGTGGGATCTATGTGGCAGCGCCGTGCAGTGAATGTGCTGCGGGCCGGCCTGCTCGTAGCCCTCGCCCTGGGCGTCTGCGGCATGCACACCCTCGGACACCTGGACGGCCGGCACAGCAGCTCCTCGTCGACCGCACATGGCATGCAGGCCCCTGCAGCCGTCGTTGCCGTGGTTCCTGCGGGCATGGAGGCCTTTGTTCCCGACGGGGAGATGCCGGCGTTCGACCCGACAGAGGTCTGTCTGGCCGTGCTCATGACGCTCGTGGTCCTGCTGTTGATCGCGGCCTGGACCAGAGTGGGACGACGCCGCGATGACGAGAGCGAGACGCGCTCATCCGCCGGCCAGATTGCCAGACCTCCGCCGAAGCTCGCCTCCCGGCGTCTGGCGATTCTCTCGACGTTGCGCATATAGGCCGACGGCTCACGCGGAACAGGTTTTCCGCCTGCCCGCGAACAGGCCCGAACCTCCAACACGATCGAGAGAACACACAGCTATGCGCATCAACCGCAAGATGTCCGTCGCCGTCGCCGCAGGCGTCCTCACGCTGATGACCGCCTGTGGCGGCAACGGCGACTCCATGGCCGGACACGAAGGAATGGCCAGTAGCAGCGCGCCTGCGGCCACCACCGCCACCGCGCAGCCTTCGGCCACGTTCAACGACGCGGACGTCATGTTCGCGCAGATGATGATCCCGCACCACGAGCAGGCGGTCGAGATGGCCGAGCTCGCGCCGGCGCGCGCGACCGGCCCAGAGATCAAGGAGCTCGCAGCGAAGATCAAGGCCGCCCAGGACCCGGAGATCCAGACCATGAAGGGCTGGCTGACCGGGTGGGGCAAGACCGCACCGGAGGACGGCATGGGACATGACATGCCCGGCATCATGTCGCAGGAGGACATGACCAAGCTCAAGGCGGCCAAGGGGGCGGAGTTCGACAAACTGTTTACCCAGCAGATGATCGCCCACCACAACGGCGCCATCGAGATGGCCCGCACCGAGCAGAGCGGCGGCTCGAACCCCGAGGCGAAGGAACTGGCCAAGTCCATCGAAACGACGCAGCAGGCCGAGGTGGAGCAACTGCAGAAGATCCTCGACCGGCTCTGAGCGCCGGACGTGTCCGGGCGTCATGGACGCCCGGACAGGTCATCGCTCACTTGATCGGGTAATGCACAAGCGGGTGGCCGGTGTCCATTTGCTTATGAGAGCAGCTTGTCCGGGGTGATGGGGAGGGCTCTGACGCGCGTGCCGGTGGCGTGGTAGACCGCGTTGGCAATGGCCGCCGCCACCCCGACGATGCCCAGCTCACCGATGCCCCTGGCTCCGAGGGGCGACTGGGGATCGGGCCGGTCCACGAAGCGCACGTCGATGTCGGGCACGTCGGCGTGGGTGGGGATGTGCTGGTCGGCCAGGCTGGCGTTGATGACGCGGCCGGAGCATCCGTCGAGCAGGGTCTCTTCCAGAGGGCCATGCCGATGCCCTGGATGATGCCGCCGCGCATCTGGCTGGCGGCCTGTTTGGGGGAGACGATGCGCCTGCCGTCGAAGGCGCTGGCCCAGCGCGTGACGCGGACCTCACCGGTGTCCTCGTCGACCCGCACCTCCGCGAAGTGCGCGCCGTAGGTGCTGGTGGTCCGCTTGAGGGTCTGGTACGGCACCGCCGACTTGCCGGTCACCTCGATGTGGTCTCGGCCTGCCAGCTCCAGGATGCGCCGGTACGTCGCTCCCCGGCCGTCCCTGGTGAAGAGCCCTTCGTCGCGCGTTTCGACCTCGCCCGCCCGCAGCCCCGCGAGGCGAGTGTCTTGGGCGAGCTTGAGGAGCTCGTGTACGAGCTGGTCGCGCGCGTTCCAGATGGCCGAGGCGAGGGTGGTGGTGGCCGCGGAGGCGCCGGGGATGCGGGTCTTGGCCACGTCGGAGTCACCCTGCAGGAAACGGATCTTGTCCATGGCGACGCCGAAGCGGGCGCCTTGATCGCAGCCCTTCTTCGTGCCGGTCAGGCCCAGGTGCTCACGTAGGCAGTCGAACAAGGAGGTCCGGGGATCCACGGACAGATCGTGAGCCTGCCCGTTCACGTTCAGGTGGATGGGATGTGGCCGTTCATCAACGCCTCCGAAAATTTCGTACATGTGTGTACGAGTTAATGGTCACAATACCCCATAGGTGTATAGGGGAGGGCTGGGCGTCACGTCCGGGCGCCCAGCCGTTGCGGTTCTTCTACCGCCACCGGACGAAGGCCACCATGATCCCCATGGCGCTGTCATAACTGCTGGGCTGGTTGTACTGAGCGTGAACCCCAGGGCGGTCACGCCTGCGGAGTCAAGGCTGCGATCAAGGTCGATGCTGTCCTGTGCATGCGGTCGTGCAGGTCGGCGGCGTGCGAGCCCCGGGTGAGCAAGAGCGATCGACTCCACGTCATCGTCCGCTCGGATGCGCCCATGCTCCTGCTCGGCCCGAAGGTAGGCGGTGAAGGCGCGCTCGCTGGCGTACAGTTCCAAAGTTCCGTCGGCGTGCGCCTTACCCAGGTGGGTGATGATGGACGGCCCGGCCATGGCGAGCCCTGTGAGAGCAAGCAGGTTGCCGGCAGACAGCGTCTCGATGGCGTCCACGAGGTTGTCGACCACGTCTCCCTTGCCTGCCCGCTTGGTCAGGTGGGCCATCGCCGCTCCCGTGGCGACGCCGCCTGGCGCGTCACGCTCTTCGCCGGCTATGGATCCTCCCTGGCCATCGGCAGCGCCCTGAGCCGGCGGTTTGACGACATCCCGGCCGCAGATGCGCCTCTCCGCCTGGCCGCCTTCCCGCCGGTCACCCGCTGGCTCCGCGGCCATCGCCGACGTCACTGGAGTCCTTTGACACTATATTGCGTAGTAGATTCAGCGTGGATTGGTAGGTACGGAGGGGGCATCATTTCGGCTCTGAGTCGATCGTTGGCAGGTGGCGGCTGAGACGATGAACCGTAGTAGCTTCCCGGTAATCTTTCTGCTGTCCGCGTCGATCGTCGTCGTCCTGGCCACGGGTGTGGTGATCCTGTCCAGGATGGAACCCCTCCCCGAGGTCCTCAGGCCGGTCGAACGCCCGTCCACCATGGGCAGGAGCAATCCTGCCACGACACCGGCGGTTGAACCGGTCGCGCCGCTGAAGCGGCATCTTGGGGCCCATCTCCTCGTGCTCAGCGACCGCACGTTATCTGAGGAGGTGGTCGCGAGCGTTCAGGGGCAGGCGGGTGTGGCGACGGTGGAGCCGATCGATGCAGCCCGGCTGACGATCGCGGGCCGGCACGTGTCGACCGTGGGCGTCGATCCGTCGTCATTCCGTTCCTACACGCCCGGCCCCACGGCACGCGCGGATGCGTTGTGGCAGAGCATCGCATCCGGTGACGCCGCGGTCTCCTTCAGTCTGGGGACGGATGGCGGACTGGCGCTGGGGACTTCGGTCAGCGCGGGAGGCCAGAAGCTGCGGGTCGGTGCCGTGGCGACCATGGGATTGGGAGTCATTGACGCGGTCGTATCCACAGACACGGCTCGGCGCCTGGGTCTCCCGCAGAAGAACGCCCTGCTGGTGAACGCGCCACGCACGAACTCAGCCAGCCTCAAGGATGCTCTGTCGCGCAAGCTACCCCGGAAGGTCCAGGTCGTCGTGCTCAAGCCCGCGTTCACGCCTGTCCGACCCGGAAGATCACCGGCGTCGCTTTCCGAGGATCGGATCCGTACGGTCCTGACCGCAACTGCGAGCAAACTCGGCGCCCCCTACGTATGGGGCGCCGAGGGGCCCGATACGTTCGACTGCTCTGGCCTGATCCAATGGGCCTTCGGGCGCGCTGGCATCCGCCTGCCCAGGGTGACACACCAGCAGTTCGCCAGCGGCCCGCAGGTGCCCTTCGCCGAGATGCGGCCGGGCGACCTCATCTTCTGGCGGCTGGACCCTACGAACCCCGGCTACATCTCACACGCGGCGATCTACTGGGGAGACGGGAAAATGATCCAGGCCCCGCGAACGGGCGACGTCGTCAAGATCGTCTCTGTACATACCCGAAAGCTCGCTGGAGTCGTCAGAGTTGCGCACTCGTGAAGACGGACCGCTGCTGGGGGTGCGATCTTGACGTCGTCCATGATGGATTCGATCAGCCTTACGTCGACCGTGAACCTCGACCGGGTATCCGGCTACTGACCCGCGGACGCAGGACGGGCAGCCTCGAGGATGCGGGTTCTCGGGTGCATGGGTGCATGGGTGCTCCAGTGTCGCACGCGCTCCTGGAGCCGGCCGAGCGGACCTTGGTCTGCCCGCGCGACCTGGAGTGGCCCCTGATCATTCGGCTGCCGAGCGTTCGGCATGAAGGCCGGCGAACTGCCTCTGGACGCTTTCGTGTACCTCATGTGTTGACCGGTCAGGTCGCCGCTGGCTGAGGTGGGCGATAGTGAGGCGATCGTGTTCCCTCTGGCGGAGAAGCCGAGGCGTGCACGGGCCAAGGCCGGGGAACGTGCACGTCGCCTCGATGTGATCGGCCACGGCGACTCCTGGCTCCGGAGATCAGGTGCTGAGGCGGTGGCCAGGCGTGGGGTATAGCCGGGACGGATTTCGCATGAGAACTGCCCCGGGGAGTCGATGCCGGCGGTCGTCCTGCCCGCGAAACTTCCTAGTCTCCGATCCTGCATAGGAGATGGTAACGCTCAAGGCTCACCCTCATTGCCCAAATACGGGGCAGGGGTATAGGTTTGGCCGGGCTGAAATGTGGCCGATCAACCTAGAAGGTACCAATGTCTGAATCGATGCACCCGGCTGAGCATGAAATGCATGACCATGGCTCTCATGGTCATGCAACTGAGGCGCATAGTAGTCACGCACAGCATCAAGCCGCAGACCGCGGTCACCATGGGCCGATGAAGACGACATGGGGAGTAGCTGCCTCAGCGACGCTGCACTGCCTCACCGGTTGCGCCATCGGCGAGGTGCTCGGCATGGTGATCGCCACCGCGCTGGGCTGGCATGACCTGCCCAGCATCCTGCTGGCCGTCGCCCTGGCATTCATCTTCGGCTACGCGCTCACCTTGCGCGGACTGTTCCGGGCGGGCCTCAACTGGCGTACGGCGCTGCGACTCGCGCTGGCTGCCGACACCCTGTCGATCCTCGTCATGGAGATCGTCGACAACGGCATCATGCTGATCATCCCCGGCGCCATGGACTCCGGCCTGGCCTCTGTGCTGTTTTGGGGTGCGCTGGCGTTCTCGCTACTGCTCGCCTTCCTCGTCACCACGCCCATCAACAAATGGATCATCGGGCGTGGCAAGGGGCACGCGGTGATCCACGCCTACCATCACTAACTGGCACGTCGGTTCCGCCTACCTGAAGCGCCGCTCCAGGCGAACACATTGTGGCGGTGGCATGGACCTCGCACCATAATGTGGTGCTTCTGAGAAGGTGCGGTACGGCCTGTCAGGAGTGCTCGGGATCGTAACCGCTCCCGCGACTTCTGGCCGCTCGGGCCCGTAGCTTGGCGCGTGTCCACAACGGTCAGCCCCGATCCTGCTATTCGGCCTGGCGGCGGTACAAGGGGTTGTCTTCTTTGCGGCTGCTGCCGGAGAGCCGACTCGTCGAACCGACGCCGCCGGCGGTGGGGTGGCGAGAATACCCATCCCTCCTATACCCTTATGGGGTATAAACGAGCCAGAGAGATCGTATGCGACGCCTTACCGCGCTGGAGCCCGCCAAGCGCCCGGGAAGTCCCGTGAGCTCCTGGAAGACATCGTTGCCAGAAGGGGCGAAGTGGGCGACATGATCGCCACCATGGCTCATTCGCCGGCCGTCTTGCAGGGCTACTTGGAGCTGTCCCGTGCCATGAAGCGCGCGGAGCCGCCCCGTACCCTCAGCGAGAAGATCTCGCTCGCCGTACAGGAGTGGATCGGCTGCGCCTACTGTATGAAGCACACACGGAGGCGGCGCGGGCGGCAGAGCTGAACGAGAGCGACGTCGTGCTCGCTCGTCAGGGCACATCCATGGACGCTCGCGAGGCGGCCCTCATCGCCATGGCGGTCCACATCCTGGCCGATCCGTCCTCCATCGGCGACGACGATGTGGCGGTGCTGCGCGCACATGGCTGGAGTGACAGGATCATCGCCGAGATCCCCGGGCTGGTCGCCCTGAACCAACTCACTGGCACATTCAATCTCCTCGCCGGGCTCGAACCTGCGAGGCAGGAAGGGTAGGGGAGACTTGCTCGACGCGCTCGGTTAGCATCGCCCGGAAATGCGCGCAACTGGCGAAGTCCTCGTGGTCGCACGTCAGCGCACAGTCGATGAGCTCGAGCGATGCCTGGGCCTGGGCAATGCGCCGCACCAGGTCCGCGCGGTGGCGATGGAGGATCTTCCGGCGGGCTGGGGGCTCAGCGGCGGCGAGCATCTCACGGAGGTCCTCCAAGCCGATACCCGCTTCCCTAGCGCGAAGGATCAACGCGATCCGGTAGAGGTCGTTGCGGTTGTAGTGGCGCCGGTCGCCCTCCGCGCGAGCGGGGGAGAGCAGCCCCATAGCCTCCCAGTGGCGCAGAACGTGGGGTGCGAGCCCGAACCGGGCCGCCACATCGCCGATAGTCATCTCCGGATTTGACTTCATGTCGACATTAAGTCGCAAGGTGTCGTGCATGTCCACTCACACGGAACTCATCAAACTGCTCGACATCGCCGATGCCATCCCGTCCGCCGTCATGCTCCGCGCCCGCTCATACGAACTGCTACGACTCCGCCCAGGGGACTCCGCCGTCGACGTGGGCTGCGGCGCCGGCCGAGCGGTGGCCGAGCTGTACGACAGGAAGGTCGCAGCGGTCGGCGTGGACGTGAGCGAGGAGATGATCGCAGTTGCCCAGCAGCGCTGGCCCGACGCCGACTTCCGGATCGGCAACGCCTATTCACTTCCCCTGGGTGACCACGAAGTCACCGGCTATCGCGCGGACAAGGTCTTCCACGAGCTCAACGACGCCATCCGAGCGCTGGCCGAGGCCAACAGGGTACTGGCCCCAGGCGGTCGGACAGTTCTCATCGGCCAGGACTGGGACACCTTCGTCATCGACTCCGAACAACCCGACCTCACACGGACGATCGTGCATGCCCGCGCCGAGTTGACCCCCAACCCACGAGCCGCCCGCAGTTACCGCAACCTGCTGCTGGGCTCCGGCTTCCGCGAGGTGGAGGTGGAGGTGCACGTCGGAGTCTTCACCGACAAGACTATGCTCGGCATGGTGACCGGCATCGCCGAGGCCGTTCACGCTGCCGGGATCATCACGCGAGAGCAGTACGACGCCTGGACCGCTGAACAGATCCGACGTGCCGAGCAGAACCGGCTGTTCCTCGCATTGCCGTTGTTCGTCGGCTCTGCCACACGCGGTTAGCGACAGCGCTCGTGCTCCATCTCCTGCTAAGGACTAGCAGGTAGGTGACGCCTGATCGCGGCGGCGGGCGGCGCGGATCTCGGCGGCGGCGACCGTGTCGTTGAGTAGTGGATCACGTCTTCTGCGATACCCATCTACGATCTTGCATCGTAGAAGACCTGATGTGGCAGAGCTGCAGAGCGAGCAGATGAGCCGGGTGCCGACTGGGACGGCTCACCCAGCGGCGGCTGCACGAGCTGATCCGCGACCTGCTGGCCGATGGCGTCCGTGCCGGCGTGGTCCGCGAGGACATCCCCACCGACGAACTGGCCGGCTATTGCCTGCACGCCGTCGCGGCGGCAGGCGAGTTGCCCTCCGAGGCCGCCATCCGCTGCCTGGTAGAGGTCATCCGTTCCGGGCTGGCGCCCCCGGCCACGCAAGACAGCAACCGGGCGCACCGGCCGCCACGAAGCCCGGCATCCCCGAAGGGCACGCGCGCCGACCTCACCAGGACTTCTAGCCGCCGCCGGTCAGCACCGATCGGACCGATCTGGTCACCACGTCGGCGGCGTCCTGTGCGGGCAGGCGTCCGGCGCGCAACTCGCTGGCCGCTCCGTGCAGGATGTAGTGGACGAGGCTGACCAGCCAGGTGGCGGTCAGGTCGGTGCGAAAGACATCCTGTTCCTGGCCGCGGCCGATGAGCTCGGCCATGCGTTGCGCGGGTTCGGCGTGCAGGTCTCGCACGCGCCCCGCGGGAAGGACGGCCTCCGCGGCGCTCAGCAGGGCCGCGGACTCGGCCACGATCTCCCAGCTTGAGGCCAGTAGCGCTTCATGGCGTCGCGGGCGTCGCCGGTCAGATCGATGCGGGAGAGGGTTTTCTCGCCGGCTCGCAGCGCGTCCGTGAGAGCGGCTTCGACCAGGTCGGCGCGGGTGCGGCCCGGGCCACATCCGGCGCGGTGGCGCATCCTCGGCTTCCTCGGGGTGGCCCAGCTCCGCCAACTCGCCCACCGCACCGAAGGCGAGCCCGCCGAGCCGCCCGCCGAGCCGCCCGCCGAGCCGCCCGCCGAGCTGCCGGCCCAGCCGCCGATCCGCCCTGCCGCTCAGCCGCCGACCGGGCCGTCACCCAGGCCGACAGTGGTGTCTGCCGCAGGGCCGGAGGCGGACTCGCCCTCATGAGCAGGCCACCACTCGGGGATGCGATGTCCGCCTGGTCACCGCACCGTGGCGAGCGGCACGGCAAGCAGCCAGGCGACGGCCACCAGCAGCCGAGCAGCGGCCAGCAGAGTATCCAGCTCGACGCGCTCAGGCGTCTCAGCGGGGGTCTGGTAGCCGGGCATGCCCATGCCGATGCCGATCGCAGCCAGCCCGGCCGCGGCGTAGCGACGGTTGTCGGAGGCCATCGCGCCCGCCCGCAGCGGCACGCCGGTCAACCGCGCGGCCTGATCCAGGACGGCCAGCAGGGCGTGAGCGGGCCCGCCCGCCTCGACGGCGGCGGCCTCGTGCAACTGCGCGGCACCATCGAGGTTGATCACGAGCGTGTCCGACGGCAGGGTGGGGGCGTGGTGGGCCGAGCCCCACGCGCCCGCCTCCTCGCCGTCCAGAAAAGCCACCGTCAGCTCCAGCGCCCCGGCCGGCGCAGCGGCCGCCAGCACACGGGCGGCCTCAAGGACCGCGGCCACGCCGGAGGCGTTGTCCGCGGCCGCGGGCAGGCGCCGGTCGGGGTCGTCGCCGACGCCGTCGTAGTGCGCGCTCAGCACTATCCGCAGCCCCGCGTTCCCATCACCGGGCCCACCGGCGTGAGCGTCGCCGTGACCGGCACCACCTCGATGGCCGCCAGTCTCGATGTGGGGAAAGCGGGCGTAGACGTTGCGGCCTCGGCTGGCGATCTGCCGCAACGGCATCGAGCCGACCACCTGGACCAAGCCCGCGTCCAGGGCTTCGCCCAGCTGCCGGTGGACCTCGGGACGGACGGCGATGACGGGCACCGCGCGGGCAGGCGGCCCGGCGATCATCTTGGGCATCCAGCCTTCGGCGTCGGTGCCGCGTACGGTCAGCACTCCGGCCGCGCCCTGCGTCTCGGCCAGCTCGCACGCTCGCCCAAAGTTCGCGGCCTCGGCTAGCACCCAGCGCTCGCGCAGCCCGGTGCCCGAACCGGCCGCAGCGCCGGTTTCGGGGATCTTGACCAGGAGCGCGGAGCGCGCGTGCGGGAGGTCGGCGGAGGCCAGGTGTTCGACGAAGTCGCGGCGGTGTTCCACTCGCCGCGTCTGCCCGGCGCTGCTCCATTCGAGCACGGGCGTCTGGTACAGCTCACGCACGCCCTCAACGTCGAACTCCGGCAGCTGCACCTGGGCGCCCAGCTCGCCGAGCTGCTTGGCGAGCCAGGCGGCGGCGGCGTGCCCGCCGGGTGAGCCCACGCGCCGCCCGGCATAACGGTCGCCGGCCAGCTCGCGCACCGCGGCGTGCATGCGGGTGGCCGACACCGCTTCCACCAGGGCGGCCAGGTCCGGCCTGCCCTGGTTGAGGCGAGGCGCTGTGGTGGTCATCCGCAGCATCCGGCGGCAGGCTGGGAGCCGGCCTGAGTGCTGGCCGGAGCCTGGCCGCAGCAGCCGCTCTGGGCGGCCTGGCTGGCGGCGTCCGTGCTGCCGCAGCAGGCCGTCGCCGCAGCGGTCAGCTCCGCAGCGGTCAGCTCTGCGGCCTGCCCGGCGCTGTCGGACGGCTGCCCGGCGGAGGGGGCGCCGCAGCAGCCTCCGGCCGCGGGCGGGGTGAAAGCTTCGGCCAGGTCGCCGAGGAAGCCGCCGCTGGTCTGGTTCGTCATCGTGTCTCCCTACCGAGCAGGGCGGACGGCCCACCCCGCTCCAAGAATTAGATGGATGTCTAAGCAGATGTCACGATCTCACGCTGATTCGACGTTCGTCAAGATAGACGGAAATCTAATTAGGGTAGGCCGGCCGTGTCGGGTGCGGAGCGAAGCGCGCTACAGCTGGGCGGTGATCTCGGCGGCGAGTTGCCGGGCGGTGCGGCCGGCGCCGATGAGGGTGGCCGAGGCGGGTCCGGTCCAGTCGCCGTAGCCGAGCAGGTGCAGGCGGGGTTCGCCGATGGCCTGGGTGCCGCGGGTGGGGATGAGCCCGTCCGGGCTGCGCAGGCGCAACGGGGCCAGGTGGTTCAGGGCGGCCCGGAAGCCGGTGCACCACAGGATCACGTCGCAGTCCAGCGTGCTGCCGTCGGCCCAGGCGACGCCGCGCGAGGTGATGCGGGTGAACATCGGTTGGGCCTTGAGCACGCCGCGGTCGCGGGCCTCGCGCACGGCCGGGACGGCGACGATGTCGCCCAGGTCGGCGATACCCGCCGCGCCCTCGCCCACCCGTTCGCCAGCCCGTTCGCCCGCACGTTCTTCCGCCTGTTCGCCCGTCTGGGCGGCGCGGTGGCGGCGGGTGGCCAGGTCGAACAGGGCGCGGCCGTCGATGTCGTCCGGCAGCAGGCGCGGCGGCCGTTGGGTCACCCAGGTGACCTCGGCCAGCGGGGACAGCTCGGCCAGCAGTTGGGCGGCGGAGTTGCCGCCGCCGACGACGACCACGCGCTTGCCACGCAACGGCTCGGGGCCGCGGTAGCCGGCGGTGTGCAGGTGCTCGCCGCCGAAGTCGTGCAGGCCGGGATAGTGCGGGATGTAGGGGCGCCACCAGGTGCCGGTCGCGCTGATCACCACCTTGGCCCGCCAGGTGCCGTGACCCGTCTCGGCCAGGAGGTGGCCGTCGCCGCGCCGCACCGCGTGCACCGTCACCGGGCGCAGCACCGGCAGCTCGTAGCGGCGTTCGTAGTCGGCCAGGTAGGCGACCGTGTCGGCGGCGCTGGGGTAGCCGCCGCCGGGCGGGATGGGCATCATGCGGCCAGGTAGCGAGCTGTACTGGGCCGGTGAGAACAGGCGCAGGCTGTCCCATGCGTGGCGCCAGGCGCCGCCGGCGCTGTCCTGGGCGTCGAGGATGACGAAGTCGGCTCTCGCGCGGCGCAGGTAGTAGCCGGCGGCCAGGCCCGCCTGCCCGCCACCGATCACCAGGACGTCGACGGACCAGGGGGCGGCCGTCATGCGGGCAGCAGCGCCAGCTCAGTGCGTCCCGCCGCAGCCTGGGGAGCGGGCTCGGTGAGGGGAGTGAACAGGGCTCCGAGCCTGTTCACCGCCTCGGGGATGATGCGGTAGTAGACCCAGGTGCCACGCCGCTCGCCGTCGATCAGTCCGGCGGTGCGCAGCACTTTGAGGTGGTGGGAGATGGTGGGGGCGGTCAGGTCGAAGGTGCCGGTCAGGTCGCACACGCAGGCTTCGCCGCCGGCGTGGGAGCCGATCATGGACAGCAGGCGCAGTCGTACCGGGTCGGCGACCGCCTTGAGCATGACGGCGAGCTCGGCGGCGGTGTCCTCGGCCAGCGGTTCGCGGGCGATCGGGGCGCAGCACTGGCCGGTGGGGACGGTCATGACAACCCCTCCTGATTAGAAGCTGGTCTAAATTGTAGGCGGTGGTAGGCCACCAGCGCGAACGCGGCGATCGCGCAGGCGGCGGCCACCGCGCCCATCACCCAGCCATAGCCGGCGGCCTGGGCGAGGGCGACGGCGCCGAGCGGGGCCAGGGCCTTGTCGGCGACGGAGAAGACGGCGATGCGGCCGGCCAGCGAGGCGTAGGCGGCGGTCCCGTAGCGGCCGACCAGCAGGTGCGGCAGGGTGATCGAGGCGATGCCGAAGCCGAGCCCGAACAGCAGCACCGCGCCGATCGCGCCCGCCACGCTGCGGCCGATCAGCGGCAGCAGCAGCACGGCCACTCCTTGCAGGGCGAAGATGGCGGCAGCGATGAGGGCGGCGGGCAGCCGGGTCTGCAGGCCGGTGGTGATCAGCCGCCCGGTCACCGACAGCACGCCCAGCAGCCCTGCCAGAGTGGCGGCCAGCACGGGCGGGTGGCCGAGGTGGATCAGGTAGGTGATGAGCAGGACCGCCACGGTGGCGACCGCGCCGCCGTTGGCGGTGAAGGCGATCACCAGCAGCCAGAACGGCCGCCGGCGGGTCGCCGCCTGGACGATGGCGGCCCGCTCCCGCGCCGCGGCGGACGCCTGCGTGCCGGCCATGCCGGCGCGGCGGCGCAGCACGAGGGCGTGCAGCGGGATCGCCGCCAGCCCGTAGATCAGGGCCAGGATCACCAGCGCCGTACGCCAGCCGTACCGGTCCACCAGCAGGCCGGTCAGCGGCAGGAAGATCGAGGAGGCGAACCCGGCCACGATGGTTAGCGCCAGCAGCCCGTTCACCCTGCTGCGCTCGTTACCGGCATAGAGGGAGACGATGACCGCGAACGCCGCCTCGTACAGCACCAGGGAGCAGGCGGCGCCGACGAGCGCGAACACCGCGTACAGCTGCGGCAGGCTCTCCACCCGCGACCAGGCCAGCACCGCCGTGGTGCCGAGCAGCGACCCGGCGGTCATCAGGACGCGCCCGCCGCGGGCGTCCAGCAGGCGGCCGACCAGCGGCGCGCACACCGCGGCGATCAGGACGGACAGCGTCAGCGCCGCGGCGATCTGCGCGGGCGTGGCGTGCAGATCGCGGGCCATGGGGGCGAGGAAGACGGAGAAGGCGTAGTAGAGCACGCCGTAGCCGATGGTCTGGGTGACCGCCAGCGCAGCGACGACCCGCCAGCCATGTCTGGAACGCGGCGGACCGCCGCCCTGCTGTTCGAGGGCGGCGGTCTCGGCAGGAGAACTCATGCCGGACAGGCGATCAGCGCGCGGCCCTCGGCCGTGGTTGTCCACCCGCCCGCGCGGGTCTCGGCGATGAAGCCCTGGGCCTGCAGCCGCCAGGCGAGCGTTCCCGCCATCCGGGCGATCGCCGGAGCGTAGCCGGGGTTGGTGCTGGGCCTGCGGGCGGCGACCAGGGCCTCAGCCAGCCGGTGGGCGGGCATCGGCTCGCGGTCGCAGATGAGGCGCAGCGCCTCCTTCTGCGCGGCGGTCGGGTAGCCGTCGGACATTAGCGGTGCTCCTTTCAGCCGCAGCAGCCGCCGCCGCCGCCAGCGCCGGCGCCGGCGGTGGCGGTGGCGCCGGCGGTGCCGGTGGCACTGACGGTGGCGAGGGGGAGCGGGGTGGACAGCAGGCCGCCGCTGATGCCGGTGGCCAGGCCGACCCGCTGCTCCTGGGCCTCGGCCAGGCCAGAGGAGCACACGCCGGTCTCGGGCAGGTCCAGCTGCACGTCCCGGGCCGCCTCCCAGTCCCCGGCGAGCGCGGCGGCGACCGAGCGGACCTGCTCATAACCGGTGGCCATGAGGAACGTCGGCGCGCGGCCGTAGCTCTTGACGCCGACCGCGTAGTAGCCGGCCTCGGGGTGCGCGAGTTCGTCCACGCCGTGAGCGGGGACGGTGCCGCAGGAGTGCTGGTTGGGGTCGATCAACGGGGCCAGGGCGCGCGTGGAGCCGAGCACCGGGTCCAGGTCCAGGCGCAGCTCTGAGGCGATGGCGTGGTCGGGGCGGTAGCCGGTGGCCGACACGATCCGGTCCACGGTGACGCTCTGCTCGCGGCCAGAGGGGTCGCGGCTGACCACCTCGACGCCCTGGCCGGTGGCGTGGACGCGATGGGTGAAGAAGCCGGTCAGCAACCGGATGCGGCCGGAGGTGACGTGGGCGCGCAGCCGGGTGCCGAGCGCACCGCGGGCCGGCAGCGCGTCGGCCTCGCCACCGCCGTAGGTGCGGCCGGCGTCGCCGGCACGGATCGCCCAGATGATCGGAGTGTGCTCCAGTTCGGCCAGCGCGAGCAGCGTCGTGGCAGCGGAGTGGCCGGCGCCGACGACCAGCACCCGCCGGCCCTCGTAACGGTCACGGTCGGCGCCGAGCACGTCGGGCAGCGCGTGGTCGACCAGGTCTGCCGCGTCGCTCTCGCCGTGGGCGGGCAGGCCGCTCGCGCCGAGCACGTTCGGGCTGGTGTAGGTGCCGGAGGCGTCGATGATCGCGCGGGCGTGCAGCTCGGTGCCGTCGGCCAGCCGGATCAGGAACGGAGCCTGCTCGCGGCCGGCGGTGCGGACCCGGTCGTAGCCGAGGCGGCTGATCGCGCTCACCTGCGCGCCGAGCCGCACCTTGTCGCCGAACAGCTTGGCCAGCGGGGCGAGGTAGTCGTCGATGAGCTCGGCGCCGGTCGGCAGCCAGTCGGCGTCCGGGGCCGTCCAGCCGTCGGCCTCCAGCAGGCGGCGGGCGGCGGCGTCGATGTTGTACCGGTACGGGCTGAACACCCGCACGTGTCCCCACTGGGCCACCGAGGCGGCGACGCGGTCGCCAGCTTCGAGGAGCGTGAAGTCGATGCCGCGCTCGGCCAGGTGGGCGGCGGCCGCCAGGCCCACCGGGCCGGCGCCGATCACCACGACGGTCAGCTCGTCAGGCCGTGCGGCCTGCGAGCTGGCCTTCAGTTCAATGGCGGTGGGACCGCAGCATCCGCTCATGGCACATCTCCTCATGGGTTCTCGGGGGCCGCGCCCCACACTGTTTTGAAGGCTGTCTAAGTACATCTGCCGGCAGAATGCCTGACAGCTTAGAGATATGTCAAATTAGATGTTCATCAAATCAATGCAGGAGGAGCTGCGACCCGTCACGCGCGGACGCGCTCCCGGTTACCGCGCAGATGACGCGTGAGGGCGGCGACGAGGCGCTGAGCGTCGGCGCCGACCCCGCGCAGCGTGTTGGAGGAGGGAGTGCGCTGCCACTCCAGGCCCAGATAGCCCAGGCCCGCATGGGTGAGGGACAGACCCCGGCGCTGACGAGGGCGTCCGTCAGCCGTCAGCGCACCCAGATGGGACAGGTAGGGCAGGTCCGGCTGGTAGCCGGTGGCCAGCAGCACCGCATCGACGCGTTCACGCCCGCCGTCGGGCCATTCGACCTGATCGCCGTCCAGGCGCGTGAACATCTCCCGGCGGCGGTAGCGGCCCTCGCGCAGCGCCTGGCGATAGCGGCCGTCATCGAGCACGGGCGAGGCGGGCGGCGCCTCCGCGCGGGACAGCGGCAGCCGGTCGAACCCGCTCACACGGAACCAGAAATGCAGGTCCCGCCCCAGCGGGCGCTGCTCCACGAACCGGATCGGCGCCCGGCTGGCGAGCGTCACCCGCCGCTCGGCGGCCAGCTCGTAGGCGACTTGGATCGCCGAGTTACCCGCCCCAACCACGATGACATGCTCACCGGGCAGCGAGGCCGGCGAGCGATAGTCGGCAACGTGCAAGACCTGGCCGGTGAAGGTGTCCAGGCCGGGCAGGGCAGGCCGATACGGGCGGCCGAAGGCGCCGCTGGCCGCGATCAGGACAGCGGCGGCCAAGTCCTCGCCGCCATCCAGACGAACACCGAAGCCGTCGCTACCGGTGTTCCCGGCGGGCTCGACCGCGAGGACCCTGGCGCCGGTGCGCAGCTCGGCGCCGCACCCGGCCAGGGCAGCGGCGTAACACTCCAGGTAGGCGACCACCTCATCGCGGCGCGGGTAGCGCTCGGGATCACCACCGAAAGGCATGCCGGGCAGGCCGCTGTAGCGGGCGGGCGAGAACAAGGCGAGGCTGTCGTAGTAGCGCGGCCAGGACCCGGCCGCCCGCTCGGAGGCTTCCAGCAGCACGGGCCGCAGCCCGTGCTCGAGGACGGCGTGCGCGGCGGCCAGGCCGGACTGGCCGGCCCCGACGATCAGGACGGAGTCGTTGCGAGGGGACATGCCGCGAACGTACCGTCATTTTATAATATGTCAATATCTTGAAGTGAAGGATAGGATGCCGCGAGGAAGGGAGCAGTCATGGCCATCAGGACATCGGCCGCGAGGCCGGGCACTCCGCCACCCGATGCCGCGCCCGCTTGCGCACTAGCCTCAGCGCCGGGCGACAGTGCGGCCGCCGCGTGCGCACCGCAGCTGGGCCAGGCCACGCACGACTTTCTCAAGGCGTTGGCCCATGAGGGCCGCCAGCAGATCATGCTGCTGTTCACCCGCGGTGCCGAACTGTCGGTGAACCAGGTCGCCGAGCGCGCCGGCATCAGCCAGTCCGCCGCATCCCAGCAGTTGGCGCTGCTGCGCCGCGGCGGCATCGTCACCTCCCGTCGCGACGGCAAGGAAGTGCTGTATCGCGGCGACCGCGACAGCGTCGCCCGCATTCTCGGCGATCTGCAGGACTATCTGAAGTTCTGCTGCTGATCTCTTGTCGGTGGACCGGCACAGCGGCCGGTTCCCTCATGCCGGTGGCACGCCCCGCCCCTGGTTGAGGTGACGGCGGGAGGGCGCCAGTCAGCTGGGCCGGCGTTGCAGCTGGTAGCACCACAGCTCAAACCGGTCATCAGCCCGCCGCACCCGCATGCCGAGCGTCTCGGCTGAGGTGCGTTCAGCGCTCAGGAGTTGCCAGCCGGCAGGGCTGAAACGCTGCCAGACCTCCTCGATGGTGAGGCCGGCGTGCATCGGGGCAGCCTTGGGCGGTCGGCTGAATCCGTACAAGAGCAGCATCGCCCCCGGTGCCGCGGCGTGTGTCACGCTGGCGACGTAGGCGGGCCGCCGGTCCTCGGGCAGGGTGTGCAGGCAGCCGAAGTCCACCAGCAGGCCGAAGCCGCCGCCGGCGCCGAGATCGTGCAAGCGGGTGACGTCGCCGTGGATGAAACGCGGGGCGATGAAGCCCGCAGTCGCGCCAGCGGCGGTGGCGTGGCGGCGGGCGGCGGCCAGGGCCTGGGGCACCATGTCGATGGCGGTGACGTCCCAGCCGCGGCCCGCCAGATAGATGGTGTCGACACCGGTCCCGCAGCCGAGATCCAGGGCCCGTCCGGGCGCCAGCGCCGAAGGCCCTTCGACGAGCTTGATCAGGTCGGCGGGTGGGGCGGGCCGCTGCCACACGGTCAGGCCCAGCCGGTAGACGAGCCGATAGACCACGCGGTACCAGCGTGGACCGGCCGCGGTGCGCCGATACCGCCGCAGCAGGCTGATCAGCATGATGTGACTCCCTCGGCGGGCTGCCTGCGCCCGATGGCACGGGCGATCACCGGCAGGCCGATCAGGCTCGGCAGCACCCAGTACGTCCAGGCGGGCAGCCGGTCCCGGCCCGGCAGGTGCGGGCCCTTGTCGACGTAGAAGCCCGTGAGCAGGGCGGCATAGGAGCCTCCCAGGCCCGCGATGTGCAGGTACGGCCGCCGCCGCCTGCTCAGGTAACCGACCATGGCGAGCGCGAAGGCGGCCGCGCCGATGACGAACAGGTGCGCGTTGTGGTTCCGCCGGATCACCGACATGACACTCATCGAGGCGAACACCACGCCCAGAGCCCACAGGTAGATCCGGCCGAAGCGCCGGTGCCGGGCCGCACCCTTGCGCGACAGTGCCGCCGCAGCCCCGCAGGTGGCGCACGTCAGCCCGGCCGCGACGTGGATGGCCAGGACGGTGAGGAACAGCGGGCCCCTATCGGGCACCGGGATGCCACCGATGTCGATCTCGTCCATCACAACCCTCCATACGTAGCGACGCTATATATAGGGACGCTACATCGGCGGTTGCCGGGGCGGAAGGCCCCATATAGCGTTACTACCTATGAGGGCCGAAGCGCTCAAAGGGCATCTGGACGGCCTGCTGCTGGCGGCACTGGAGGACGGGCCGCGGCACGGCTACGCGGTCAAGGAGGCTCTGCGGGAGGCGACCAGGGCCGGATCGACCTGCCCACCGGCACCGTCTACCCGGCGCTGCACCGGCTGGAGCGAGCCGGGCTGATCACGGGAAGCTGGTCGGTGGTCGGTGGTCGTCGCCGCCGCACCTACGAGCTCACTGACGACGCAAGCGCGACTGCCGTCGGTTGGGCGACGCTGTCGGCCGATTCCCCAGCCGCCGACAGCGTCCGGTGGATCTCCCCGGCCGAGGCCGAGCGACTGGCCGCCTCTCGGCCGTCCCCGCGCCGCCGCCGGACCTGCGGCGGGAGGCCTCCACCAGCCTGCTGGGGCAGCGCCCCGATCGAGGCGATCGAGCCGGCCGACCTGGGTGCCATGGACGTGCGTGAGGAGGGGCGCACGTGGTGACCCCGCCCCGTCGCCCGCGCTGTCGGCTCTGCCCGGCACACCGCCGACGGAGCAGAGCATCGCCGGCAAACCGGCGATCGAGCCACTGCAGGTCACCGTGATCCACGACCCGGACGCCGGAGTCCTGGTACTGGACGCCATGCCCTACATCGCCTCGGCCCGCGACCTGACCTACAGCGTGCTCGACGCGCTCAGGAAAGTCCTGCCCAAGCGGATCAGCGGACGCCTGCCCAAACTGGCATGGGAAAGCACCGTATCCTGAACGCTCGCCTAATGGCTGCACGCCCTGGTGGGCAACCGCGCCACACCATGCCCTCCAGCCTCTACGACGCGTTACGCGAGCTCCTCGCCCCCACCCCGCCCTACCGGGCCCGGCTGTATCTGATCGACGCCAGAGCCAGCCTGGATATCGACACCGGCCTCCACGACGCCCTGCTCATTGACCCACCCTAGGACTGCGTGACCTGTGTCACTGACATTTTTCGTCGCCACTACTGACGTTCTCGTGTCGCCTGACAGATTTCCCCGAGAGTGCTACCGGTCATGAGGTCACGGAACAGTCCGCGAGTGGTTCGGCTGACCAGGTCACCCACGTCGTAACACCGCCTTCTGCCTCAAGGTACTTCCCAGGATGCCGGTGGCCGCCGGCAGTCCGCCTCCGGTTATCACGAGTGTGTTCACGCAGCGCGCCAGCCCCAGGTTAGGCCGATGCTGCCATGTGCCGATGTGGACTGATCTCTGTCACCTGGTGCTGGGTGATCTTGGTGGCAAATTGATGGCAAACGATCAAAAGGCCATCTCCCGACTTCCGGGAAACGGCCTCTGAACTGCTAAAACACTGTGGGGCTACCAGGACTTGAACCTGGGACCTCTTCCTTATCAGGCAACTCGGACGCAAACTCTGATCAACGGATGCAGCCCGTTGACCTGGCAGAGATGATTGCCAGGGTCCGCCAACGTTCGTGATCGTCAATAGCGATTGTCACTCAGTCTGTCACTCAGCGGACTCGGGGCAGAGCCTGTGGCCCTAGCCAGCGCTCGGTGCTGGTACGCGAGCAACCTGTGCAACCTGAGGCCGTTATACGCTCAGCCGTGCTCGGACACATTGTCCCATTACCTGTCCACGTGAAGGGCCGATGAGATCCATTGCCAAAGCGCAAAGAGAGGTGCGTCAGGCTTTATATCTGCCACGAGCAGTGTGACCAATGCCACTAGAAGCGACGCCAGCGAGACCCAAATCGCGATTCGGCTCACTTTTATCGTGTCTATTGATGTGCCGAGCGATGCGACCGTTGAAAGCACTTCCCGATAGTCTTTGTCTATGGCGGCCAGTTCTCGCGCTCGAAGGGTGTACTCTGCTCGCCACCTGTCAACCAAATCAATGGGATCTGGTTCCTTCTTTCCCACTTCTCGCAGTGCTCTAGCCAGGCGCGCTGACGCATTCAGGGTAAACCGAACGTCGTTCTCATGCCTCCATGTGCGTGCGTTGAAGGATTGTATATCGCGGGTAAGGCTACTCACGTCGAGACTCAGCGTGAGAAAATCCTCCCGCAGTTCCCTTAGGCGCCGCCCCCTGAAGCGCCCATGGCGAGTGCGGGATTTATCGCGCAGCTCAGCATATTTTGCGTCGAGAAGTTCAAGAAGATCGGCAATGGCTAGGAGCGCCAGAAACTCACGCAAGGCTTCGCCTAACACATATGTGACCGCACCGTCTATGCCATCGCTGTATGCACTTGTGTCACCGACACTCTCCGCGATCGATTTGCGTTGGCCCCACAGCGTCCACGCCTTCTCATCCTTGAAAGTTGCACAGAGACCAGTATCCACCTTCTCCAACATGAGGCCGGGAATGTTTGAGCATGTGATCGGATTGACATTAAACCGACTGAGCCCGAGAGCTCTGAGCGCCGACGAGAAATTCTGATCTATTTCCGATTCCGCGAAGGGGTCGAATCTGTCCAGCAATAGCAGATCGGTTAATGGCTGGCATTGGGAGTTCCGCGCAAAGACGCCCGGCATCTCTCGCCGTAGCCACGATCGAGCCTTGCGGTGGACTGATCTTCTTGCTTCCTGCGTTCTCCGAAGTCCCGACCAGTGCCTGTCTTCTGGATGCAGATGACCCTCTTTCCAAACCAATTGGGGTTCATGGTCGGCATGCCAGACGTCATCGAGATGACGTAGAGCTGTGGCGCTCAGGCGGAATTGAGCTAAGACAGCTGTAAGCCCTTCGCCAATCTGGAGGCCATGTATCTCTATATTGCTAAATTCCGCAGGCAACTCTTGGCGCATTGTTCTGCCAGGCACACCCGAAGATCCTTCAGCAGCGATATCTCCGATTTGCCACCATACCCACCCCCTCCCCGCACGAGAGCGCTCCAGGATTTCCTGATTAGACTCTCCCGGCCTATAGCGCGCCCGCCCCTTATCCCAGGAATGCTTTTCGATCGCTCTAGCGAGATCGCTGATATGACTAGGAGGAAATAGTTCGATCACCCATACCGCAGGCATAGAAACGTGCTCATCGGATGACACGCTTAAATTATGGAGTGGATCATCTCGACTCCGAGCAATATTCCTCTCATGCACATTGAACTGCAGAAGTTGGTTAATAAGATAGTTTAGCCCCGCTCTGACTGGGCGCGGGATGAACCTCCTTACTTGCCCGCCGAGGAGGAAGTTGATGACCGAATATGGCAGGTCATACCATCGATTCCCTTGTCCAATTCCGGGCACCTGCGCATAAGCCTCCTGCAGGTAGTCGGTCGCATTTATGGATTCACCAGGCGTCTTGTCATTTGATTCGACGCGCGCGTTAGTGTGTCTGCGCCCAGCAGGATAAGCCTCTCGGGTAGAGGATGCCCCATTCGCTCCACCCCCTCTCTTGTTACGCCTACTCTTCGCCGCTATTTTTTTGGCTCGCCGTGCCATTGGTTCACTTCAATCCCTTTGTCGCTAGCGAGTGCGCCTGTCGCCCCTCGCGATGCCGATGGTCATTAGACCTTCCCGGCTGAGGGAACGCGCCAAATACCGACCGACTCAAGGGCAATCATCGAGGCTTGGAGGCTGTAACACCAGGGGGCGTTACGACCTTCCATCAGTAGGCATGGCTAGAGCGACAGGGACAATGATGCCTCGAAGCGTCCCAAGGTCCCGTTGACACCGTTGCACTTCGGACACCGGTGAGGGACGAAGGGACAGCAGGGACACGGCCTTAACGACTGCCATGTGCCAGTGCCGCCGTGATCGTCTTCGCGCCGGACGCGCTCGCTTTCGCGATCTCGTGGGCGGCACGTCGAAGTTCCTTCACTGCATAGGCATTGAGAGTCACTGCATCCTGCGCCACGTCCGTGGCAACGGTCGTTGCGGCTTCGATATCGCCCTGCAGGATGTGTGCTCGTGTCAGACACGCTCCGTACCATGCGCGGTCACGTCGGTAGGACTCCGGCAGCGTAGAGAGGCCACGCATGATGAAGTCGGTGGCGCGACGGCCGTCGCCGAGTTCGAGTTCGGCCATGCCGCGTTGCATGAGGAACCAGCCCTCGTCGTAGAAGTACATCCAGGGTGGTTCGTTTTCGGGGTGTTCGGCGGCGGTGCGGATGAGGTCTTCGGCTTCGGCGAGGCGGGTGCGGGCCTGGTTGGCCTCGCCCAATTGGGCGTGGCCTCGGCCGGCCATTTGGGCGGCCATGCCTTGGACGCCGTAGGTCGTGCGGCCGTCGTGCCAGCGGGAGGCTTCTGCTAGGCGGATGCAGCGCTGGGCGTCGCCGAGGCTCCATGCCTGGTGGGCGCGCATGTTCAGGGTGGTGGAGGCGAGGCAGGCGTCGCCGGCCTCGACGGCCCAGGCGTGGGAGCGGTCGTACCAGGCCAGGGCGGCAGCGTGCTGGCGGGAGTCCTGGCACATCCAGGCGAGGAACTGGGCGTACTGGGCCAGGGCTGCTACGGCGCGGTCGGCGAGGGGGCCGCGGGCTCCTCGGGCGAGGTCGGCCACGGTGGACAACTGGGCGTGGATCAGCGGTAGGAGGGGGCGGCTGCCGATGGTGTCCTCGACGCGGCGGTGTTCGGCGAGGCAGTGTTCCAGCCATTCCACTGTCGCCAGGTCGACGCGGGAGGGGTGCTCGATGGCGCGGGTGATGCGTTCGTAGAGGTCGGGGTCGGGGGCCAACGTGGGGAGGGCGAGGGTGGGGACGGGCTTGATGATGGTGCCGAACAGCTGGTCTTCGGTCAGGCCGAACGCCTTGCAGTAGAGCTGGGTGTAGAAGGCGTCGGGGCGGTGTTCGCCGGTCTCGTGGCCTCGGATGCGGCGGATGACGTTCGGCAGCTCGGGGAGGGGCTTGTCGGAGGCTCTGGCCAGCTCTTGCGCCAGCTCGCGTTGTGACCAGCCCTTGCTGTTGCGGGCGGCGAGCAAGCGGCCGGCCCAGACGGGGGCCGTTGCGTTGTCGCTCATCCGGTGCACCTCCGGGGACAGGCGGACACGGGGGCGGACAGCGGGGTTCGCCGCTCGGTGTCCTCTTCTGACGTAGTACCGCGCGTGGCTCTCATGTAGTCGTGCACCAGGACATCGATGGTTTCTACTCGTGGGCTGCTAGCGATCAGTACGGCCGTGGGGCGTGCGGCATAACCGGTGAGGCCGAGCAGGCGGCCGCGCTTCTGCGGCAGGCGCTTGAGTCGTTAGCGCCCGGTGCCACGGGCTCGGTCCAGCTCGTGCATCTCGACCGGTACGCATCGAACCCCTCCTACATCTACGGCGCGATCGTGCTGCGTCTCCGCAGCGCGACGACCACCGTCGCCAACGGCTGACGCCGAGCCGACGTGAACGCCAGATCAGCCGACGCAGGAGGCGACCGCGGTTGCCTCCTGCGCGCGAACCGAAGGCAAGCCCTCATGTACGTGTGGACGCCGCATGTCCCGTACGGTCCGCGTCCTGTCCGGGTGCGGGAGATCTCGTGTTGCGGTGAGTACGAGTGGTGCTGCGAGGCGGGACAGTTCCTCATCCGTCGCCACAGCGAGGAGAACGGCTACGAGGAGACCGCCCGAGGGCGCCACGCCACCGCTCGCCTTGTGTGGGCCGCGCTGACCGCCGCGCACAGGCATGGGCAGCGCAAGCCTTGATGACTCAGACATCGGCCTGGGCGTCGGCATCGACGATGTTCTCGACGGGAGTGGGGACCGCCCGCCGCTGGAAGCAGGCCCCCGAGTCGCGTCCCGGCACCTCGACGGTCCGGACGTGCTCGAAGCCCTGGTCCAGGTAGTAGCGCTGGAGTCCGTGGTTGTTGCGCCACACGTCCAGGCGGAGCCAGGGGAACCCACGAAGTGCGGCTTGGTTCACTGACCAGTTCACGATGTCGGCCCCCAGGCTTTCGCCTGCGCGGTCCCGTGCCAGGAGGAGCTTGTACAGGTAGAGGGCCGGCCCGTCTCTGTCGGGGTTCCAGAAGTCGAGATCCGGCCGGGTGTTCAGGGTAACGGTGGCGATCACGTCGCCGTCGTCCTCGAACACCCAGGTCTCGCGATTGGCGATGTTGCGGCGGATCTTCTCCCGGCCGACCTCGTCCCACTTGGCCGTCCACTGCTGGATGCCACGTCTGGCCAACCAGCGTTCGGACTCAGCGCGCAGCCCGATCACGCGATCGGTGTCGCTCTCCACAGCGAGGCGGGCCACCAGGACGGGGCGCTCAGCCATCGCCGTACCCCACTTGATAGATGTACTTGGATCCGTTCCCTGGTCTGATCTGATGCAGCACCAGTACTGGCTTACCCGATGTGGTCAACGTAGTCCGCACCACTTCGAGTACGGCCATGACGCCCGACAGCTGGAGCCGTTCCGTCTCCTGTCGGGAGGCGATCCGCGGAGTCAGCTCGTCGAAGTGGTCCCGCATCGGGCACCCCAGGTCGGCCAGGACCTGCGCCGTGTTGACGCTCTCCGGCTCCATGATCCGGGTGTCCTTCACGCAGTTGTACGCGTAGTAGGAGTCGGCCAGCGATTCGGGCTCGTTGGCGGGCTCGCCTGGGCCGGGACCGATGTAGCGGACGCGGCTGCGTACGACGACGCGTTCGTTCTCCGGGATGCCCAGCCGCTCCGCTACCGGTGTTCCAGCGACCATGTGGCTGCCGGGCAGGATGCTCACGCTGATCGTCTGCCGGTGGGAGTAGCCGGCGGCTTCGACGTCCGCCGTCCAGCCGTCCGTCTGGACGTTCTCCAGGCGTTGCGGGTCCTGCCACTTCGTCATGTGCCAGGTCATGCACAGCGACTCGCGGACGTAGAAGCCCTTTTTCGGGACCGCCACCACCAGGCCCTCACCGATGAGCGCCTGGTACGCGTGCCGCACGCTCAGCGACGACACCTGCTCCTGTTCCATGAGCTCCGACGTGCTGGGAAGCCGGTCCCCTTCGGCGTATTCGCCGCTCAGGATGGCCTGTCGTAGGTCTTCGGCGATCCGTGCCGACACGTCTCCACGGAGCGTGTCGCGCCGCCTCTGGCTGGGCATGTTCGCGCCCCTCTCGTTCACCTTGTTCAAACAAGTATGCCAGCAGTGATTGACGCTGCTTGTTCGCCTTGTTTAAATAAGACGCACCAGGGGATGATCAGCCCAGCTGACCAGCCCAAACAACGAAGAAGCCGGGGTGCGGTCCCTAGTCGCCAAACCAGTCCCGCACCCCGGCGCCCCTTCTAGAGAGGTGTCCTCATCATGACCCACGGGTCCAAGACCATGCGTGTCGTCCCTGACGACTTCGCCGAGCCTGTCCAGTGGTTCTGTCTCATGTGCGACAGCGTGGAGGAGACCACGCCCGGCGCTGAGCCGCCGTCGCCGCCGATCTGCCCCACCTGCATTCGCCTCGCCCTCGTCCAGTCCCTCCGGGCGCTGGGGGTGGAGCTGTGAACGACCAGTACGACAACGACGTCACCGACCTCCTGGACGACCTCATCAACGCCGAACCGGCCTGCGACTCCACCCAGGCCGTGCTCTTCACCGGTCCGGACACCGAGACCGACGAGGAGCGATGGGTGCGGGAGGCCACCGCCAAGGCCATCTGCCAGACCAGGTGCCCGGCCCGCGCCGCGTGCCTGTCCTACGCCATGGCGCTCGACCCGGAGGAGGGCGTCTGGGCGGGCTACACCGCAGAGGAACTGCGGGACGTGCGCCCGCTCCTCACCTTCTTCCCGTCCCGCCGTACGAACGAGGTGGCGTGATGGCCGCCCGCTTCCAGTGCTGCGAGTGCGGCAAGCGGACGCGCAGCCCGTTCGGGTGCCGTTGCGGCGGTGGCCGGCCGATCCAGCGCTGCGTCATCCACGGCGTTCGCTGTCAGGCCGGCTGCCGCGTCTGCCGCATGCTCGTTCGCTCCTGCCACTGATTGGAGATCGGCACATGTCCGACGATCAGCTTCCAAACACCATCACCGACCAGCAGTGGGCGCGACTCCAGGCCAGCGCTCGCAAGGCCAACCCGCGCCTTGATCGCTTCTCCGACCCGGAGGCGATCGAGCGCCGCAAGCAGTCCGCCCAGCAGTTCAAGAACCGTCAGTGGAGCTGACCATGATCACAGCCCTCGTCTACCTTCTCGTCTTCCTCGCCGGTGCCCTGATCGCCGAGCTGCTGCGCATGGGCCAGGAGCGATTCCGCCTCTGGCAGGTCGCCCGCCTGACCGTCCAGCAGGGCGGCTCACCGGATCTCATCGCCCGGTTCTGGGCCAGCCGTCCACAGAACTGGTGCAACAAGCCCGGCTGCCCGCGCTGCTGGGGACGGCGGTGGAGCTGATGAACCCGACCTATGACCGCCCGCAGACCCGCCGAACGGAGCAACCGTCATGAACGACCAACCTGCCGCCGGCCCGCGTCCGCTGTCGGAAGGAGAGCAGACCCTGATCTCGGTCACGGCCGCCGCAGTCGGCGTGCTGGGCCTGGTCGGGTTCGCCATCTCCTTCGCCACCGTCATGAACGCGGCCAAGCCCACCTTCGGAGCGCTCGCCTTCCTGCTGCCCTTGGGAGTGGACCTTGGGATCGGCGTGTTCTCCGCGCTGGACATCGTCCTCGCTCGGCTGGACATGCGGGTGCGCTGGCTGCGCTTCATCCCGTGGACGCTGACCGCCGTCACCGTCTACCTGAACGTCGCCGCCTACACCGGTGTAGCGGGCGGCCCCGACTGGTTCGCCGTGATCGCTCACGCGATCCTGCCCGGCCTGTGGGTGGTGGCCGTGGAGATCGGCACGCATGCCGTACGGAAGCGCGCCAACCTGGCCAACCCGTCCCGCCGACTCGACAGCATCCGCGTCTCGCGGTGGGTGCTGTCCCCGCTTCCCACGTTCGCTCTGTGGCGGCGGATGGTGCTCTGGGAGGTGCGCTCGTACCCGGACGCTCTGAACCGCGAACGTGACCGCATCCTGGCCAAGACCGACCTCCAGGACCGGTACGGCCGCCTGTGGCAGTTCAAGGCCAGCCGACGCGAGCGCGCCCTGTACAAGCTGGGCGAACTGGCCCCGGCCAGTGCCCCGGTACACGTCGAGAGAGTACGTCTCACACAGCCTTCTACTCCTCAGCGTCCGGCTCTTGCTGCCGCGCCCGACCGCAAGCCGTCGCCTCGCAAGGCCAGGACGCGCAAGGCCACTCGCCCGGCCGTCGCCCCGTCCGAGGTGGACGACCTGATGCCGCTGGGCTGGCAGATCGCCGCCGACCACGAAGCCCGAGGCGTCGCGCTGACCCGCGACCGGTTGCGCGATGCCATCCGCCAGACCGGCCAGTCCATCTCCACCGACCGCGCCGGAGCGCTGCTTGCCCGGCTGCGGTCCGAAACCGGTCCGACCGCCGAAGAGACCGGACGCGAGGCGGCTTGATGGAACGTTCCATCGCCCGCCCTTCGACCGGCGATCAATCACACCCACCGACCACCCACACCAGGCAGGACGAGACGCGGTCCGACCGCACATCGTCCCTGCTCAAGCCAGTACGGGACGCGGCCTCATCCGCCAAGACTCCGGCCGCGCCCCGTAACCCCGCCCGCAGTTACGCACACGAGGTGCACACATCATGACTCATCACCCGCACGAGCACGAAGACCACACCGAGGAAGGCGACGACCTCAACGCCTTCGACCGCACCGAGCACGGCGGCGAGGTGGTCCCGCTGCACGCGGTCCGCCGACGAGCCCACCGCGCGGACGACCAGGAGCCGGACCGCGACGAGGACGAGTTCTTCGACCGCGAGACGATCGCGGTCGAGGGCACGGTCCTCGGGCCTCCGGTCGACCCGCCGGACGACGACGTGCCGTACCGCTCCAGCACCGACCAGCGTCGCGCGCCGATCGTGCCGGCCACCCTGCGCTCCTGGAAGGCCGCCCGCTCCATGCTGGTCTGGGCCGCCAAGGACGCCGGTTACGTCGTCGGCTATCACGCCGTCCGCTCGCCCAAGTACGCCGCCAAGGCCACCCTCTACGCACCGGTCGGGTTCTTCCGCGCCACCGGCAAGCTCCTCCACTGGGCCACAGCGGAGGAGGGCAACTGGGCGCTTCGCCAGTACGCCGCCGACCGCAACGACCCGGAGACCTGGCTCAAGCTGGACAGACAACGCCAGCGGCAGTCGCGGTGGCGCTGGTCCGTCCTGGTCTGCCTCGCCGTGACGGTCCTGATCGGCCTGCTGGTGTTCCTGCTCGCCGACATCCCGGCCTGGGGACGCCTGCTGACCATCGCCGTGGCCGTGCCACTGCTGGCCCGTGCGGGAAGGCCCACGGACAAGCCCATCACCGACCGCGTGTCCGAGGGGCCGCGCTACCGCAAGCTCACCGCCGAGCTGGTCCGCCGCGCGCTGCTGTCCTGCGGCATCTCCGGCATCAACCAGGCCGTCAGCAAGGACCAGCACGCCATCAGCTTCCCGCAGGACATCCACCGCGACGGCCCCGGCCACCTCGCCATCATCGACCTGCCGTTCGGCGTCGAGGCCGCCGACGTGGTCGCCCGGCGCGGCCGGCTGGCCTCCGGCATGCGCCTCCCGCTTGACCAGGTCTGGCCCGAGCCCGGCGACGGCCACCCTGGACGTCTGGCCCTGTGGGTCGGTTACGAACCCGCGTCCCAGATGAAGCAGCCCGCCTGGCCCCTCCTCAAGGACGGCAAGGTGGACGTCTTCAAGCCGTTCCCGTTCGCCACCACGCCGCGCATGGACACGGTCAACGCGGCCCTGATGTTCCGCAACTGGCTGGTCGGCGGCCAGCCCGGCTCCGGTAAGACCTTCGCCCTGCGCCTGGCCGTCCTCGCCGCCAGCCTGGACCCGCGCGCCGAGCTGCGCGTCTACGAACTCAAGGGCGTCGGCGACTTCAAGGTCCTGGAACCGGTCTGCACCGAGTACGGCAACGGCTTCGACGACGAGACCATCGCCCGCTGCGCCGGAATGATCCGCTGGCTGTACAAGGAGTGTGAACGCCGCTCCAAGCGCATCGCCCACTACGCCCAGCTCGGCAAGGCCCCGGAGAACAAGGTCACCCCGGAACTCGCCTCGCTCAAGGACTCCGGCCTCCACCCGCTGATCGTCGCCATTGACGAGATCCAAGAGCTGTTCCTGCACCCGAAGTATGGCAAGGAAGCCGGAGAGATCCTGGAGAAGGTCATCAAGCTGGGCCGCGCCCTGGGCGTGATCCTGCTGATCGGCACCCAGATCCCCGACAAGGACAGCCTGCCGACCGGCATCACCCGCAACGTCAACACCCGCTACTGCATGAGCGTGGCCGACCAGGTCGCCAACGACATGATCCTCGGCACCTCCATGTACAAGAACGGCTACCGCGCCACCATCTTCGAGCCGGTCAAGGAGGCCGGTTGGGGCATCCTCTCGGGCCTCGGCAAGCCCGCCGCCCGCCGCTCCTTCGAGGTGGACACCAACAAGGCCAAGCAGGTCGTGGCCCGCGCCATGCAGCTACGCGGCCTGGCCGGCACCCTGCCCGAGGAGGGCACACAGACCCGCACCGACGCACCCACGTTCGACCTGCTGTCCGACGTCGCCCAGATCTGGCCCGCAGGCGAGACGGCCGCCTGGAACGAGACTCTGTGCTCGCGCCTGGCCGAACTCCGTCCCGACTTCTACACCGGCTGGGCCTCCGAACAGCTCACCACGGCACTCAAGCCGCACGGAGTACCCGTCCAGGCGATCGGCCGGCGCATCGACGGCAAGGCCATCACCAGGCGCGGCATCCGCCTGGACGACCTCACCGACGCCATGGCGGAACGTAACCGCCGAACCGGCACCGAGTGACCCCGCCGGAGGGTGCTAGCGCTAGCGGCTGACCCTGCTATCGCTAGCACCCCCGCTAGCACCAGAAATAAGCCCTGGCCAGGGCGTTAGCACGCTAGCGCCCTCGCTTGACGACACCCAAAAACGGCCCAGGAGGCCCGTCATGACCCCTGCCACGCTCGCCGCTAGCGCAGTGATCGTCATCGCCCTGTTCATCACCGTCCGTTACGCCGCCAAGTGCTACATCCGGCCCTTCCGGCGCTGCCGCTCCTGCCAAGGCAAGGGCCGCAAGCCCAACCGCCTCGGACGCGGCACCCACGACTGCCGCCGCTGCCGCGCCACCGGCCTACGCCTCCGGATCGGCCGCCACATCTGGAACCACGCCCGCGCCCTGCACCGCACCCGCTGACTGGAGCACCCCATGCCGACGAAGAACCTGACCCGCTACGCCCTCACAGCCGCCGCCCGAGGCTGGCACGTCTTCCCGCTCGCCCCGAACGGCAAGACCCCGCCCCGCGGCTTCACCGCCTGGCAACACCGCACCACCACCGACCCGGCCACCATCCGCCGCATCTGGCAACGCCCGTACAACGTCGGCATCGCCACCGGCCCGTCCGGCCTGGTCGTCATCGACCTGGACCAGCCCAAGTACGACGAGCAACCACCACCGCAGTGGAACCGCCCCGGCATCCGCGACGGCGCGGACGTCCTCGCCGCCCTCTGCGAGGAGGCCGGCCAGCCGCTCCCACTGGAGACCTTCCAGGTCCGCACCCGACGCGGCGGCCTGCACCTGTACTTCACCGCATCCAATGGAGTCACCCTGACGAACACCCAAGGCGGCAACGGCGGCCTCGGCTGGCTGATCGACACCCGCGCCAACGGCGGGTATGTCGTCGGCCCCGGCAGCCACGTCACCGACGAACACGGCAGCGGCACCTACGAGGTCCTGCACCCGATCCCACCCGCGCCGCTCCCGGCCTGGCTGGTCGAACACCTACGCCCGGCCCCGCTCCCACCACAGAAGCCAGTCACGGTGCCCCTCGCATCCGACCGGCGCGGTTCCTACATCCGTGCCGCCGTCCTCGGCGAACTGGACCGGGTGGCCAGCTCACCACCGCACGGCCACAACAACGCCCTCTACCTCGCCGCCGTCGCACTCGGCCAGCTCGTCGCCGGAGGCGAGCTGAACGCCACCGCCGTCACTACGTGGCTCACGGAGGCAGCCACGCAGATCGGCCAGCCCTACCGCGAGGCCCAGCGCACCATCGCCTCCGGCCTGCGCGCCGGAGCCCGCCGGCCTCGGACGGTGGCCGCATGACCAACGACCGCACCACTCACCTACGCCTGGTCAACGGTGATGCCGTCAATGCGCCCGGCCAGCCCGTGCCGTTCCGCACCTCCTGGACCGCCGACGAACTGATGGCCATGACCTTCCCGGAGCCCCGTTGGGCCGTCCCCGGCATCATCGCCGAAGGACTCAGCCTCCTGGCAGGCCCACCCAAGGTCGGCAAGTCATGGCTCAGCCTCGGCCTGGGCATCGCCGTCGCCAGCGGCGCCAAGGCCCTGGAAGCCATCGACCTGGAGCCCGGCCCCGTCCTCTACCTCGCCCTGGAGGACACCGCCCGCCGCCTCCAGAACCGCATGGGCAAGATCCTGAGTGGCCAACCCGCGCCCAAGGACCTGACCCTGGCCACCACCTGCCCCACCCTCCCGCAGGGCGGGGAGGAGGCCATCGCCCGCTGGCTCGACCGCAACCAGAACGCCCGCCTGGTCGTCATTGACGTCTTCGCCAAGATCCGAGGCAACACACCACCCGGCCTGTCCGCCTACGACGCCGACTACGCCGCCATGAGCCGCGCCAAGCGCCTGGCCGACACCTACGGCGTCGCCGTCGTCCTGATCCACCACGTCCGCAAGATGGCCTCAGAAGACTTCCTGAGCGAGGTCTCTGGAACCAACGGCCTGGCCGGGGCAGCGGACGCCACCCTCGTCCTCAAGCGCGCCAGAGGTACCGCAGACGGCGTCCTGCACGTCACCGGCCGCGATGTCGAAGAGGCCGAATACGCCATGGCCTTCCAACCGGCTGCCGGCCTCTGGCACCTCCTGGACGGCCCACCTGAAGACCACGCGCTGTCGGACACCAGAGCCGCCATCGCTCGCCACGTCCGAGCCAACCCGAACAGCACGCCCAAGGCCATCGCCGACGCCACCGGCCTGTCCCACGAGAACGTCCGCAAGACCTGCCAACGCATGAACGCCGACGGCCAGCTCTGCGTCAACGCCACCGGCCACTACCGCCTCCCCGGAACAGAGTCCCCGGCAGGCGTCCCCGGCGTCCCCGCCGTCCTTGGCCACGCCACGACCAGCACCAACGCCCACACCCCCGAGGGACAACCGGCCCTGCTGCCTGTCCCCGCTGTCCCCACCGATGAGGAGCACCACCAGGCATGACCACCTCACCGCCGGACAGCGTCCGGCTCACCGACACCCAGCTCTACCGCGTCACCGACGCCATGCGCCTGCTCCGTATGAGCCGAACCGTCATCTACGACCAGATCCGCACCGGCCGCCTGCGCTCCGTCAAGCAGGGCCGCGCTCGCCTCATCACCCCAAGCGCCATCCGCGCCTACATCGCCCTGTTGGAGAAGGAAGCCGAGGAGGCAGCCTGATGACCAAACGACGCAGCAGAGGAGACGGCGGCCTCCACTGGGACGACAAGCGCCAACGCTGGATCGCCACCGCCAGCCTCGGCTTTGACCCCAGCGGCAAGCGCATCGTGAAGCGGGGGAGCGGCAAGACGAAAACAGAAGCCAAGAACAAACTCAAGGAGGTCCTACGCGACTACGAGGACGGCCTCCCCCTGGCCCCGGGCGACTACACGGTGGCGCAGGCCACACATGACTGGCTGACCTTTGGGCTCAGTGGACTGGACTCAAACACGGTCACCACAACCACGATTCTCTGCAAGACACACATCATTCCAGCGCTAGGCAAAAGGAAGCTCCGCGAGTTGAGCGCGCAGGATGTGGACAAGTGGCTGGCAGGGAAAGCCGAAACGCTGAGCACCAGTACGCTGTCGCGTCTTCACTCCTGTCTTAACCGGATCATCAAGCGCGCCATGGCACGTGACAAGGTACGGCGAAACGTCGTAGAGCTATGCCGCGTCCCGCAAGGCCAGAGGGGACGCCCTTCTAAGGCTCTGACGATGGCTCAGGCCGAGGAAGTGCTACAGGCCGCCGAAGGCAGGAGCCTGAACGCCTACATCGTGGTCTCTCTCCTTACGGGAGCACGCACCGAGGAGCTACGGGCACTGCGCTGGGACCACGTGGACCTAATCGGCAACCTCGACGCCGTCCCATCCGTGCCCCCACACATCGCCGTGTGGCGTTCGGTGCGCAACGGTGGAGACACCAAAACACGCAAGTCCCGTCGCACACTGGCATTGCCCAGGCGATGTGTAGACGCCCTAATTGAGCAGCGGGCAACTCAGCAGGAGGAACAAGGCACCACCTGGTCCCAGTGCGGCCTGGTGTTCGCGTCCGCAGCCGGAACCGAACTCGACGCGGCCAACGTTAGACGCGCCTTCCGGCGGGTCATCAAACACACCAGCCTGGAACCATCGGAGTGGACACCACGAGAGTTGCGGCACAGCTTTGTGAGCCTACTCTCCGACGCCGGGACCCCCTTGGAGGAGATCTCTCGACTGGTCGGCCACAGCAGCACGGCAGTGACGGAACTCGTCTACCGCAAGCAGATCAGACCGGTGCTTCAGGGTGGGGCCGTAGTCATGGACCGCATCTTCGAGTAGATCGAGTTCGAACAGTTATCCGATCACCCAGCCAGACGGCGGCGACCTGAGCACAATTCTGTCCATGCACGAGACGGTGTTCCTGGTCGCCGCCTGGGGCGAAACGCTGCTCAGCAAGAACACTCGTGCGGTTTACGGCAGCCGCGTCCGTCGATGGCTGGAATGGTGCGCTGCAGAGAAGGTGGACCCACTTGCCGCCACGTCGGCGGACGTCGGAGCGTACTTGAGACCCTATGTCGGTCAATCCGACATGTTGCGCGCCCGGCGCTCCGCGCTCACGAGCTGGTACGACTACCTGGTCAAGCTAGGCCACGTGGATGTTAATCCACTCTCGTCCGAGTCTCCAGCCTGCTCGTTCGCCGGCTGCTCTCGGGACCACTATGGCCTTGGGTATTGCCGCATGCACTACAAGCGCTTCAAGGCACATGGAGATCCATCAGTCGTGAAAACGCGCCCAATGGTGTGGGAGCGGACGTGCACCGAATGCGAGTACCACGGTCCTCGAACCGACTTCTGGGGAGACCGGCGCATCTGCAAGGCCTGCCGCCCATCCTTTGAAGCTCGATCACATGCAGAGAAGGCAGAGCGTGGAGCACTGAAGCGATGCTCTGGCTGCTCGGAGTCGAAGACGTTGGATCAATTCACGCGGAATCAGGCGTTGTGCAAGCCGTGTGCTCATGCGCACAAGGGAGCACAGCAAGCCGCTCGTCGGGCTGCCAACGTACCGATCCTATGTCAGGGCTCATGTGGGCAACTTCTATCGCCGAACCAGTTCGACCCGGGATTCGTGAAATGTCGCCGCTGCCGTTTTCTCGAGAACCCAGAGGTCTATCGGCAGAACTGGCGCCGGAGGCGAGTACGCCGACTCGGTGCGGTTGGCAATCACACCGACTCCGAGTGGGCGAGGCTGCTCAATCGGCACCGTGGGATGTGCGCGTACTGCCAGGCAGCCCCCGCTGTGGCTCGCGACCATGTCGTGCCACTTGTGAGAGGCGGCAGTGACTTTGCGTCGAATCTGCTCCCAACATGCACCTCGTGCAACAGCCAGAAGCACGACTCCTTGCTCTCCGAGTGGCGCTACCGGCGTGGAGGCGCGCCAGCCTTGTCAATGATCACAGCGAGACCGTTAAGACCCTTGCCATAGGGCGAACGCATCCTTCGCTCTTGATCGAGAACGACAGTCACGCAGATAGACACTCAGCAAGCAAAAAAGCCACCCTGCATAGATAGCATGATGGCTGTTTCTGCTGGTCAAACTATGTGGGGCTACCAGGACTTGAACCTGGGACCTCTTCCTTATCAGGGAAGCGCTCTAACCGTCTGAGCTATAGCCCCGCGCACACCGAACCGTATCGCATCCGGAGGATGGAGGCGAACGGGTTGTTCGGACGAGGAAAAGCTTACCGCGTCCGGCGTGCTGCTCGCGCCGTACAGACCCCGTGTACGGCGCGAGCGTCGGCCTATTCGGCCTCGCTGAAGGTCACCTCGACGCCCCCGACCAGGTCGGACGCGACGTTGTAAATGACCGCGCCCAACGTGGAGAGAGCCGTGATCAGCACGACGTTCACCGCGCCGATCAGTGCGGTGTAGCCGAGGATCCGCACCGGCTCGAACCAGGAGGCGATGTTGATCGGGATCGAGCTCTGCCCCTGCTCGCCCTGGCCGAGCTGGTTGACCAGGTCCACGAGCGAGTCGAACACGCCCAGGGCGGACAACACGCCGTACAGGACGGCCACGGCCACGAACAGCACCACGAAGCAGACCAGGGAGACCACGAAGCTGAACTTCATGGCCGACCACGGCTCGACGCGGCGCAGGACGAGGTGGGCCTTGCGGGGCAGCCGGCCGCCTGAGGCGCCGGAGGACTTCTTCTTGGGCAGCTCAAGGGCAGGCGGCGGCGCCTCGGTGGCCAGCGACGGACGGATGCGGACCGTCTCGTTGCCCTCCGGAGGCGGCGGCGGCTGTTGCTGCGACGACTGCGGGGGAGGAGCCTTGGCGGGCTCCTCCTTGCCCGGGATCACCGGCTTGCCCTGTGCGGGCGTGGTGTCCTGACCTTCGTCGATCGCGTTGAAGATCTCGTTTTCAGTGGGCTTCTTCGGCTGCTGTCCATTACCCGAAGCCGCCTTCGTCGACCTGGCGGTGCCACCCTGGGCGCTCATGAACTACTCTCCTCCCCCGTCTTCCTCACTCTCCACGGAAGTCTCCATGGACTCCGCGTTCCGGGCGAGGGCCACCACGCTGTCGCCTTCAGCGAGATTCATCAAACGCACTCCCATGGTCTGGCGGCCGGACTGCTTGATCTCCCCGGCACTCGTCCGGATCACCCCGCCGGCAGACGTGATCGCGAAGACCTCGTCCTCTGGGTTGACCATGACGGCTCCGACCAGCTTGCCACGGGAACTTACGATTTTCGCAGTAAGCACGCCTCTACCGCCACGTCCTTGAACTGGATACTGCTCCACTGGCGTCCGTTTTGCGTACCCAGCCTTCGTGGCGATAAGCACATCTTGACCGTCCGCGATCCGATTCATGGCGAGAAGTTCGTCACCTTCGAGGAACCTCATGCCGATGACACCGCTCGTCGCGCGCCCCATGGGACGCAGCGCCTCGTCGGATGCGGTGAACCTGATCGACTGCGCGCCCTTGGACACGAGCAGCAGATCGTCTTCTTCGGAGACCAGCCGGGCTCCGATGACCTCGTCGTCGTCCCGCAGGTTGATCGCGATCAGGCCGCCTGACCTGGGGGAGTCGTACTCGGACAGGCGCGTCTTCTTGACCAGCCCGCTACGGGTGGCGAGGACGAGATAGGGGGCGACGTCGTAGTCGCGTAGGTCGAGAACCTCCATGACTGTTTCGTCGGGCTGCATGGCCAAAAGGTTCGCCAGATGCATGCCGCGCGCGTCGCGCCCGGCGTCGGGCAGCTCGTACGCCTTCACCCGGTAGACCCGGCCCTTGTTCGTGAAGAACAGCAGCCAGTGATGCGTCGTGGTGACGAAGAAGTGGTCGACGATGTCGTCCTGGCGCAGCTGGGCTCCGCGCACGCCCTTGCCGCCGCGCTTCTGCGCCCGGTAGAGGTCGGTACGGGTCCGCTTGGCGTAGCCGCCGCGGGTGATCGTGACGACGATCTCCTCTTCGGCGATGAGGTCCTCGATCGACATGTCGCCGTCGTAGGCGATGATCTCGGTCTTGCGCTCGTCGCCGTAGCGGCCGACGATCTCGGCCAGCTCGTCGTTGATGATCTCCCGCTGGCGGGACTCGCTGGCCAGGATCGAGTTGTACTCGGCGATCTGGGCCATCAGCGAGTCGTACTCGTCCTGGATCGACTGCCGCTCCAGGGCGGCCAGCTTGCGCAGCTGCATGTCGAGGATGGCCTGGGCCTGAACCTCGTCGATCTCCAGCAGCCTCATGAGGCCCTGCTGGGCGTGCGAGGCGGACTCCGAGGCCCGGATCAGGGCGATGACCTCGTCGAGCCGCTCAAGGGCCTTCAGCAGCCCGCTCAGGATGTGAGCCCGCTCCTCGGCCTTGCGCAGCAGGTAGCGGGTCCTGCGGACGATGACCTCGATCTGGTGGGCCACGTAGTGCCGGATGAACTGGTCGAGCCGCAGCGTGCGCGGCACGCCGTCGACCAGCGCCAGCATGTTGGCGCCGAAGGTGTCCTGGAGCTGGGTGTGCTTGTACAGGTTGTTCAGGACGACCTTGGCGACCGCGTCCCGCTTGAGCACGATCACCAGGCGTTGCCCGACCCGCGAGGAGCTCTCGTCGCGTACGTCGGCGATGCCGGTGAGCTTGCCCTCGCGGACCAGCTCGGCGATCTTCAGCGCGAGGTTGTCGGGGTTGACCTGGTACGGCAGCTCGGTGACGACCAGCGCCTGCCGCCCCTTCTCCTCCTCGACCTCGACCACGGCCCGCATGGTGATCGAGCCGCGCCCGGTGCGGTAGGCGTCCTCGATGCCCCTGCGCCCGACGATCAGCGCCCTGGTGGGGAAGTCGGGACCCCTGACCAGCCGGATCGAGGCCTCGAGCAGGTCCTCGTCGCTGGCCTCCGGGTTCTCCAGATACCACTTGACCGCCGAGGCGACCTCGCGCAGGTTGTGCGGCGGGATGTTGGTGGCCATGCCGACGGCGATGCCGCCGGAGCCGTTGACCAGCAGCTGCGGGAAGCGCGCCGGCAGGACGTCGGGCTCCTGCGACTTGCCGTCGTAGTTGGGGCGGAAGTCGACGGTGTCCTTGTCGATGTCCCGCAGCAGCTCCATGGCGATGGGCGCGAGCTTGCACTCGGTGTAGCGCATCGCCGCCGCCGGGTCGTTGCCGGGCGAGCCGAAGTTGCCCTGCCCGTCGACCAGCGGATATCGCAACGACCACGGCTGCGCCAGGCGGACCAGCGCGTCGTAGATCGAGGTGTCGCCGTGGGGGTGGTAGGTGCCCATCACGTCACCGACGACGCGGGCGCACTTGAAGTAGCCGCGGTCGGGGCGGTAGCCGCCGTCGTACATCGCGTAGAGCACGCGCCGGTGCACCGGCTTGAGACCGTCGCGCACGTCCGGCAGCGCCCTGGACACGATGACGGACATCGCGTAGTCCATGTAACTGCGCTGCATCTCGGACTGGATGTCCACGGGCTCGATGCGTTCAGCCGGGGGAGTGGTGTTCACGTCCGTCACAGGTTGAGGTCCTTCTTCGTGTTGCGGTGAGCCACGTCCGGCGGCTCACCGCAGATGTCTGCACCTACGGCTGGCCGCTTAGACGTCGAGGAAGCGAACGTCACGCGCGTTGCGGATGATGAAGTCGCGCCGGGCCTCCACGTCCTCGCCCATGAGCACGCTGAACAGGTCGTCGGCCTGCGCCGCGTCGTCGAGCGTGACCAGGCGCAGCAGCCGGGTCTCCGGGTTCATCGTGGTCTCCCAGAGCTGGCTCGCGTTCATCTCGCCGAGACCCTTGAAGCGCTGTACGTTGTCACGCGGCCGCGGGTCGGGCTTGCCGTTCGCCATGCCCTCGGCGATGACCGCGTCGCGCTCGGAGTCGGAGTAGGCGTAGGAGGCGTCCTCGCCCTTGCGGTCCCACTTGATCTTGTACAGCGGCGGGCAGGACAGGTAGACGTGACCGGCTTCGATCAGCGGCCGCATGAACCTGAACAGCAGCGTCAGCAGCAGGGTGTTGATGTGCTGGCCGTCGACGTCGGCGTCGGCCATCAGGATGACCTTGTGATAGCGCAGCTTCGCGATGTCGAACTCGTCGTGCACACCGGTGCCCAGCGCGGTGATGAGCGCCTGGACCTCGTTGTTCTTCAGGACCTTGTCGATCCGCGCCTTCTCGACGTTGAGGATCTTGCCGCGAATGGGCAGGATCGCCTGGAAGCGCGAGTCGCGGCCGCCCTTCGCCGAGCCGCCGGCCGAGTCGCCCTCGACGATGAACAGCTCGCACTTCTCCGGGTCGTTCCACTGGCAGTCGGCCAGCTTGCCCGGCAGCCCGCTGCCCGACTCCAGCAGTGACTTGCGCCTGGTCAGGTCACGGGCCTGACGGGCGGCGATGCGGGCGCGCGAGGCCTGCAAGGACTTGTTGATGATGTCCTTGGCCTCGCCGGGGTTGCGCTCGAACCAGTCGCGCAGGTGGTCGTTGCAGGCCTTCTGGACGAACGACTTGGCCTCGGTGTTGCCCAGCTTCGTCTTGGTCTGGCCCTCGAACTGCGGGTCGGACAGCTTGACCGAGATGATCGCGGTCAGGCCCTCGCGGACGTCCTCACCGGAGAGGTTGTCGTCCTTGCCCTCCTTGAGGAACTTCTGCTCGCGCGCGTAGCGGTTGACGATCGTGGTCAGCGCCGCGCGGAAGCCCTCCTCGTGGGTGCCGCCCTCGGCGGTGTTGATCGTGTTGGCGAAGGTGTAGACCGACTCCGAGTAGGAGTTGTTCCACTGCATGGCGATCTCGACCGCTATGCCGTCGCCCTCCTCCTCGAAGGCCACGATCGACGCGTGCGCCGGCTCCTTCTTGGCGTTGAGGTGGTGCACGAAGTCGGCCAGGCCGCCCTGGTAGCAGTAGGTGACGGTGTGCACCTCGCCGTTGATGTGGTCGGGGCGCTCGTCGGTCAGCGTGATCGTCAGGCCCTTGTTGAGGAAGGCCATCTCCTGGAAGCGGCGCGAGAGCGTCTCGTAGTTCCAGGTGGTGGTCTCGAAGACGTCGGGGTCCGGCCAGAACGTGATCGTGGTGCCGGTCTCGTCGGTCTCCTCGCCCTTGGCCAGGGGGGCCGTCGGCTTGGAGTGCTCGTAGCGCTGGCGCCAGTAGTGGCCGTTCTGCTTGACCTCGACGTCCATGGCGGTCGACAGCGCGTTGACGACGGCCGAGCCGACGCCGTGCAGACCGCCGGAGACCGCGTAGGACTGGCTGTCGAACTTGCCGCCCGCGTGCAGGGTGGTCAGCACGACCTCCACGGCGGAGCGCTTCTCCACAGGGTGGATGCCCGTGGGGATGCCGCGGCCGTCGTCGATCACCCGAACGCCGTTGTCGGCCATGAGTGTGATGTCGATCCTGGTGGCGTAACCGGCCAGGGCCTCGTCCACCGCGTTGTCCACGATCTCGTAGACGAGGTGGTGCAGGCCGCGCTCACCGGTCGAACCGATATACATACCCGGGCGCTTGCGAACCGCCTCAAGCCCTTCGAGTACGGTGATTGAGCTAGCGTCGTAGGACAACTGCGAAATCCTCCTGCCGCGGACACGCGGCGGGGGAGGCCAGCGATTGCCAAAGCTGCCCCTGCCGTGCCCGTCACCGTCGTGAGTGCCCCGATGCGCGGTCACCCGGGGGAGTCGGCTTGCTGCCGGGGTGACACGCAAGCGGACGTGTCCGGAATCCTTTTTCATTCTACCGCTTCCGGAGGCCCAAGGTGGCAATGAACGCGCCTGTGATGCTCCCTAGCTCGTTTTGCCCCCTGGCAAGCATCCCCCCTCCGGAAAGGGGGCTTATCGCGTCTGCGGCAATCTGATCGCTCTTCGCGCCCAACCGGAGAGGTGCAGGCGTCTGCTCCGGACAGGCACTAATCAGGGGCTGCCCGGAGCGGCGCAATCGCCGGCCGCGGGTGGCCGCTGGACGTGGCTACCCATAAGTGTCGCCGGGGCCCCGACTTCCGGTCACCCGCAAACCCCCGGTGGGTCGCGGTGCGTTCTGCGGCCCTCTGACCTTGACCTTCGTGACGGTGCCGTCGCCGAGCTCCTCGTTGAGCCGGCGTACGAGGGTGCGCGCGAGCAGCCGCACCTGCGTCGCCCAAGCCGTGGAGTCGGCCGCGATCAGCACCTCCCCGTCCTCGAACGACTCGGGCTTGGTGTGCGCGGCCAGATCAGGGCCCACGATGTCGATCCAGCGGCCGAACACCCCGCCCACGGCCGCCGAGCGCTCCCACCCCCGGTCCGCCAGCAGATCCGAGATCGCCCGTCCGAAAAGCTGTGGATCGCCGGCCTCCCGGCGCGGCCCCGCGGCCTTGCGCCTGGGCTCGCGCCGGGGGAGCTGGCCCCGCTTGGCCGCGTCGGCCTTGGCCTGGGCGAGCTTCTCCCTGGCCATGGCCGCCCCCCTGGCCGTGGGATTGTCGTCAACGGACACGGGTCGCGCTCCCTTCTGCGACGTCGAACCTGGCTCCGGCCAGCTCACCCGGCACGTCGTCCGGCACCGCCGCGGTGATGAGCACCTGCTCGGCGGGGGCCACGATCTCAGCGAGCCGGCGCCTGCGCTGGCTGTCGAGCTCGGCGAACACGTCGTCGAGGATCAGCACGGGATCGCCGCCGTCGGCCCGCAGCAGGTCGTAGGCGGCCAGCCGCAGCGCCAGCGCGAACGACCAGGACTCGCCATGGCTGGCGTAACCTCTGGCGGGCAGATCGCCGAGGCCGAGAATCAGGTCGTCGCGATGCGGCCCGACGAGCGTGACGCCCCGCTCCAGCTCGGCCTGGCGGACCTCCAATAGCCGCTCCCGCAGACGTTCTTCAAGGGTTTTCCCCAAGTCTGTGGATAACGTCTGTGTATCAAAAGATCCCCGCTCACCGGCGGCTTCGTCCTCCGGACCATCCCCACCTGCACCCTCGCCTGTGGACAACGTGCTGCGGTAGGCCAGGGTCGCGGCGGCGCTCGTCGGCGCCAGCGCGGCGTACGATCCGGCCACCAGCGGGCGCAGCGCCTCGATCAGCTCCAGCCGGGCCCGCAGCAGCTCCGCGCCGTGCCTGGCGAGGTGGGCGTCCCACACCTCCAGGGTGCTCAGCACGTCGCCCGCGCCCGCCGCGGCGAACCCGCTGTCGCGCTCGGCGCGCCTGCTGCTCCTGGCGCCCCTGCGGGCCTGCGCGGCCGTACGCAGCAGGGCGCCGCGCTGCTTGAGGACGCGGTCGTAGTCGGCGCGGACACCGGCGAACCTGGGTGTCCTGGCCACCAGCAGATCGTCGAGGAAGCGGCGGCGCTCGGACGGGTCGCCCTTGGCCAGGGACAGGTCTTCGGGGGCGAACAGCACCGTGCGCAGCAGGCCGATGACGTCGCGCGGCCTGGACATGGGGGAGCGGTTGAGCCGGGCGCGGTTGGCCCGCCCCGGGTTGATCTCCAGCTCGATGAGCGCCCGCCGGTCGTCCCGGTCGACGGCGCAGCGCACGATCGCCCGGGTGGCGCCCTGCCGCACGAGCGGCGCGTCGCTGGCCACCCGGTGGCTGGAGTGCGTCGCGACGTAGCCGAGAGCCTCGACCAGGTTGGTCTTGCCCTGGCCGTTGGGCCCCACGAACGCCGTGACGCCCGGCTCCAGGCCGAGCTCCACGGACGCGTAGGACCTGAAGTCGGTCAGCGAGAGGTGGGCGACATGCACCCCACGAGGTTAGTGCGCCACAGAGGCCACTGGGGTCACCGGCATGCGGTCTGTGGAAAACCGTGCCGCCCGCGGGAGACCTCTCGGCGCTCGGCCCCGCGCGGCGGCGTCACGTCAACGGGAAAGCTCTCAGCGCTCGGTTTCGCGCGGCGGGGTCACGTCCGCGCCCGGCGAGTCGGCGCCCTTGCCCGTGCTGCCCTCCGTCGAGGTGGTCGCGTGGCCGCCGAACTGGTTGCGCAGCGCGGCGACGACCTTCATCGCGGGGGAGTCGTCCTGGCGCGAGGCGAACCTCGCGTAGAGAGCGGCGGTGATGACCGGCAGCGGGACCGCGTGGTCCACCGCCGCCTGGACCGTCCACCGGCCCTCGCCGGAGTCCTGTGCATAACCGCGGAGCTGATCGAGGTGCTCGTCGTCGTCGAGTGCCCGGACCATCAGGTCGAGCAGCCAGGAGCGGATCACCGTGCCGGTGCGCCAGCTGCTGAAGGAGCCCTTGACGTCCTTGACGACGTCGGACGCCTCAAGCAGCTCCCAGCCCTCCGCGAACGCCTGCATCATCCCGTATTCGATGCCGTTGTGGACCATCTTCGCGAAGTGCCCGGCGCCGACGTCGCCCGCGTGGACGAAGCCGTCCTCGCCCTCCGGCTTGAGCGTCTCGAAGATGGGCATCAGGCGCTCGACGTCGGGCTGGTCGCCGCCGCACATGAGCGCGTAGCCGTTCTGGAGGCCCCAGACACCGCCGCTGACGCCGCAGTCGACGAAGCCGATGCCCTTCTGGGCGAGCTCGGCGGCGTGCTTCTGGTCATCCACATAGTGGGAGTTTCCGCCGTCGACGACGATGTCGCCCGGGTCGAGCAGCTCGCCGAGGTCATCGATCGTGGTCTGCGTGGGCTTGCCCGCGGGGACCATCACCCAGATCGCCCGCGGCTGCTGCAGACGCTCGACCAGCTCCTTGAGGCTGGCCACGTCGCTGACAGCCGGGTCGCGGTCGTAACCGACGACCTCATGACCGCCGCGGCGCAGCCGTTCGGCCATGTTGCCGCCCATTTTGCCCAGTCCGACCATGCCGATCTGCATATTGTCCTACCCCCTTGTCAGACTTCCATCATCCCCGATGACAGGATCAGCCTGACAGGCGGATGGGCATGATCAGGTAACGGTAGTCGGTAGCGGCTCCGTCATCCACAGGCTTGCCACCGGTGAGGATAGCGGGCTTCGTCGATGTGGTCATCTGCAACCGCGCGACATCCGAGTCGATGGCCCCCAGACCCTCCAGCAGGAACTGGTGGTTGAAGGCGATGTTCATCTCCTCGCCCTCGTAGTCCACAGGCAGTGCCTCGACGGCCTGCGCCTCGTCGCCGCTGCCCGCCTCCAGCACGACCTCGCCGCTCTTGAACGCCAGGCGTACGGGCGTGTTGCGCTCGGCGACCAGGGCGACGCGCTTGACCGCCTCGACGAAGGGCCCTGTGGACAAGTCCGCGCGGGCGGAGAACTCCGTGGGCAGCAGCGAGCGGTATTTGGGGAACTCGGGGTCGAGCAGCCGGGTCGTGGTCCGCCGGCCCGCGCTGGAGAAGCCGATCATGCCCTCGCCGGTGCCGCCGGCGGAGCTGAGCGCGATCTCCACCTCGGCGCCGGTGGTGCCGAGCGCCTTGGCCGTGTCGGCGAGCGTCTTGCCGGGGATCATCGCGATGGCGGCGAAGTCGGGCTGGCCCGGCTGCCACTTCAGCTCGCGTACGGCCAGCCGGTAGCGGTCGGTGGCGGCGAGGGTCACGGTGTCGCCCTCGATCTCCATCCGTACGCCGGTCAGCATCGGCAGCGTGTCGTCGCGGCCCGCGGCGACGGCGACCTGGGCGACGGCGGAGGCGAACACGTCGCTGCCCACCCGCCCGGCGGCCGGCGGCATCGCCGGGAGCGAGGGGTAGTCCTCCACAGGCATGGTCAGCAGGGTGAACCGGGCGCTGCCGCACGTGACCACGGCCTTGGCGCCTTCCACCACGAAGTCCACAGGCTGTGCGGGAAGCGCGCGGGTGATCTCGGCGAGCAGCTTGCCGGAGACGAGGACGACGCCGGCCTCACCGGTGTGGACCTCCAGCGTGACCTCCGCGGAGACCTCGTAGTCGAATCCGGACAGCTTCAGCTGCTGCTTCTCCGTGACCTCCAAGCGCATGCCGGCGAGAACGGGCACCGACGGACGCGCCGGGAGGCTGCGTGCCGTCCATGCCACCGCCTCAGCGAGGACGTCTCGCTCGATTCGGAACATCACGGTGATCAGCCTCCTGGGTTCGTCGTTGATTCAAGTGTTCACTCTCCCGCACCTGAGTTCCGGGAGAACCCCTCTATGGGTCTTGAGTTTCTTAGTTAGAGAGATAAGAGGTCATCACACTAGGGGCTGTGGGAACTGTGGACAACTGGCGTTCCCGCTGCTCAGGGCCCCTGTTTTCATCCACTGAGGGTGTGGGTGACGCCTGGGGAGAACTTCGCCGCCTGGGGATGACGACTCTTCACACACAGGCTGTCCCCAGATCTTGGTGCCTTCGTCCACGGGTTATCCACGAGGTTTCCACCGGTTGTCCACGGGGTAAAGGCACCAAGTCTGGAGCCCCCGATCGACTGTGCACAGGGCGTCCACAAGTCATCCACTGGATGTCCCCAGGTTCTCCTCAGGATGTCCCCACCCTTATCCCCAGGGGCTGTGGGGGATTTTTTCGGGCATTGTGTGGCGAACGGCCGCGACGTTTCGGCGTTTCCGCAGATCCACAGTGTTTTCCACAGGCTGTGCACGACGGTCAGGCTCCGCGGGATGTCTGCTTGATACGCATTGTCAGCTCGTTGACCTGGTTGTACATCGACCTGCGCTCGGCGATGAGCGAGCGGATCTTCCGTTCCGCGTGCATCACGGTGGTGTGGTCGCGGCCGCCGAACTGCTGCCCGATCTTCGGCAGCGACAGCTCGGTGAGCTCGCGCACCAGATACATGGCGATCTGCCGGGCGTTCACCAGCGCCCGGCTGCGGGAGCTGCCGCACAGGTCGTCGATGCTGATCCCGAAGTACTCGGCGGTCTGGGCCATGATCGTGGCGATCGTGATCTCGTGCCCGGAGTCCGAGGTGATCAGGTCCTTCAGCACCACTTCGGCGAGCTGCAGGTCGACGCCCTGCCTGTTGAGGCTGGCGAACGCGGTGACCCTGATCAGCGCGCCCTCCAGCTCGCGGATGTTGGTGGAGATGCGGCTGGCGATGTATTCGAGCACCTCGGGCGGCGCGGCCAGGCCCTCCTGGATCGCCTTCTTCCTGAGGATGGCGATGCGGGTCTCCAGCTCGGGCGGCTGGACGTCGGTGATCAGACCCCACTCGAAGCGGTTGCGCAGCCGGTCCTCCAGCGTGATGAGCTGCTTCGGCGCGCGGTCGCTGGAGATGACGATCTGCTTGTTGGCGTTGTGGAGCGTGTTGAAGGTGTGGAAGAACTCCTCCTGCGTCTGCTCCTTGCCCTCCAGGAACTGGATGTCGTCCACGAGCAGGATGTCGATCGCCCGGTAGCGGCCGCGGAACCCGTCGGCCTTGTGGTCGCGGATGCTGTTGATGAAGTCGTTGGTGAACTCCTCGGAGCTCACGTATCTCACCCGCGCGCCGTCGTACAGGCTTTGGGCGTAATGCCCGATCGCGTGCAGCAGGTGGGTCTTCCCCAGCCCGGAGTCACCGTAAATGAAGAGCGGGTTGTACGCCTTCGCCGGGGATTCGGCCACCGCGACGGCCGCCGCATGGGCGAACCGGTTGCTGGCCCCGATGACGAATGTCTCGAATGTGTACTTCTGATTGAGACGCGCGGGTTCGCTGGGCTTGTTGCTTTTTGCTTCCCAGCGGTTGGGGGCCGGCTCCGGCGCTTTTTCCACAGGCGGTGTGTACGGCTGCGCCTGTTCAAAAGAGAACCCGGGCTGTGGATATTCGGTGGATACCTGAACCGGCTCGGGCTGTGGAGAATAGAACTGAGGGGGCTCAGAAGCCGGGTTGTGCTGCGGTTGGGCGGGCTGTGCATAACGGAGCTGACTCTCCACACCCTGGGGATAACTGGGAGTCACAGGCTGTTGATGGCCGTCGATGACGGGCTGCTCCGGGGCCGTGGTGTCGATCATCACCGCCAGCCGCATGGTCCGGCCGAGCTCCTGCGAGAGCGCGTGCGCCACGAGGGGGCGCAGCTTGCCCTCGATGAGGTCCTTGAGGAAGTCGTTGGGGACGCCGAGCACGATCGTGTCGTTGGCCAGGGCGATCGGCCGCACCATCGACAGCCACGTACGCTGCTGGATGGGCACGTTCTCGTTGAGGAAGTTGCCCAGGGCCCTCGCCCATACCGTGCCGAGGTCGACACCGTTCATGGTGCGGCTCCCCCTCCTCCCTCTCGCGGCCCCCCGCGATCGTTTATCCACATGACGCGACCGCCTGAGTTGCTCGGCGGCCGTTCGTCCACAGCGTGGCGGCCGAGCTTCATGCCCAGGGCCTCCACAGGAGATCCACAGGTTGTGCACAGCCTTTGAGTGGGTCCAGAAGGGCCGACAGTATCTATGTGCACAGCTGTGTTCAAGCGTTGTCCACAGCCTAGTGGTACCTGGGTGCACAATCTGTGGACGCCCGCCGGGCCGTGGAAAACTCACCTGTGGAAAGGTGGATAACCCGTCCGGTTTGACCTGGACGGTACTTGCCCCGTAACGTACGACGGTCGGCTTGTCACGCGACGGCTATTTCGCGTGCCCTCGCTTCCTTGGCAGGCCATCCATGTGTGTTAAGCGTCATCTGGACGCACCTTCAAGCCTGGAGCCCACCCGTGAGCAAGCGTACTTTCCAGCCGAACAACCGTCGCCGCGCGAAGACCCACGGCTTCCGGCTGCGCATGCGCACCCGGGCCGGTCGCGCCATCCTCGCTGCCCGCCGCCACAAGGGCCGCGCGAAGCTGTCGGCCTGACCGTCCCACGTCAGATTGTCGGCCCGCCGGTGGATCACACCGGCGGGCGTTAGGCGTATACGGTGCTGTCCCATCGATCCCGCATGCGACGCGGGGAGGAGTTCGAGGCGGCCGTCAGGCGCGGTAAGCGCGCGGGTCGTCCGACACTAGTGGTGCATTTCACCATTTCCGGGGAAGAGCAACCCCTGGTTGGTTTCGTGGTGAGCAAGGCCGTCGGCGGCGCCGTGACCCGGAACAAGGTCAAGCGGCGCCTCCGACACCTGATGCGGGACCGTCTTGACCGGCTGCCGCGAGGTAGCCTGCTGGTGGTACGCGCCAATCCACCGGCCGCGTCCGCGCGTTTCGAGCACCTGGCCGCCGAGCTCGATTCCGCGCTGGATCGTTTGCTCAGGCGGCGCGAGTCCTCGACGGGCGGACACAGATGACGGAGCAGCCGCAAGGGATGGTGCCGAGCCTCGCCGCTCGGGCACTGATCATCCCGATCCGGTTCTACCGGGCCTTCATCGGCCCGATGCTGGGTCCGCGGTGCCGTTTCTACCCGTCGTGCAGTGCGTATGGGCTCGAGGCGATCGCCGTACACGGAGCATTGCGCGGCACATGGCTGACTGTCCGGCGCATCGGGCGGTGCCACCCATTCCATCCCGGAGGTATAGACCCGGTGCCCCCACGCCCGGTCCGGTCCCACGAAACGCAAGGGAGATAGCTCGGTGGAGCTGTCCTGGCTGAGCTGGCTGTATGAAGCCGTAGCCCACGTCATCATCTGGATCCACACTGGGTACAGCACGGTCCTCAACCCCGACAGCGGGCTGACCTGGGCGTTGACGATCATCACGCTGACCGTGTTCATGCGGATCCTGATCTTCCCGCTCTTCCTGAAGCAGATGCGCTCGTCGCGGAAGATGCAGGAGCTCGCCCCCAAGGTGCAGGAGCTGCGCAAGCGCTACAAGAACGACAAGCAGCGCATGAACCAGGAGGTCATGGCGCTCTACCAGGGAGCCGGGGCCAACCCCCTCGGTGGCTGCCTGCCTGTCGTCGCCCAGTTCCCCATCTTCATCTCCATGTTCACCGTGCTCCAGAACATGGCCAACGGCCATGCCAAGTACGGCATGACGCAGGAGCTGGTCGACAGCGCCCGGGCCGCGCACATCTTCGGAGCGCCGCTGCCGGCGAGCTTCTTCATGTCGTCGGAGCAGCTCGCCGGCTTCGACGCGTCGGTCGTCCAGACCAAGATCGTGCTGGGCATCTTCGTGGCGATCAGCTCGCTCACGACGTTCCTCACCGTCCGGCAGAGCGTCACCCGCTCCATGGCTCAGATGCCGGACAACCCCATGGCGCAGCAGCAGAAGATCCTGATGTACATCTCGCCGCTGTTCGCCTTCTTCAGCCTGAACTTCCCGCTCGGCCTGATCATGTACTGGGTCACCACCAACCTGTGGACGCTCGGTCAGCAGCACTGGTTCTACAGCCGCCACCCGATGCCCCAGTACGACGCCAAGGGCAACGTCATCCCCGTGCCGCCCAAGACCGGCCTGATCGGCAAGTTCCGCAAGACAACCCCGGAAGAGCAGGCGCCTCCGCCGCCCCCGGAGCCTAAGATCATTAGGCAGCAGCCAAGCCGCCAGTCCCGCAGCAAGCGCACCGGCAGCAAGAAGTCTTGAACACGAAGGAGAGGCCGGCCATGACCGAGGCCGAGCAGGAGAAGGCTCCTGATCTCAGCGCGCTGGAGCAGGAAGGCGAGATCGCTGCCGACTACGTCGAGGGCCTTCTCGACATCGCCGACATCGACGGTGACATCGACATGGATGTCGAGGGCGACCGCGCCATGGTCTCCGTCGTGGGGCTCAAGGGCAATGAGCTGGTGGGGCCCGCGGGAGAGGTCCTGGAGGCGCTGCAGGAGCTGACCCGGCTGGCCGTGCACCGGCAGACAGGGGAGCGCTCCAGGCTGATGCTGGACGTGGCCGGCTACCGCGAGCGCCGCCGGGCCGAGCTGACCAAGCTGGGCATCGAGATCGCGAACCAGGTCAAGGACTCGAACGAGCCGAAGTCGCTGCACCCGATGACGCCCTTCGAGCGCAAGATCGTGCACGACGCGGTGGCGGCCGCCGGGCTCCGCAGCGAGTCCGAGGGCGAAGAGCCCCTGCGGTACGTGGTGGTCCTGCCCGTCTGACCGGTTGTGCAGGTAGAAGCACCGATCCGGCCGTCTGCCCCGCCGAAGCGCGTGGCAGGCGGCCGTTTCGCTTTGATGCCTCTATCTGGCTGTACGTCCTTTTATTCGGCTGTTTGCAAGCCTGTTGACCTCAGGTTCACCGGGACGGAAACACCGCGCTCGGCGGCCTGGTCGCTCGGACCTCGGGACGGCGTGCTCAAAGGCCGCTTTCAGGCCAGCCCGCTAGTCTTCCCTTGTGATCTCACCTCTAGCCTTGGGTATGGAATGTGATTTCACCTTTGTCCCGGCCCGGAAATCGCTCTCGGCCGGCGTCCGCTCCAGAGCAGCAGCCACGCCCTCCTACGACCAGGACCAAGAAAGGGTCACCAACCAGTGAGCGATCAGCTTCCGGCGCCGCCGGACATAGCGCGGGACGTCTTCGCCGGGGAGGCTTGGGATCGCGCGAACGCGTTCGCCGAGCTGCTGGCAGGGCCCGGCGTCGTCCGCGGGCTGCTGGGTCCGCGGGAGGTGCCGCGGATCTGGGATCGTCACCTGCTCAACTGCGCGGTCGTCGCCGAGGCGGTGCCGGCCGACGTACGGCTGGTGGACATCGGCTCCGGCGCGGGGCTGCCCGGCCTGGTCCTGGCGATCGTCCGGCAGGACATCGAGGTGACGCTGCTGGAGCCGCTGCTGCGCCGTACCGTGTTCCTGGAGGAGTGCGTCCAGACGCTCAAGCTGGGCAACGTCGAGGTGGTGCGCGGCCGGGCGGAGGAGCTGGCGGGCGAGCGGGTGTTCGACGTCGCCAGCGCCCGCGCGGTGGCGCCGCTCGACCGGCTCCTGACGTGGGCCATGCCGCTGCTGCGCGAGGGCGGCGAGCTGATCGCCATGAAGGGGGAGCGCGCCGCGGGCGAGCTCGCCGAGGCGGAGGCCCAATTGCGCGCCAGCGGAGCCCGAACGGCTGAGCTTGTGACCGTCGGGCGCGGTAAGGTCGAGCCGCCTGCAACATTGGTTCGGGTGGTAGCGGGTCGCGCGCCGGAGCGAGCTAGGCGGCGACGAAGGAGGTGACGGTTGTGCCAGTCGCGTCATGCGGTCTTGGCTGGCCGGAGAGCCGTCGGTCCGACAGTCCAACCGGAGTTGGCTGGCCCGAAATGGGCGTGTCGCGGTCAATTCCTAGCACCGGCACACCACTGGTTGAAAGGATGGCCAACGTGACCCAGACCCCCCTGAACCCCGGTGATTCACCGTTGGTACGAGAGGCGCTCAGCTCAGTGGTTTCACGTGAAACATCTGCAACCCAGACGGCCGCCCAGTCTGGCGAAACCCCCAGCGACGGCGACGGCTCCTGGCCGCGCCCGTCCAAGTGCAGGGTGATCGCAGTGGCGAACCAGAAGGGTGGCGTGGGTAAAACCACCACATCGGTGAACATTGCCGCCGCGCTGTCCATGCATGGTCAGCGCGTCCTTGTGGTGGACCTTGACCCCCAGGGCAACGCTTCCACCGCCTTGGCCACTGAGCACCGCGGCGACGTGCCGGACGTCTATCAGGTCCTTGTCGACGATCTGCCCATGGCTGACATCGTCAAGCAGGTGCCGGAGATGCCCAACCTCTACTGTGCGCCGGCCACCATCGACCTGGCGGGCGCGGAGATCGAGCTGGTCTCTCTGGTGGCGCGGGAGGCGCGCCTTCGCCGCGCGCTGGCGGCGTTCGACGCGATCGAGCTCGACTACATCGTGATCGACTGCCCTCCGTCCCTCGGCCTGCTGACCGTGAACGCGTTGGTGGCCGCGGACGAGGTCATGATCCCGATCCAGTGCGAGTACTACGCGCTGGAGGGGCTCGGGCAGCTCCTCAGGAACGTGGACCTGATCAAGGCTCACCTCAATCCGACGCTGATGCTCTCGACCATCGTCCTGACGATGTACGACGGCCGCACCCGGCTGGCTTCTCAGGTGGCGGACGAGGTGCGGGCCCACTTCGGGGACACGGTGCTGAACACGGTGATCCCGCGCAGCGTTCGCCTGTCGGAGGCGCCGAGTTATGGGCAGTCGGTCATGACGTACGACCCGGGGTCCAGCGGGGCGATGGCGTACATGGACGCGGCCCGGGAGATCGCCCACCGCGCCGTCGTCGCCTGACCGCTCCACGCCTCTGGGCTGGCGAGTGGTGAGCGGCACGTCCTGCCGGCTTGTCGCCGTCCATGCCCGTCACCGCCCTCTCTGCCGTCGCCGTTCCGCGTTCACCGTCGCGGTTCCGCGTCTGACTGCGTGCTGTCGCGAGCGTTGAGCGCGACGGCGCTTCACCATGTGCCCGATCGTCCCGGCCTGCCGCACGCACGGGCCTGCGGTCGCTCGACCGGTCCGTACGGCACGTTAAATCCCGATCTGCACCCACGCCACCACCCGACGCCGGGGACCGGCCTGGCGCCGGCGACCGGACCTCAGGTGGGCGACGGAGGGATCCTGCGCCCGGGCCGGGACCACCTGACGGAGCCTCACCCTGGGGCCGCGCCCTCGCGACGGACAGCAGCCCCCGCACCCAGCCGGCCCTCGTCCGCGTGGAGGGCGCTGACTGTCGCGAGTGGGGGACCGGGTGTCTGGAGCGACCGCGTGCTCGGGAGCAGGGTGTCGCCCTGAGACAAGTCGTTAGGACGAGACAGGACGTCGCACCGAGATCGGCCGTCGCGCTGGGGCTGAAGGCCGTGCATCGCGGCCGTCTCCAGTAACCGTGCTTCCGCGCTTCCGCGCCCGGAGAGATGCGGCACGCAGATCAGGCCGGGCCTGAATCCGCCCATTCGAGGGAGTCGTTGTCGATTCCCGCCGGCACCCGAAAGCGACACCTCCATTTTGGTCCCAGCCACACCGACCACAGGCGATATAGATGGCGACTGCATCGACCCTCGACCGTGGCCACTCTCAGGGAGACATCCACCCCCACCTCAGCCACGGTTACCAACACCGCCTGTACCCCGGCGACATCCACCAATGGGATGGGGCGTACACCCGGGAGTCCTAGCTCGCTCTAGCGCTCTCGTCGGAACGGGCGAAACTCGGGGCTCAGGCACAGGTTGGGCAGATTTGTAACCGTGTCGGTGTAAATCCAACGGGACCGTGTGTGGCGAGGGGGCACCGGGTTGGGCTCACGACGGTAACCTCTCCTGGAGTGACCGGATTCGACCGGGTGGATGAGGAGACGCAGTGAGTCAGCAGCGGCGGGGATTGGGCAAGGGACTCGGGGCGCTCATTCCGACCGGTCCCATCGTTGACGGCACGGGGGCGGTGGCTTCCCCCGCCAATGGTGCAACGACGGAAACGGGCCCGAGGCCGATTGCTGGGGCGTACTTCAAGGAGGTCGCTCTAGCCGCGATCGTGCCGAATCCGCGTCAGCCCCGTGAGGTGTTCGACGAGGAGCGCCTTGAGGAGCTGGCGGCGTCGATCCGCGAAGTCGGCCTGCTGCAGCCGATCGTGGTGCGCTCGGTGGGTGGCGGTCAGTACGAGCTGATCATGGGGGAGCGGCGCTGGCGCGCATGCCAGCAGGTCGGTCTGGACCCGGTGCCCGCGATCGTGCGCAACACGCAGGACACCGATCTCCTCCGTGACGCCTTGATCGAGAACCTTCAGCGAGAGCAGCTGAACGCCCTCGAAGAGGCGGCGGCGTACCAGCAGCTCCTTGACGACTTTCAGGCGACTCACGATCAGTTGGCCCGGAAGGTCGGTCGCTCCCGCTCCCACATCACCAACACCCTCCGCCTTCTGAACCTCCCGCCCGAAGTCCAGCGCACGGTGGCCGCCGGAGTCATCAGCGCCGGCCACGCCAGGGCTCTCCTCGGTCTCAACAGTCCAGAGGAGCAGATGCAGCTCGCCAAGCGGATTGTGGCGGAGCTCCTCTCGGTCCGGGCCGTGGAAGAGATCGTGGCGATGGGCAGCGCCAAGGCTGCGCAGAAGGCGCCGCGCGAACGGCAGACGGCCAAGCCGACGGCGCCCGGGCTGACCCACCTCGCCGACCGCCTCTCGGACCATTTCGAGACCAAGGTCAAGGTGGACCTTGGGCGGCGGAAGGGGCGCATCGTGGTCGAGTTCGCCACCATCGACGACCTTGAGCGCATCATCGGCACCATGGCGCCGGAAGCCGTCCGGGCGATGCGCGAGTCGGAGGACTGACCAGACTGACGCTGTTTCACGTGAAACACCGCCTGGATTCTCGGTTTCACGTGAAACAGCCGCAGGGTCTCACTGCATCCCTGCGAGCGCTACAAGCCCGCCATTGAGCGCCGCCGAGCGCCGATGGGTGGCCCTCGATGCCGGCCGTGGCGCATCCCATGCGGTTACCCGCCTCCCACGATCCGGTTGGGCTGACTAGGCCCACCCATTCCCCGTACCCCGATGGTTCTCGACCGACCGCGCCAAGCCGCCCTTGGTCCGGGCCAGGTTCCGACTCACCAGACTGCGCCGTCCGCCTCGACACAAAGGATCGAGTCGGCGAATCAAGCTAGCGT
>NZ_VCKX01000180.1 GCF_005889725.1 Nonomuraea zeae
GGGGTGGGCGTGGTGGCCACGGGCGCGGGCATGCTGGCGATGAGCGCGCGCCGCACCGAGCCGGTCGGCGCGCGGATGGGGGCGGCGGCCGAGGAGGCGGGGGCGCGCAACATCGTCAGCGCGATCATCCTCGACATCCGCGCCTGGGACACCATGGGCGAGATCACGGTCCTCGTGGTGCTGACGCTGGGCGTGACGAGCCTGGTGTTCCTGCGGCGCCGGTCGTACCGGATCGAGCCGAGCGAGCACGCGCCCGCCGAGCGCACGCACTGGCTGGCCGCGACGCTGCCGCGCGGGCAGCGGGCGCTGGCGTTCGAGGTGGCGGCCAGGCTGACGTTCCACACGGTGCTGGTGCTGTCGGTGTTCCTGCTGATCATCGGGCACAGCCGGGTCGGGGGCGGGTTCGCCGGCGGCATCGTGGCCGGGCTGGCGATCACCGTGCGGTACCTGGCCGGCGGCCGGAACGAGCTGGCCGCCGCCGTGCCGGTGCACGCCGGCGTGCTGATGGGGGCCGGGCTGACGCTGTCCGCGGGCACCGCCCTGATCGGGCTGCTGTTCGGGCGGGCGGCGCTGGAGATGCTGGCCACGGACGTGCACCTGCCGCTGGTGGGGCACCTGCACGTGTCCACGGGCCTGCTGTTCGACCTCGGCGTGTACGTCTGCGTCATCGGCATGGTGCAGGACGTGCTGCGCGGCCTGGGCGCCGAGCTGGACCGGCAGATCGACGCCGAGGAGGCCGCGTGAGCCTGCCCCTGCTGCCGTTCCTGGCCTGCTGCGTGATGATCACCACCGGGGTGACGCTGCTGCTCGAACGCAGCCTGGTACGGGTGCTCGCCGGCGTGATCGTGCTGGGCAACGGGGTGAACCTGCTGATCGTCACCGCCGGGGGCAACGCGGGCGGCCCGCCCTTCACCGGCACCGCCGGGACGGCCGACCCGCTCCCGCAGGCCATGGTGCTGACCGCCATCGTCATCACGCTGGGGGTGACGGCGTTCCTGCTGGCCCTGGTGCACCGCTCGTGGCAGCTCACCGGCAGCGACGAGGTGCAGGACGACACCGAGGACCGGCGCGTGCGGCTGCGCGCCCGGCGCGGCGAGCTGAGCGATTCCGTGCGCGCCAGGCGGCACGCCTACCGGCAGCTGGTCGCCGAGCAGCGGGCCGAGCTGGCGAACCTGGAGGCCGAGCAGGCCGAGCGGGAGCGCCTGGAGGAGGCCGACCTGGAGCGGCGCATCGCCCGGGTGCACACGGAGCTCGACCAGTGGATGCGCGAGGGCAGGGAGGGCGGGCTGTCGGAGGAGGAGCTGCAGCGGCGCTTCGAGGATGTCGGGCACCGGCAGGAGGCCGCCGCCGAGGACAACCTCGAACGCATCGAGGAGCTGCGTGACGAGCACGCGCGCCGGCGGGAGGAGCAGGCCGCCAAGGAGAAGGCGCTGCGCAGGAAGCTCAAGGCGCGGCAGCGGGAGGCCCGCAGGCAGATGCGGGCGGCCATCGGGGAGGAGCGCGAGCGGCAGGCCCTCGCGCAGGATCCGGAGCTGGAGGGCGACGACTGATGCCGGGGCCCCGCACGAGAGGCGGTGAGCGATGCCGCCGCTGGAAAGCCTGATCTGCCTGCCCGTGCTGCTGCCGCTGCTGGCCACCGGCGTGAAGCTGGCGATCGGCGGGCGGCTGCGCCGGCTGCAGTCGCTCATCAGCCTCGTCACCCTGGGCATCTCGCTGGCCGTGTCGGTGCTGCTGATGATCGCGGCCGACACGCGCGGCCCGCTGGTCACCGAGCTGGGCGGGTGGCCGTCGCCGATCGGCATCAGCCTGGTCGCCGACCGGCTGTCCACGCTGGTGCTGGTGATCTCGTCGGCCGTGACGTTCTGCGTGATGCTGTACTCGGTCGCGAACTCCTACGACGAGCAGGAGCACGACGCTCCCATGGCGATCTTCCATCCGGCCTTCCTGGTGATGGTGGCCGGCGTGGCGGACGCGTTCCTGTCGGGCGACCTGTTCAACCTGTTCGTGGCGTTCGAGCTGCTGCTGAGCGGCTCGTACGTGCTGCTCACGTTCGGCGGGACCGAGTCCAGGATCCGGGCGGGGGCCACGTACACGCTGATGGCCCTGGCCTCCTCGATGCTGTTCCTGATCGCGCTGGCCATCACGTACGCGGCCACGGGGACCCTGTCGCTCGCGCAGCTCGCCGACCGGTTCGCCACCCTGCCCGAGCAGGTCAAGCTGCTGGTGGAGCTGACGCTGCTGCTGGCGTTCGCGATCAAGGCGGCGATCTTCCCCATGTCGGCGTGGCTGCCCGACTCCTACCCCACCGCGCCCGCCCCGGCCACCGCCGTGTTCGCCGGCCTGCTCACCAAGGTGGGCGTGTACGCGATCATCAGGCTGGAGGCGCTGCTGTTCCCCGGCGGGCCGGTCTCGACGCTGCTGATGTGGCTGGCGCTGGCCACCATGCTGGCCGGGGTCCTGGGCGCGGTCGCGCAGACCGACATGAAGCGGATGCTGTCGTTCACGCTGGTCAGCCACATCGGCTACATGGTGTTCGGCGTGGGCCTGTCCACGGTGGCGGGGCTGGCCGGGGCGATCTTCTACGTGGTGCACCACATCACCGTGCAGACGAGCCTGTTCCTGGTGACCGGGATGGTGGAGCGGCGTACCGGCACCACCTCGGTCACCCAGCTCGGCGGCCTGATGAAGGCGACGCCGCTGATCGCCGTGCTGTTCTTCGTGCCCGCCATGAACCTGTCGGGCATCCCGCCGATGTCGGGCTTCCTGGGCAAGCTGATGCTGGTGCAGGCGGGGCTGGCCGACGGCCGCCCGCTGGCCGTCACGCTGGTCGCCGCAGGGCTGGTCACCAGCCTGCTCACCCTGTACGCCGTGGCGAAGGTCTGGGGGAAGGCGTTCTGGCGCGGCCCCCGGGCGGACCGGGTGGGCACGGTCGTGGAGAGCGAGGAGTACACCGGCGAGGACCCGACCGTGACCACGACCTCGCTGCCGGCCACCCTGGCCGTCTCGGTCGCGGCGCTGGTGGCGCTCGCGCTGTCGTTCACCGTGCTGGCCGGGCCGCTGTCGGGGCTGGCGCGGCGGGCGGCGGGCGAGCTCATGGCCCGCGAGCCCTACATCACCGCCGTGCTGGGGAGGGATCGATGAGCTCGGGGAAGGAGCCGTCCGGCGGCACGCCGCTCGCGCCGCGGCTGTTCGGCAGGCGGGTGCCGCTGTCGCTGGTCGTCTGGCTGGCGCTGGTGTGGGTCACGTTGTGGGGCGACCTGACGCTCGGGAACGTGCTGGGCGGGCTGGTGGCCGGGCTCGTGGTGGCGTGGTCGCTGCCGCTGCCCATCCTCGACCCGGGCATCAGGGTCAGGCCGGTGGCGCTCGTGCGGTTCCTGCTCTGGTTCGGCTGGGACCTGCTGCTCTCGACCGTGCGGGTCGTGGTCTGGGTGGTGCGGCCCGGCGCGCCGCCGACGCAGCTCGTCCGCGTGCGGCTGCGCACGTCGTCGGAGTCCATGACCGTGATGATCATGATCGCGCTGTCCACCGTGCCGGGCAGCCTCGTGGTGGAGATGTACGAGGAGGAGCGGGAGCTGCTGCTGCACATCCTGGGCCTCCCCGGGGACGCCACCGAGGCCGTGCGGGCGGACGTGGCCGGGCTGGAGTCGCGCATCGTGGCGGCGTTCGGGACCCGGCGGGACCGGGAGGAGCTGCCGTGAACGTGGTGTACCTGGTGACGCTCGGGCTGCTGGCCTGCGGCGCGGCGGCGGCCCTTTACCGGGTGGGGCGCGGGCCGTCGATGCTGGACCGGGCGGTGGCGCTCGACGTGCTGACGTCGCTGTCGATGTGCGGGGTGGGGGCGTTCGCCGTGGTCACCGACGACTACTCCGACCTGCCGATCCTGCTGGTGCTGTCGCTGCTGGGATTCGTCGGGTCGGTGTCGCTGGCCAGGTTCTTCTCGGGGAGGTCGCGGTGAGCGTGCTCGACGGGGCGGCGGCGGCCTGCCTGCTGCTGGGAGCGCTGCTGGCGCTGTCGGCCGGGGCCGGGCTCGTCCGGTTCCGTACCACCCTCGACCGCATGCACGCGGGGACGAAGCCGCAGGTGCTCGGCGTGCTGCTGGTGCTGCTGGCCATGCTGCTGCACCGGCCCACCTGGTCGAACGCCGGGCCGCTGGTGCTGGCCGGCGTCTCCCAGGTGATCAGCGTGTCGGTGGCGGCCTACATGGTGGCGCGGGCGGCCTACACCCGCCAGTCGTCGCTGGACGACGACGAGGAGGATTCCGACGGCACCGCGCTGCCGTCGGAGTCACCGCCGGACTCCTCGGACTGATCGGTCCCGTTCGAGCGGCTGAGCGCCGCCTGGCCGAACCAGGTCCACAGGGCCAGCGCCGCCAGCAGGCCAGCCGTGATCGCGGCCAGGATGGTCTGGAAAAGGTAGTCGATGACGAACATCGTGGACGTGGTCATCGACACCGCGAGTGCGAGGGCGCCTAAGAGGCCGTAGGAGTTGGACCGGCGTACCAGGGTCTCCTTGCGGCCCTGCCTGAACAGCACCCGGTGCTGCGCGGTCGGCGCGATGTAACAGATCGACGCGACCGCGGCGCTGACCAGCGCCACGTAGTACAACCAGCGGTCGGTCGCGTCCAGCTTGGCGAACCCCGAGGAGAAGGGCACGGTGAGCAGGAACGCGAACAGCACCTGTACCCCGGTCACCGCGACACGGGCGCCCTGCAGAAGCTCGACGAAATTCCGATCCGCCCGCTCCTGGTGTGATTCCTGTTTCAACGCGCCCTCCAACCTGTGCAATGAGAGCGTTCTTCTTCCTTTACCCGCCGGGTGCAAACCTCAGTGCGAGGATCTTGCCGGGCGTAATGGGCAGGTCACGGATGCGGTGGCCGGTGGCGTGGTGGACGGCGTTGCCGATGGCGGCGGCGGTGCCCACGATGCCGATCTCGCCGATGCCCTTGCTCCCCATGGGGTTGAGGTCGTCGTCCTGCTCGTCCACCCAGGCCACCTCGATGTCCGGCACGTCCGCGCAGGCGGGGATGTGGTACTGCGCCAGGTCCCGCCGCAGGAACCCGCCGAACTCCTCGTCCGTGAACGTCTCCTCCATCAGCGCCATCCCGAGTCCCATGGTCATGCCGCCGATGAACTGCGATCTGGCCAGCTTGGCGTCCATGATGTGGCCGGCCGCGAACACCCCGAGCAGGCGCGTCACCCGGATCTCGCCGGTCACCGAGTTGACGCGCACCTCGGCGAACTGGGCCCCGAACGCGTGCCTGGCCAGCCGCGCGTCCCCCTTGATCTCCTCGGTGGTGTCGGCGCGGCCCTCCTTGCCGTCCTTGCGCAGCTCCTCGCAGGCCCGCACGACCGCCGACCCCCAGGAGGCGGTGCCCATGGAGCCGCCCGCGACGGGCGCGTAGGGCAGGTCGCTGTCGCCGAGCTCGACGTGCACCCGCTCGGGCGCGACGCCGAGCGTGCCGGCCGCGATGCGGGTCAGCACGGTACGGGCGCCGGTGCCGATGTCGGCGGCGGCCACGCGGATGAGGAAGTCCCCGTCGCGCACGGTGGCGACGGCCTGGCACGGGCTGCGCCTGGCCGGGTAGGTGGAGGCGGCCACCCCGGTGCCGCCCATCCAGTCCCCTTCGCGGATCCTGCCGGGCGCGGACTCGCGGTGCTCCCAGCCGAAGCGGCGGGCGCCCTCGCGCAGGCAGGCGACCAGGTTGCGGGAGCTGAACGGCAGGCCGGTTTCCGGCTCGGTGTCCGCGTCGTTGAGCACGCGCAGCTCGACCGGGTCGATGCCGGCCGCGTAGGCCAGCTCGTCCATGGCGGACTCCAGCGCGTACATGCCCGGGCACTCCCCCGGGGCGCGCATCCACGAGGGGGTGGCGACGTCCAGGCGGACGAGCCGGTGCGCGGTGCGCAGCGCGGGCGTGGCGTACATGACCCGCGTCGGGGTCGTCGTCTGCTCGGCGAACTCCACCAGCGTGGAGCTCTGCTCGTAGGCCACGTGGTCGACCGCGGTGAGCCGCCCGCGCTCGTCGGCGCCGAGACGCAGGCGCTGGATCGTGGGCGTGCGGTAGCCGGTGACGTCGAACATCTGCTGCCGGGTCAGCGCGATCTTGACCGGGCGGCCGACGGCCCTGGCGGCCAGGGCGGCGAGCACGGCCTGCGGCCGGGTGCTGCCCTTCGCGCCGAACCCGCCGCCGACGTGCCTGGACACCACGCGCACCCGCTCGCTGGGCAGGCCGAGGGTCTTGGCGATGGTGTCGCGGCTGCCGGAGGTGCCCTGCGCGGTGTCGTAGACGAGCAGCCTGCCCTCCTCGTCCCACAGGGCCAGAGCGGCGTGCGGCTCCATCGGGTTGTTGTGCTCGACCGGGGTCGTGTAGGTGACGTCCACGCTGGTCACGGCCTCGGCCAGCCCGGCTTCGACGTCGCCCTTCTCGGTGTCGGTGGGGTAGTTCGGGTTCACGACCTCGGGCTTGTAGAGGCCGGGGTGGTCGGCGCGCAGGGTCACGTCGTGGTCGCCCGGCTCGTACTCGACGCGCACGACCGCGGCGGCGGCGCGGGCGTCCTCGTAGGTGTCGGCGACGACGGCGGCGACGATCTGGCCGCGGTAGGCGACCTCGCGGCTCTGGAAGAGCGCCAGCTCCGGTCCGGCGTCCTCGGCCACCTCGGGCGGCTCCTCGCAGGACAGGACGGCCAGCACGCCGGGCATGGCCAGCGCCGCGCCGCCGTCGACGCGGGCGATGCGGCCCTTGGCGATCCGCGACTGCACGGCGTAGGCGTAGGTGACCCCTTTGACGGGGAACTCGGCGGCGTACGTGGCCAGGCCCGTGACCTTGACGCGGCCCTCGATGCGGTTCACGATGCCAGCTCCTCAAGCGTGCGGACGATCAGGTTGCGGGCCAGCGGCACCTTGAAGGCGTTGCGGGGCAGCGGCTCGGCCTGGGCGAGCTCGGCCTCCGCCGCCGCGAGAAACGCCTCGCCGGTCGCGGGCCCGCCGATCAGGGCCCGCTCGGCGCGTTCGGCCCGCCACGGGACGTGCGCCACGCCGCCGAGCGCGATGCGGCAGTCGGCGACCACGCCGTCGTAGCGCACGTCGAGGACGGCGGCGATCGACACCAGCGCGAACGCGAACGACGCCCGCTCCCGCACCTTCCGGTAGACCGAGGCGCCCTTCGGCGGCGCGGGCAGCTCCACCGCGGTGATCAGGTCGCCCGGCTCCAGCACGGTGTCGCGCTCCGGCTCCTCGCCCGGCAGGCGGTGCAGCCCCGGCATGGGGATGATCCGGTCGCCGCCCTGGCCGGTCACGTGCACCTCGGCGTCCAGCGCGGCCAGCGCGACCGCCATGTCGGACGGGTGGGTGGCCACGCAGGACGGCGAGCCGCCGAGCACGGCCAGGTTCGCGTGGTCGCCCGCGATCGCCGGGCAGCCCGAGCCCGGCCTGCGCTTGTTGCACGGCCTGCTCACGTCCTGGAAATAGCCGCAGCGGGTGCGCTGCAGCAGGTTGCCGGCGACCGTGGCCATGTTGCGCACCTGGCCCGATGCGCCGGTCAGCACCGCCCGTGCCAGCATCGGGTAGCGCGTGCGCACGAGCGGGTCGGCGGCCAGGTCGCTGTTGCGCACGGCGGCGCCGATGCGGATCCGGTCGCGTACGGGCTCCACGACGTCGAGCGGCAGCCGGCTCACGTCCACCAGCTGCTCGGGCTCGGCCACGCCCAGCCGCATGAGGTCCACCAGGTTGGTGCCGCCGCCCAGGTACATGGTGCCGGGGCGGAAGCCGCGCACCGCTTCGGAGGCGCTGCCGGCGCGCGCGTACTCGAACGGCTTCACCGCGCCACCTCGGCGATCGCGCTGACGATGTTGACATAGGCGCCGCACCTGCACAGATTGCCGCTCATCCGTTCCCTGATCTCCTCGGGTGTCAGGTCGGGATCGAGGAGGATGTCGTCGGTGACCGCGCTCGGCCCCGGCTCCCCCAGCATCCCCGCCGCCGAGCAGAGCTGCCCGGGCGTGCAGTAGCCGCACTGGAACGCGTCGTGCTCGATGAAGGCCGCCTGCAGCGGGTGCAGCTCGTCCCCGTCGGCCAGCCCTTCGACGGTGGTCACCGCCGAGCCCTCCACCGCCACCGCCAGCGCCAGGCAGGAGTTGGCCCGCCGCCCGTCTATCAGGACCGTGCAGGCCCCGCACTGCCCGTGGTCGCAGCCCTTCTTGGCGCCGGCCAGCCCCAGCCGTTCGCGCAGCAGGTCGAGCAACGACATCCGAGGGTCTGTGTCCACCGTGTGCGGCACGCCGTTCACCTGCAGGGTGATCTCCATGGCGCACGACTACCCGACCTCCAGACGAGACAACCTCCGAGCGCGGTAAAGGGGGTTGGGCGTTCGTGCAGGTGCGCCCGTTTTGCGGGGGCGGTCCCGGGTAGCCGTCCGGAAGATCAACCCGCGGGGGAATCATGAGCCGAGCGATCGACGAGCAGACGACCGAGTCGGGGGCGATACTCACCGTCAACGCCGGGTCTTCGAGCCTCCGTCTCGACCTCGTCGAGGGCGGCAGCGTGCTGGACAGCGCGCACGCCGAGCGCGCCGTCGACCCGGGCGCGGCCAGGGAGGAGCTGTCGGCGTTCCTCGGGGGGCACTTCGACCGCGACATCAGGGCCGTGGCGCACCGGCTGGTGCACGGCGGGGACGTGGTGCGCGGGCCGGTCGCGGCCGACGACGAGATCGCGGCGGCGCTGCGCGGCCTGACCAGCCTGGCGCCGCTGCACCTGCCGCCGGCGCTCGCGCTCCTGGAGGCGGCGCGCGAGCAGCTGCCCGCCGTGCCGCACGTGCTCTGCCCCGACACGGCCTTCCACGCCGGGCTGCCGGAGGAGGCCGCGGTCTACCCGCTGCCGCGCGAGTGGCGTGAGCGCTACGGGCTGCGCCGCTACGGCTTCCACGGACTGTCCTACGCGTGGGCGGCCGACCGGGTGGCCGAGCTGCTCGGCCGGCCGCTCGCCGAGCTGGACCTCGTGCTCACGCACCTGGGCGGGGGCTGCTCGGTGTGCGCGGTGTCGGGCGGGCGCAGCCTGGACACCTCGATGGGCTTCACGCCGCTGGACGGGGTGCCCATGAGCAAGCGCTCGGGCAGCGTCGATCCGGGGATGCTGGTGTGGCTGCTGTCCGAGGGCCACCTGTCGGTGCGGGAGCTGGGCGAGGGGCTGGCGCGCCGCTCCGGGCTGCTCGGGCTGTCGGACGGCCGCTCGGGGGACACGCGCGAGCTGGTCGCGGCCGAGCGGGACGGGGACGAGGCCGCCGCGCTGGCGCTGCGCGTGTTCAGCCACCGCGTGAGCCGCGAGATCGCCGCCGCGGCGACCTCGCTGGAGCGGGTGGACGCGCTGGTCTTCACCGGCGAGATCGGCTGGGACCAGCCCGAGGTGCGCGAGGCCGTCTGCCGCCGGCTCGGCCTGCTCGGCATCGCACCGCCCGCCGAGGGCAACCGCCACGAGGACGGGCTGATCAGCGCGGCCGGCGCCGCCGTGCCTGTGCTGGTGGTCCAGGTACGCGAGGAGCTCCAGCTCGCCCGCGAATGCCTGAGCCTCCTGACCGGCTGACCCGCGACCCGGCCGCCCAGCTACCCCCGGCCCGACTGACCGGCAGCGCGACTGACCCGCAGCGCGACTGACCCGGGGCCCGGCTGCCCGGCTAGCGTGCGGCCGTCTGGACCTTGGCCCAACAGCAGCGGGCAGGCCGTCCGCCACGCCGTCGCGCGCAGGCTGACATCGAGGCCGCGGCCCCAATGGCGCAGTGCCCTCGTGTGGTCGCTGGAGAGACGATCGGCCCCGCCACCGACGGCCAGGTGCGGGTTTGTCGGTGGCGGGTGGTTGGATCTCTGCTGTGGAGGCGTCCGTCGAGCAGCTCGTCTACGTCCGGGAGGACGAATACACCGTCGCGCGCATGAGCGCCGACGGCATGCCCGACTTCGTGGCCACCGGGCGGGCGCTGGCCGGGGTGCAGCCCGGCGAGACGCTGCGGGTGCTCGGCGACTGGAGCAGGCACGCGCGCTACGGCCGGCGGTTCGCGGTCACCGGGTGCGAGCGGGTGACGCCCTCGTCGGTCCGGGCGATCCGGATCTACCTCGGGTCAGGGCTGATCAGAGGCATAGGGCCGCGGCTGGCGTACGCGATCGTCGACCACTTCGGCGAGGCCACGCTCAAGGTGATCGACGCGGAGCCCGAGCGGCTCACCGAGGTCGTCAACATCGGTCCGCTCCGCCAGGGGCAGATCGTCCAGGCGTGGCAGGAGCAGAAGGCGATCGCCGCGCTGATGGTGACGCTGCAGGGGCTGGGGGTCAGCCCGCTGCTGGCCGCGAAGATCTACCAGGTGTTCGGGTCGGACGCCGACGAGATCCTCGCCACCGACCCCTACCGGCTGATCGGGCAGGTCAGAGGCATCGCGTTCCGCATCGCCGACCGGATCGCCCTGCAGTCGGGCGTGCCGGAGCGCAGCCCGCAGCGCGTCAAGGCGGCCCTGCTCGACCGGCTGGAGGCGGCGGGCAGCCGCGACGGGCACTGCTACGTGCCGCTGGCCGCGCTGGTCAGGGAGACGGCGGAGCTGATCGAGCAGGATCAGGATCTCGTGCGCCCGATGGTCGACGCGCTCGTCGCCGAGCGGCGCGTGGTCGTGGAGATGGCCCCCGACCAGCCCGGCCAGGTGGTGGCGTACGCGAAACACGTGCACAGCCGCGAGGTGGCGCTCACCGAGCAGCTCACCAGGCTCATGCGGGCGCGCTCGACGCTGCCGCTGCGCGCCTTCCGCGACGACCCCGGGCTGCACGAAGACCAGCGGGCCGCCGTCAACATGGCCCTGACCAGCACCGTCTCCGTCCTCACCGGCGGCCCCGGCTGCGGCAAGAGCCACACGGTCAAGGCCATCGCGACCACCGTCAGGGCCGCGGGCGGCAGGGTGACGCTCACGGCGCCCACGGGCAAGGCGGCCAAGCGCCTGTCGGAGCTGACCGGGCTGCCCGCGATGACCGTGCACCGGATGCTCGCCCACCAGCCGGACCCCGATCCGGAGACCTTGTTCGAGGAGTCGCCGGCGCAGGCCGACCTGATCGTGGTGGACGAGGCGTCGATGCTCGACCTCCACCTGGCCACCAGGCTCGCCTCGGCCGTGCCCACGGGCAGCCACCTGCTGCTGATCGGCGACAGCGACCAGCTCCCGAGCATCGGGCCCGGCGACGTGCTGGCCGATCTGCTGCGGGTCATGGCGATCCCGCGGGTCCAGCTGACCCACGTCTTCCGGCAGACGGGCGGCAGCGGCATCATCGACGCCGCCCACCGCATCCGGGCGGGCCGGATGCCCGTGACGCCGGGCAGGGGCGGGTTCTGGTTCGAGGAGGTCGACGATCCCGAGCAGGTCGCCAGGCGGGTCGCCCACCTGGCCATGGTCGGGATCCCGCGCAAGCAGGGGGTCGATCCGGACCAGGTGCAGGTGCTGTGCCCGATGCGCAAGGGCGAGACCGGCGCCACCACGCTCGGGCGGCTGATCCAGGACCAGCTCAACCCGGCCGCCGACGACAAGGCCGAGCACTGGTCGGGGGCGTCGGTGTTCCGGGTGGGCGACCGGGTCATGCCGATCCGCAACAACTACGACAAGGGTGTCTTCAACGGCGAGACCGGGACGATCACCGCGGTCATCCGTGAGGAGCGCATGGTCGAGGTCCGTACGGACGACGGGGAGAGCGTGCGATACGCCTTCGACGAGCTCGACGACCTGACGCACGCCTACGCGATCAGCGTCCACCGGTCCCAGGGCAGCGAATACCCGTTCGTGGTCGCGCCGATCGTCGCCGAGTCCGGGGGGATCATGCTGCGCCGCAAGCTGCTCTACACGCTGGTGACCAGGGCCAAGGCGTGGGTGGTGCTGGTGGGGCAGCGGGAGGCGCTGGAGCTGGCGGTGCACCGGCTCGGCCACCGCCGGCACACCGGCCTGTCCCGGCGCCTGTCCCTGACCCTGGACTCGCCGCCCTAGACGCCGAGCAGGTCGGTGAGATCGTCGGCGTGCTCGTCCTCGTGTTCCAGGATCGACGCCATGAGCCGCCGCGTCGTCGGGTCGCCGTCGCCGTCGCCGAGCCGGCGGATGATCTCCTGGCAGGTGGAGATGACGATGCGCTCGGCCCAGAGGTCGGCCCCCGGCAGCGCGCGCAGGTTCGTGCCGGCCGGGACCTGGTAGTCGGTGTGGGAGGGCCGGACCTGCGCGCGGATCCTGGTGACGTCCACCACGAAGTCGTCGGTCTGAGTCATGCATGCCCTCGCCCAAGCTCCCTGCGACGCGTTCCCCTGTTCCAGGCGGCTTCGGGCCGCCTTCCCCGGCAGGCTGCGGCACCCGGGCCGGGCGGTTGCCCCTCTGTGCTCGCGGGGAACCCGTGGGAACATGGCGGATGATGGACGAGCGGCGCATGATACGCATTTCCAAATACCTGGCCAGGCACCTGCGGCACGATCCGCAGCGCATCGGCCTCACCCTCGACGAACACGGCTGGGTGCCGGTGGACGTGCTGCTGCGGGCCGCCGCCGATCACGGGTTCGCGATCACGGCGGCCGAGCTGTGGCAGGTCGTCGAGTCCAACGACAAGCGGCGCTACGCGATCGAGGACGGCAGGATCCGGGCCAGCCAGGGGCATTCCGTGCCGGTGGACCTGGATCTGCCCGTGCTGGAGCCACCGGAGGTGCTCTATCACGGCACCGTGGGCCGGTTCCTGGCGGCGATCAAGGAGGAGGGGCTGCGGCCGATGAGCCGGCACCACGTGCACCTGTCACCTGACCGGGAGACGGCGACGCGGGTGGGCGCGCGCAGGGGCGTCGCCGTGGTGCTGGTGGTGGCGGCGGGGGCGATGCACGCCGAAGGGCACGAGTTCCGGCGCAGCGCGAACGGGGTGTGGCTGGCCGCCCACGTGCCGCCCGGCTACCTCCGCTTCCCTTCCTGAACGGCCCAGACGTCCCGCGCACGTCCCGCAGGCACATCTCGTACGTCCCTCGGCCGTCACGCAGACACGTCCCGGACGTCCCGGACGTCCCGCGACCATCACGCAGGCACGTCCCGGACGTCCTGCCCGCCCGGACCGTCCTGGCCGTGCTGGTCGCGCAGGGCGTTCCTGGCGGACATCAGGGCGAAGCCGAGCAGGTTGAGTCCCTGCCAGGTCGAGGGTGCGGCGGCGCGCGGGTCGTCGGCGGCCAGGCCGATGCCCCAGACCCGGTCGAGCGGGCTGGCCTCCACCAGGACCCGATTCACCGTCCCCAGCAGGTAGCCGGCCAGCTCGGGATGCTGCCCGAACTTGGCGGTGCTCCCGCGTACCACGATGTCGAAGCGGTGGGCGTCCCAGGTCGCCTCGTCGAAGCCCCGTACGGTCCTGCCAAGTTTCTTGGCCTCGCCCGGAGACCCGGAGGCCAGGATCCGCTCCGCGCTCTCCTCGTCGCCGAACAGCCACGCCTTGTGCGCCATCATGTAGTGCTCGGCCGAGGCGTAGGTGTGCCCGCCCTCGGTGAACGAGACCGGCCACCACTGGCTGAGGCACCCGGGGCCGACGCCGCCGTCGCGGGCGGGCCGGTGGCCCCAGAAGTAGAGAAATTTCAGCGGCCGGCCGTCCTGCTCGGCGGCGATCGCCTCGCCGACGGACATGGGCAGGGGGAGATCTTCGGACATGTCCCTACGGTGCCACATGAGGGCCGGCGTCGCTGGCCCGTCTGAGCCGATCGGAGACCTCTCTCAGCACCGGCACGAGCTCGGGCGGCTCCAGGACCTCGAAGTCGAAGCCTTTCGCCGCCACGTGGACGGCCAGCTCCTCCAGCGAGCCGGAGCCGGCCAGGAACAGGCACGTGTGCGCGTCCACCGCCTCCAGCCGCCCCGCCCCCGGCGAGGTGCGCGGCGCGACCTCCTCGATGGGCGCGTGGAACAGGATGCGCGCGTGGTAGCGGTAGGGCGCCGTGGTGATGGAGCGCGAGACGTACGCGGCCGCGTCCTGCTGCGGCAGCGGGCGCGGCGCGAACCGGGCGCCCGGCTCCCCCGGCGGCCCCTGGATCCGGTCCACCCGGAACGTGCGCCAGTCCTGCTTGCCCACGTCCCAGGCCAGCAGGTACCAGCGGCGCGGCGTGTGCACGAGCCGGTGCGGCTCCACCTCCCGCGCCGAGACCCCGGCCCGCCCCTGGTAGCGCAGCCGCAGCCGGCGGTGGTCGCGGCAGGCGGCGGCGATGGCGGTCAGCAGGTCGGCGTTCACCGCCGGGGCGGATGCGCCCGCCAGCGCCACCGTGGCGGCCTGGAACGCGCTCACCCGGTGCCGCAGCCGCGACGGCAGCACCTGCTGCAGCTTGGTCAGCGCGCGCAGCGAGCTCTCCTCCAGCCCGGCGACGCTGCCGGTCGCGGCCGTGCGCAGGCTGATCGCCACGGCCACCGCCTCCTCGTCGTCGAGCAGCAGCGGCGGCAGCGCGGCGCCGACGCCGAGCCGGTAGCCCCCGGCCACGCCCGGGGTGGCGTCCACGGGATAGCCGAGCTCGCGCAGCCGCTCGATGTCGCGCCGCACGGTACGCAGGCCGACTCCGAGCCGGCCGGCCAGCTCGGCGCCGGTCCAGTCCATCCGCGACTGGAGGAGGGAGAGCAGGCGGAGCAGCCGCGCCGAGGTTTCCAGCATGGGAGGGATTCTGCCGCCGATCGGTGCCAGAAGCTGACACCAATCCCTCCTACCGTCAGCGACATGACGAACATCGACAGCACCTCCCAGGTCCGGCCGTACCGCATCGAGATTCCGCAGGCGGAGCTCGACGACCTGCGCGACCGGCTCCGGCGTACCCGCTGGGCCCCCGAGCTCCCCGGCACCGGATGGGAGCGCGGCGTGCCGACCGGCTACCTGCGCGGGCTGGCCGAATACTGGGCCGGCGACTTCGACTGGCGCGCGCAGGAGGCGGCGCTGAACGCGTACCCGCAGTTCACCACCACCGTCGACGGCGCGAACGTGCACTTCCTGCACGTGCGCTCGGCCGAGCCGGACGCCACCCCGCTCATGCTCATCCACGGCTGGCCGGGCTCGGTCGTCGAGTTCCTCGACCTCATCGGCCCGCTCACCGACCCGGTCGCGCACGGCGGCGCCCCCGCCGACGCCTTCCACGTGGTGATCCCGTCGCTGCCCGGCTACGGCTTCTCCGGCCCGCTGCCCGGCACCGGCTGGACGGACGGCCGCACCGCCGCCGCGCTCACCGAGCTGATGGCCAGGCTCGGCTACGACCGGTACGGCGTCCAGGGCGGCGACGTCGGCGCCTTCATCGCGCCGCTGATGGGCCGGGCTGCGCCGGAGAACGTCATCGGCGTGCACGTCAACGCGCTGCTCACGTTCCCGACCGGCGACCCGGCGATCATGGGGGCGCTGACCGAGGCCGAGCGCGGGCGGCTGGCCGGGATGCAGGAGTGGCAGGAGAAGCTGGGCGCGTACCTGCAGCTGCAGGGCACCCGCCCGCAGACCATCGCCGCGGCCCTGCACGACTCCCCCGCCGGGCAGCTCGCCTGGATCGTGGAGAAGTTCAAGGACTGGACCGACCCCAAGGCCGAGCTGCCCGAGGACGCCGTGGACCGCGACCGCATCCTCGCCGACGTGAGCATCTTCTGGTTCACCGGCACGGCGGGCTCGTCGGCGCACACCTACTTCGAGCGGTTCAACGACTTCAGCGCGTGGGCCCCGAAGGAGCGCGGGACGGTGCCGACGGCGGCGGCGGTGTTCCCGCCGGACTTCTCGATCCGCCCGCTGGCCGACCAGGTCCACAACATCGTGCGCTGGTCGGAGTTCGGCCACGGCGGCCACTTCGCCGCCCTGGAGACGCCGGAGGTGCTCGTCGCCGAGCTGCGGGAGTTCTTCCGCGACCTCGGCTGAGCGGTAAAGGATTGTATGCACTGACCAGCCGTTATCGGGAGGACCGGCGGGTAGCGCGGTCGCATGGACAAGAAGAAAGAGCCGTCGGCCGGCGACGAGGTCACCTGGCGCAGCCATGGCTCCACCGTCAAGGGCAAGGTGGAGAAGAAGGTCACCAAGCGGCAGCGGGAGGCCGGCCGGACCGTGGCCGCCTCCCCCGACGAGCCCCAGTACGTCGTCCGCAGCGAGAAGAGCGGCAAGAAGGCCGTGCACAAGCCGTCGGCCCTGCGTAAGGACCAGCGGTGAGCGACGACAGGAAGGCGGTTGCGGCCGAGTTCGGCAAGGCCGTGAACATGACCGCCAAGGAGCTCGAACGCTGGCTGGAGACCGACGAGTCCAGGTCCGTCGGTCAGAAGGACGGCGGCGGCGAGGCGGTCGGCCACGAGTCCGGCCGCCGGATCGTGGAGCTGCTCAACGGGAAGAAGTCCGACATGACGGACGGCGACTACGCGCACATGAGCAAGGTGGTCGGGTACGTCCGCCGCCACCTCGCGCAGCGCCCGTCCGGCGACGTCACCGAGACCAGGTGGCGCTACTCGCTCATGAACTGGGGCCATGATCCGCTCAAGTGAGCCCGTGGTCGTCGTCGGGGCAGGGCTGGCCGGGCTCGCCTGCGCGGTCCACCTGCACCTGGCAGGGACCCCCGTACGCGTGCTGGAGGCCTCCGACGACGTCGGCGGCCGGATGCGTACGGACCTCGTCGACGGCTTCCGGCTCGACCGCGGCTTCCAGGTGTTCAACACGGCCTATCCCGAGGCCCGCCAGATGCTCGACTTCGGCGCGCTGGACCTGCGGCCGTTCGCCTCGGGCCTGCTCGTCCAGCGCGCGTCGGGCGAGCGTACCCGGGTGATGCTCCCGTGGCGGCATCCCGCGCACGCGCTCAGCGGCGCCCTGGCCGGCGTCGGCTCCGTCGGCGACAAGCTGGGCCTGGCCCTGATGACGGCCCGCGACATGGTGTGGCCCGCCTCCCGGCTCCGCTCGGCGTCCGAGCGCAGCACGGCCGTCGAGCTGCGCCGCTGGGGAATCTCCCGGCGGATCACCGACGAGCTGCTGCGCCCGTTCCTGTCCGGCGTGCTGCTCGAACGCGATCTGGAGACCTCCAGCCGCGTCTTCCACCTCATCTGGCGCTCGTTCGCCCGCGGCACGATCGGCCTGCCCGCGCTCGGGATGGGCCGGATCCCGCGGCAGCTCGCCGACCGGCTCCCCGAGGGGACCGTCTCGCTCACCGCTCCGGTGGCCAGGATCTCCGAGGGCGGCGTGGAGCTGGCGAACGGCACCCAGATCGCCGCCAGGGCCGTGGTCGTGGCGGCCGACCCGCGCACCGCCGGGCGGCTGCTCGGCGAGATCGCCCCGATCGAGGTGCCGCGCATGCGGGCGGTCACGACCTTCTACCACGCCGCGGACCGCTCGCCGCTGCGGGAGCCGATCCAGATCGTCGACGCGACCGGGGCGATCGCCGACACCCTGGTCCTCTCCGACGCGGCTCCCGAGTACGCGCCGGCCGGGCAGGCGCTGATCGCGACCTCGGTGCTCGGCGTCACCGCCGACGAGGAGCCGGTGCGCAGGCGGCTGGAGGAGATCTACGGGGACACCGGCTCGTGGCGGCACCTGGCCACCTACCCGATCGAGGCGGCCCTGCCCGCCATGCCGCCGCCCTGGCCCCTGCGCCGGCCGGTACGCCTGCGCTCGGGGCTCTACGTCTGCGGCGACCACCGCGACACCGGCTCCATCCAGGGTGCGCTCGTCTCCGGGAGGCGGGCGGCGCAGGCCGTACGGACGGAGGGACCGGCCCCCGTGCGGCGGGGCGCGCGCGGCAAGAACGTGTAGCCGCGGCGGACATCTGCCCGCAGAGCGCCCGTCAAGGACGCGTGGTTTTCGCGTCAAGGACGCGCGGGTGCGCTGGCGCTCTGCCGGGCTGTTACGGTAGTGCGCGGTGCGCCGGGAAGTCTGGTCGGCATGGAGACTGTCGGCTGGACTTCTCACGGAGGCGTTCTGAATGCGTGACCTGTGTGGCGGGGCCGGAAGATGAGCGTGCTCCCCCCGTTCTTCGCCAGGTTCCGGCACCCGGCCCAGGTCGTGGCCGCCGGCTTCGTGCTGGCCATCACGATCGGCACCACCCTGCTGACGCTGCCGCTGGCCACCACCGACGGGAAGCCCGCCGACTGGCTGGTCGCGATGTTCACCGCGACCTCGGCCGTCTGCGTGACCGGTCTGGTGATCGTCGACACCGAGGCCCACTGGTCGGTGTTCGGCGAGGTGGTGATCGCCGGGCTGGTCCAGGTGGGCGGCCTGGGGATCATGACGATGGCCACGGTGTTCACCCTGCTCGTCTCGGGCCGGCTGGGGCTGCGGGCCAGGATCGCGGCCCAGGCGGAGACCAAGACGCTGAGCATGAGCGACGTGCGCCGGGTCGTGCGCAAGGTGGTCGTGTTCAGCCTGGTGTGCGAGGCGCTCGCCGCCGTCGCGCTGTGCGCCCGCTTCGTGATCGGCTACGGAGAGCCGCTGGGCCGCGCCATCTACCTGGGGGCCTTCCACGCGGTCAGCGCGTTCAACAACGCCGGGTTCGCCCTCTGGCCCGACAGCCTCATGCGTTACGTCCGCGACCCGTGGATCTGCCTGACCGTCGCGGCCGCCGTCATCGTCGGCGGGCTGGGCTTCCCCGTGGTGTTCGAGCTGGCCCGCACCTGGCGGCAGCCGCGCAAGTGGACGGTGCTGACCAGGGTCACCGTGGGCGTGACCGTGACGCTGCTGGTGCTGGGCACGCTGGTCTTCCTCATGACCGAGTGGCGCAACCCCAGGACGCTGGGCGCGCTCGACGAGCCCGGCAAGCTGCTGGCGGCGTTCTTCGCCGCGGTGATGCCGCGCTCGGCCGGGTTCAACACCCTGGACATCTCCCAGATGTACCCGTCGAGCTGGCTGGCCACCGACGTGCTGATGTTCATCGGCGGCGGCAGCGCGGGCACCGCGGGCGGGCTCAAGGTGACCACGCTCGGGCTGCTGGCCTTCGTCGTCTGGGCGGAGATGCGCGGCGAGAGCCGGGTCAACATCGGCCACCGCAGGCTGCCGGAGGCCACGCAGCGCCAGGCGGTCACCATCACCGTGCTGGGGATGGCGCTGGTCGCCCTGTCCACGTACGTGCTGCTGGCGCTCACCCCGCACGGGCTGGACCAGGTGCTGTTCGAGGTGGTGGCGGCCTTCGGCACGGCGGGCCTGTCCACCGGCATCACCGCGAGCCTGGGCACGGCCGGGCACATCCTGCTGGCGATCCTGATGTTCGTCGGCAGGATAGGCCCGCTCACCGTGGGCTCGGCGCTGGCGCTCAACCGGCGCGCCCGCCACTACGAACTACCTGAGGAGCGAGTCATCGTTGGCTGAGCACAAGAGCGTCCCCGTCGTGGTGATCGGCCTGGGCCGGTTCGGCACCTCGCTGGCCCTGGAGCTCATCAGGCGCGGCACCGAGGTCCTGGCGATCGACAACCGGCCCAAGCTCACCCAGGCGCTGGCGGGCCAGGTGACCCAGATCGCGACCGCGGACGCCACGGACATGGAGGCGCTGCGCCAGCTCGGCGTGCCCGACTTCTACCAGGCGGTGGTGGCGGTGGGCAGCGACATCGAGGCCAGCATCCTGACCACGTCGCTGCTGGTCGAGCTGGAGATCAACGACATCTGGGCCAAGGCGGTCAGCACCCAGCACGGCCGGATCCTCAGCCGCATCGGCGCCCATCACGTCGTCTTCCCCGAGCACGACATGGGCGAGCGGGTCGCCCACCTGGTGAGCGGGCGGATGCTCGACTACATGCAGGTGGACGAGAACTTCGCGCTGGCCAAGACCAATCCGCCGAAGGAATACGTGGGCGTGCCGCTCGGCCGGTCCAACCTGCGGCGCAAGTACGGCGTCACCATCGTGGCCGTCAAGCCGCCCGGCGAGGAGTTCACCTACGCCACGGCCGACACCGAGCTGTCCTACGGCGACGTCGTGCTCGTCTCCGGCCGCACCGAGGAGATCGAGCGCTTCGCCGAGCTGCCGTAAGCGGCGTGCGGGTGCGCGGCGGTTGGCTAGGCTCGGGACCGGAGGCCACAGATGCGCGCACGCGATCTCGCCGTCGAATATCCGACGGTCACCCTGGACACCCCGGCGCTGGAGGCGGCCCGGCTCCTGGCCGAGCAGGACCTCCCAGGGCTCATCCTGCTCGGCGAGAACGGGCGGCCGGTCAGCATCCTGCCCGGCACCCAGGTGCTGCGGCTGGCGGTGCCCCCCTACTGCCAGGACGACCCGGCGCTGGCGCGGGTGGTGGACGAGGCGCACGCCGACAAGTTCCTGCGGCGGCTGGGCGGCAAGACGGTCCGCGAGTGCCTGCCCGAGCAGCCGAGAGAGCTGCCGGTGGCCGACATGAAGGCGACCGTGCTGGAGCTGGCGGCGCTGATGGCGCGCACCCGCAGCCCGCTGGTGGCCGTGCTCGACGGCGAGCGCCTGGCCGGCGCGGTCACCCTGCAGTCGCTCCTCGACCACGCCCTGGAGCTCTGACCACACGCCACGCTGCCGCCTTCGGGGCGTCAGGCGCCGGGGGCGAAGCCGACGGCGAAGGCGCGTCTCAGGTGGTCCCAGGCGGGCGTGCTGAGGAGCCCCTTGGTCGCGGCCTCCGCCCCTTCGGCATCGATCTTGCCGTAGATCGCGGACACGACGCTCCGGTCACCGCCGGCCAGCCCGGCGACGGCCTCGCTCCAGCGGCGCGCCAGCTCCTGCACGGCGGGATCCGCCGGATCCGTGCCGCGCTCGGCCTGCGCGGCCGCCTCCTTGGCCAGGCCCGAGAGCCGCTCCATCCATCCTCCGGCCTCCTCCTGGCCCATCTCCGCGTGCCGCGCCCTGAAGCGGGCGAGCTGTTCCGGAGTGAAGTGTCCAGCCTGCATCATCGCCTCCATCGTCTGGATGAGCTGGTCGATCGACGGCTCGCCGGCCGCGCGCAGGGCCTCGGCGAGGCCGCGCAGCCGCCGGTGCAGCTCCCGTTGCCCCACCAGGCGGCGTTCGACCTGGTCGAGCTGCCGCCCGATGGTCGCGCGCAGGTCGCCGCCGTCCAGCGAGTCCGCGATCTCGCCGAGCGGCAGCCGTAGCTCCCGCAGCGCGAGGATCCGGTACAGGCGCCGTACGTCGTCGCCGGTGTACACGCGGTGCCCGGCGGCCGACCGCTCGGCCGGGCACAGCAGGCCGATCTGGTGGAAGTGGCGCAAAGTCCGCACGGTCACGCCCGTGGCGGCGGCGAGTTCGCCGATCTTCCAGCGTCGTCCGTTCACATCGATCACCCGGGAACGACGATAATTCCGGACGTCGCGTCAGCCGCAAGCCCCCGGCACGCCGGACACGCGCGTCACCGGCCGGCCTGGCCCGTGATCGGCGGGGCGGCGTCGTAGGGTGGTCACATGGTCAAGGCCGCGGCACGACAGCCCGTACCCGCCCGGCGCGCGGACGCCGAGCGCAACATCGCCGCGATACTCGAGGCCGCCACCAGGTTGCTCAGCGCCGACCCCGCGGCCAGCGTGGCCGACATCGCCAAGGCCGCCGGGGTGGGCCGGGTCACGCTCTACGGCCACTTCCCGTCACGAGAGGCGCTGGTCGACGCCGTGCTCGACCACACGGTCGGCCTGGCGGACGCGGTGCTGGAGGACCCGGCGCTCGACAAGGCGCCCGCGCCCGAGGCCATGGCGAAGCTGCTGCACTCGTCCTGGGAGATCCTCGACCGGCATCGCCGCCTGTTCCTGGCCGCCGACCGGGTGCTGCCCACCGAGCGGATCAGGGAGCACCACGACCGGCCGCTGCGGCGGGTCGAGCGCCTCATCGCCCGCGGGCGGCAGGACGGTGACTTCCGTGGCGACCTGCCGCTGCCCTGGCTGGTGACGACGTTCTTCTCGATCATTCACAGCGCCGCCCAGGAGCGGGAGACCGGGCGGCTGGCCGCCGACGAGGTCGAGCAGGTGCTGATCAAGACCATGCTGTCGCTCCTGTCCCCCGCCGCGGGCTCCGGGCCCGCGTAGCTCTCATCCCCTGCTCTCATCCCCTGCCGGTCGCCGTGCGGCGGCCGGTTCGTTCGCGAACTCCCGACACCCTACCCGTGTATGGTTTGCGCGTGTTAACTTGAACACCACTGTTCGAGTTAGGAGTTATGGATGGATCTCGACACGACGACGCGCCGGGGCGGGTGGGGCGTGCTGGTGCTGCTCTGCCTGGCCCAGTTCATGCTGATCGTGGACATCACGGTCGTGCAGGTGGCGCTGCCGACCATCGGCACGGATCTGGCGCTCGACCGCGAGTCGCTGACCTGGGTGGTGACCACGTACACGCTCTGCTTCGGCGGGCTCATGGTGCTCGGCGGGCGGCTCGCCGACGCGGCCGGGGCGCGGCGCACGCTGCTCGCGGGGCTGGTGCTGTTCACGGCCGCGTCGCTGATCTGCGGGCTGGCCGGGAGCGGCGCGATGCTGATCGCGGGGCGGGCGCTGCAGGGGGTCGGAGCGGCGCTGCTGTCGCCCGCGGCCCTGGCCGTCATCACCACCACCTTTCACGGCGAACGGCGCGGGCGCGCGCTCGGCGTGTGGGCGGCCATCGGCGGGACGGGGGCGGCCCTGGGCGTGCTGGTCGGCGGCCTGCTGACCGAAGGGCCCGGATGGACGTGGGTCTTCTTCGTGAACGTGCCGATCGGGCTGCTGGTCCTGGCGGCCGTCCCGGTCGTGCTGCCCGGCGCGGAGGCCGGCGCGGGGCCCAGGGAGCGGGTGGACGTGCCCGGTGCCCTGGTGGTCACGCTGGCGACGGCACTGCTGATCTACGGGCTGGTCACGGCGGGCGACGCCGGGTGGACCGCGGCGGGCACGGCGCTGCCGCTGGCGGGCGCCGTCCTGCTGTACGCGCTGTTCGTGGTCGTCGAGCGATCCGTACGCTCGCCGCTGATGCGCGCCGAGACGCTCGCCCGGCGGCCGGTGATCTCGGGGATGTTCGTCATGCTGATCGCCACGGGGCTGATGCTGGGGCTGTTCTTCCTCAGCTCGCTCTACCTCCAGCACGTGCTCGGGTTCGGCGCGCTGGAGACGGGGCTGCTCTTCCTGCCCGTCGCCGTCGCGATCACGATCGGCGCGCAGCTCGGCGGGCACCTCATCGGGAAGGTCGGCGGGCGGCCGGTGGCGGTGGCGTCGTTCGTCCTGACGGCGGCGGGGGCGGCGCTGATGACGCGGATCTCACCCGACGCCGGCGCGTACACGACCTTGCTGCCCGGGTTCGTGCTGGCCGCGCTGGGCATCGGCCCGGCGTTCGTGACGGCCACCACGACGACCATGGCCAACATCCCGCCCGGCGAGAACGGCGTCGCCTCCGGGGTCATCAGCACCTTCCACGAGCTGGGCGGCTCGATCGGAGTGGCCGTGGTGTCCACGGTGGCGGCGGCGAGCCTGGCGCCGGGGGCCACGGCGGACGCCGGCGGGTTCGTCGCCGGGTTCACGCTGTGCGCCGTCGTGGCGGGGGTCACGGCCGTCGTCGCGCTGGGGCTGGTGCCGCCGGGCAGGCCCGCGGCGGCGTTCGTCGGGCACGGGCACGGGCACTGATTCGATCACGCACGCGCACTGAGAAAGATCACGCACGGGCACTGAGAAAGCGGGCGCGGGCGACCGGATATCGGTCACCCGCGCCCGCTCTCCGGAATGGATCGCGCCGGGCGCCGGATCCCGATGACGTCTGTGAAAACCGGGATATCGCCAGCGACCCGGGCGGTCTATTCTTCATTGATGGTCATGTTCCGCGGGCGAGAGCGGTGAAGCCGTAGATGCCGCCATTGACGCTGGCGCACCAGCTGCTGCCTGCGGTGACGGTGATCGTCGTGAGTGGCGAGATGGACGCCACCAACCGCGGCCAGCTCGAGGCCTACCTCGAGGAGCACCAGGCGACGGCCGGTCGCCAGCTGGTGTTCGACCTGTCGCAGGTGCCGTTCATGGACAGCTCCGGGTTACACGTCCTGCTGATGTGCGCCACCAGTTGCGCCAAGAACGGCGGAGCCGTCCGGCTGGCCGCCGTGCAGCCCCTGCCCGCCCGCCTCTTCGAGATCACTGGCGTCCTCTCCCACGTGCCCGTGCACGACACCCTGGAAGACGCCGTCACCGCCGCTCGCGCCTCGGCGGAACGCTCCATTTGACGCAGCGCCCCTCCCCCGAGGTGCCGGACCTTGAGGCAGGCCGGCCGCTGTTGAGAGAGATTTGCAACAGCAACCTGTGTAGCGATAGTGCAAGTGAAGGTCGGATCGACTCATGCACGTGCTGTGATAGGTAGATGACAACCTGCGGTTAGCGCGCAGATAGGGCGTATGCCGCTACCCTCTCCGCTACCTGAGGAAGTTCGGGCGAGTACGGAGGACCGGTCATGAGCGACCCTGCCGTCGGTACGACCCGTTCGGCCGCGCGTACGAAGCGCAGCCGCGGCCCTGGTGAGGTTGGCGAGCCGGAGCTACGCCAGCTCCTCGCCGGTCTGACCGCCGTGAGAGACGGGGACTTCCGCACGCGGCTGCCCGACGACGCCGACGGTCTCCTCGGGGAGATCGCGTCGGTGTTCAACGGCATGGTGGACCAGCTTTCGCTGTTCACCTCCGAAGTGACGCGCGTGGCGCGCGAGGTCGGCACCGACGGCCGCCTGGGCGGCCAGGCCGACGTGCCCGCGGTGTCGGGCACGTGGAAGGATCTCACCGAGTCGGTCAACGCCATGGCGGGCAACCTGACCGACCAGGTACGCAGCATCGCCCAGGTCACCACGGCGGTGGCCAGGGGCGACCTGTCGCAGAAGATCACCGTGCACGCGCGCGGCGAGATCCTTGAGCTGAAGAACACCGTCAACACGATGGTCGACCAGCTGTCCTCCTTCGCCGACGAGGTCACCCGGGTGGCCCGCGAGGTCGGCACCGAAGGCCAGCTCGGCGGCCAGGCGGACGTGAAGGGCGTGGCGGGCACCTGGCGGGCGCTGACGGACTCGGTGAACTTCATGGCCGGCAACCTGACCGACCAGGTGCGCAACATCTCCCAGGTGGCCACCGCCGTGGCTCGCGGCGACCTGTCGCAGAGCATCACGGTCTCGGCCCGCGGCGAGATCCTTGAGCTGAAGAACACCCTGAACACCATGGTCGACCAGCTCTCGTCCTTCGCCGACGAGGTGACCCGGGTGGCCCGCGAGGTCGGCACCGAGGGCAACCTGGGCGGGCAGGCCACGGTCCGTGGCGTGTCGGGCACCTGGAAGGACCTGACGGAGAACGTCAACGTCATGGCCTCCAACCTGACGAACCAGGTGCGCAGCATCGCGCAGGTGGCCACCGCGGTGGCCAGGGGTGACCTGTCGCAGAAGATCACGGTGGAGGCCAAGGGCGAGGTGGCCGCGCTGGCGCAGACCATCAACACCATGGTCGACACTCTCGGCGCGTTCGCCGACGAGGTGACCCGGGTGGCCCGCGAGGTGGGCACCGAGGGCCAGCTGGGCGGTCAGGCCCGGGTGCCGAACGTGGCGGGCACCTGGAAGAACCTCACCGACAACGTCAACTCGATGGCCGACAACCTGACCAACCAGGTGCGCAGCATCGCGCAGGTCACCACGGCGGTGGCCAAGGGCG
>NZ_VCKX01000181.1 GCF_005889725.1 Nonomuraea zeae
GGTTGCGGGTGGGGAGCGAGCCGGGGGTGCAGGCCTTCTTCACGCAGTTCTACGACGTCAGCGGGACGATGTTCATGATCGGGACCGGGCTGGGCGTGGTCTGGCTGGCCTACCGGCTGCTCGACCTCAGCTGACGGGCGCGGGGCTGGGCAGGAGGCCGACGGCCAGGCGTACCCAGGCGGCGACGAACTGGTCCTTCTCCGCGTGTCCCGGCAGCTCGCCCACGGTCTCCTGGAAGAGCCGGTAGTGCACGACGGAGCCGCCGAGCACCGCCGCGATGCCCGTCCAGTCGACCTTGGCGTCGTTGTACTCGGGCTGCGCCTGGAACCAGGTGACGATCGCGTCGAACATGGGCTGCAGCAGCCCTTCACGTACGACGGCGACCAGCTCGGGGAACTGGCTCAGGTCGCGGAAGAAGACCCGGGTCAGCTCGGACTCCTCGCGCACCTTGGCGAGCCCGGCGCGGCACAGATGGGACAGCCGCTCCTCCAGGTCCGCGGAGGCTTCCATGGTGTTCAGCTCGGCCAGGCTGCCCGCCACCTGGCTCCTGGTACGGGTGGCATGCTCGTTGATCGCCGCGGCGAGCACCTCGTACTTGGACTTGAAGTGCCTGTAGAGCCCTCCGGCGCCGGGGGAGAGCCCTGACGCGGCCTCGATCTCGGCCACGGACGTGGCGGAATAGCCACGCTCGGCGAACAGCCGCAGGGCCTCATCGATGATCCGCTCGCGGGTCGATCTGGTCATATCTATCCTGATACCTCCGTAAGGAGAGTAGTCGTTGGGGCCGACCGCGTTGGGCGGCCCTCCCCGATCCGGCCGAGTCCGCGCCTACGGAGCGGCGCGCCGGATCAGGCCCGCCAGGGCGGAGCCCGCGATCAGCCAGACGATCGCGGCCAGGCCGTGGTTGACCAGTGTCGTCCACCGGGGGTCGGCGAGCTGGAACAGGTTCGCCAGCCCCAGGGACAGCGACGAGGCCAGCGACTCGACGAACTGGTACCAGATGTTGGCCGGGTTCGCCCGGAAGACCGAGAAGAGCGCGTAGAGCACCAGGGCCAGCGCCGCCACTCTGGAGGCGACCTTCACCGCGTAGGCCAACGCGGAGACGATCCGGTGCCACGCCGTCACCGGGGCGCCGCCCGGCCTGGCGGGCCTGTGCGGGCGGGGGACGGCGGAGGGGGCGACGAGCCGGTCACCGGCCTGTGGCGGTCTGGGGGTCTCGGCCATCGGCCGCTCCTCTCCGATAAGTAATTCCTTTCTTCCCATTCCTAGGGTCGCAGAACAAGGGCCGTTACGCGGGGTAGAGCACTGTTTGGCATCCTGCTCATGTGACGACTTCTGTGGGATTCGACCTTGACATGACATTGGCAGACACCAGGTCCGGGATCGCGGCTGTTTACGATGAGCTGTCCGTGCGTTTGGGCGTGCGCATGGATAGCGCCGCGATCGTGCGGAGGCTGGGCCCGCCGCTGGAGATGGAGCTGGCGAACTGGCTTCCGGTTGAGGAGATCGCCGCAGCCGCCGACCTTTTTCGAGAGATATATCCGGATAAGGGGGTTCCGGTGCACACGGCCATGGCCGGCGCGTACGAGGCGGTCGAGGCCGTACGCGCGGGCGGCGGCCGGGTCATCGTGGTCACCGGCAAGAACATCCGGGACGCGGTCGGCACGGTCGAACTGCTGGGGCTCGCCGTGGACGAGGTGGTCGGGTCGGTCTTCGGGGCGGCCAAGGGATCGGCACTCGCGCGCTTCGGCGCGGCGGCTTATGTTGGTGACCATGTCGCGGACATCGAGGCGGCGCGCGCGGGCGGCGCCGTGAGCGTGACGGTCGCGACCGGCCCCTACACGGTGGGAGAGCTGCGTGATCACGGAGCCGATGTCACGCTGGGGGACCTCACCGAATTCGCCACCTGGTTCGCCGATTGGCGCAGGCGTGACGAACTCCGCTAATTGCCCGCCATTTACCCGGTCGCCCTGGCGCTCCGCGGGGCATAACCTACATCCATCCATCATCATTTCGACTGTTTGAACGAGGTCCTCCTGTGCCGAGTGGCAAGGTCAAGTGGTACGACGCCGACAAGGGTTTCGGCTTCCTCACCCGCGACGACGGCGGTGAGGTCTTCGTGCATTCCTCCGCGCTGCCCACTGGCGCAGGCCCGCTCAAGCCCGGACAGAAGGTGGAGTTCGGCGTGGCCGAGGGCCGCCGCGGCCAGCAGGCCCTGTCGGTGCGGATCCTGGACCAGCCGCCGACGCTGGCCAAGGCCAAGCCGAAGGCCAAGCGGAAGAAGCCGGACGAGATGGTGGTCATCGTCGAAGACCTGATCAAGCTGCTCGACGACGTCTCGACCTCCTACCAGCGGGGCAAGCACCCCGACGCGGCGCACGCCAAGAAGATCGCACAGGTGCTCAGGGCCGTCGCGGACGACCTCGACGCCTGAGCCGCCCGCGGCCCCGGTCAGGCGTTGGGGTTGGTCAGCGGCTTGGTCGGATCGATCTTGTCCCCCCGCTGCTCGTCGGCCCAGCCGGAGGTGTCCGTTCGCTCGTCGGCCCAGCCGGAGGTGTCCGTTCGCTCGTCGGCCCAGCCGGAGGTGTTCTCCGGCTGGTCGGCCTGGTCGGGGCTGTAGTGGGCGGTCGCCACGTCGGCCGGCTGCGCGCCATCCCGGGCGGCCGCCGCGCGGTGCTCGCGCAGTTTCGCGTCGGCGGCGCGGACGCGCCTGCGCCTGGTGATCAGCAGCCAGCCGAGCGCGGCGGTCAGCACAACCGCCAGCGTGACCAGCCCGGCCAGGCTGCTCTGGGTGAGCGAGAGCACCAGCCCCACCAGCCCGCCGAACACCCAGGCGAGCTGGAGCATCGCCTCGACCACCCCGAACGTGGACGAGCGCACCTCCTCGCCGATCTCCCGCTGCACGATGGCGTCGAGCGCCAGCTTGCCCAGCTCCTGCGCGAAGGCGGTGATCAGCGAGATCGCCAGGGCGGCCCACAGCCCGAAGAAGATCGCGGTCACGATGCTGGTCACGCTGGTCACGGCCAGCGTCGCCAGCACGATGAGCTGCGGCGAGTGGTTACGCGTCCAGTTCGCGACGGCGGCGCCGGCCAGGCCGCCCAGCCCGGCCGCGGCCGCGAGCAGCGCGATCGTCTTGGGGATGTCGAAGAACACGACCTCCGCGCCCTGCGCCCGCGTCATCGCCAGCCAGGGCACCGCCTTGTCCTGGACCAGGAACAACAGGAAGAACAGCAGGAACCCGGAGAAGATCCGGATGGCCACGTTCGCCCAGACGGCCTCGGCGACCGTGGGGCCGACCTTGAGCAGGGTCCGCCAGCGGGGCGGCCCGCCCTCCTCCTCCATCTCGGGGGAGTCGACGTGGCGCGGCAGGCGTACGGCGACGACGCCGAGCAGCAGGAAGGCCACCATCGCGACGCGCAGCACCGCGGCGCTGCCCAGCCACACGGTCAGCCCCGCGCCCACCGGCACCGCGACGCCGGCGGCCACCAGCGTGAACAGCGCCACCCGCGCGTTCGCCGACACCAGCGTGATGTCGGCGGGCAGCACGCTCGGCATGATCGCCGCCCGCGACACGTTGTACGCCTTGGACAGCACCAGCACGCCCAGCGCCCCGATGAACAGCGTCGGCAGGTCGCCGGGGCCCACCGCGGCCGCCATCGCGAAGCACAGCAGGCCCCGCCCGAACAGCGTGCCCGCCATCACGTAGCGGCGCCCCGACCTGAACCGGTCGAGGATCGGCCCCACGAACGGCGCCAGCAGCCCGAACGGCAGCATCGTGATGACCAGGTAGAGGGCGACCGAGCCGCGCGCCTCGCCGACGGGCACGCCGAAGAACACCGTGCTCGCCAGCGCCACCGTGACCATCGCGTCGCTCGCGCTGTTGCCCGCCGACAGCTCGATCAGCCGGCCGAGCCCGGTGCGGCCGGCGCCGTTGGCGTAGGTGAGCCGCCGCGTGGCCCGGCCCACCTTGTGCGCGCCCGCGGCGGTGGCCTTGCTCGCCCGCGCCGTGCCGCTCGCCGTGGCCTTGCCCGCGCGGGCGGTCGCGCGGCCCGCGCCGGCGACCCCGCTCCCGACGCGTCGCGAGATCTCGCGCGCTCGCTTCCAGGCTCCCTCCACGCCTACCAGTCTTACCCGATTCAAGTGCTATCTCTGCCTGGGTTCGGGGGTTGTGGGACTTCCAGGTCCGGCCATGGGTGAGAATGAAGTGTGAGCGAACAGCACCTTTCGGCGGAGGCGGCCCGATGAGCCGCACCAGGGCCCGCGTCTCCGCTCCCGACCAGGCCTGTGCGGCCGCGGTCGATCTGGCGCGCGCCGCGGCCGAGGAGCTGGCGTGGCCGGGCGAGGCCGGCGACCACCTCGGCTACGAGGCCGAGGGCGACCGCATCGTCACCCACTATTTCGCCTGTCTCGACCGGGCCTATCGCGGCTGGCGCTGGGCCGTCACCGTCACGCGTGCCTCGCGCGCGAAGAAGGTCACGGTCAGCGAGGCCGTCCTGCTCCCCGGCGCCGGAGCGCTGCTGGCGCCCGAGTGGCTGCCGTGGAGCGAGCGGTTGCGTCCCGGAGACCTCGGCGTGGGCGACCTGCTGCCGACGTCGGACGACGACGACAGGCTGGCACCAGGTTTCACCGAGACCGACGAAGACTCCGACCACCAGATGGTTTTCGAATACGGCCTGGGCCGAGCCCGTGTGCTCTCGGCCATCGGCAGAGACCGGGCTGCCAGACGCTGGCACGCGGGCGAGCACGGGCCGCACACTCCGATCGCACACGCCGCTCCCGCGCAGTGCTCCACCTGCGGCTTCTACTGGTTGCTGTCGGGTGAGCTCCGGCTGTCGTTCGGCGTGTGCGCCAACGAATACGCACCGGACGACGGCAAGGTCGTCGCCGCCGACCACGGCTGCGGCGCTCATTCCGAGGCCGCCGTGCTGCCGCCGACGGTGGAGCAGGCCATCCCCATCCTCGACGATCTCGGGTTCGACCTGATCGAGGAGGAGGCGGGTTCTGTCGACGAATCCGGTTCGGAGGAGCTCGGCCACTCCTGATCGTGAGAGCCTGACCGTGAGTGTCGGTGAAGGCCGCTAACCTACGGTGGCCCCCCTACCCTCAACCAGGATCGTGATCGATGACCGCAAGCTTTGGCTGTGACCGGATACGAGCCGCCGTCCTCGCCGCGTGGACGGCCTCACCGGCCCGGTTCCGTGAGGACGCCAACGCCGAAGAGGACTTCGCGCTCGGCGGCTACCGCGACCGGCTGATCGTCGAGCTCGCGCAGAACGCCGCCGACGCGGCCTTCCGCGCGGGCGTGCCGGGTGTGCTGCGGCTCTCGCTCCAGGGCGACGTGCTGACGGCCGCCAACACCGGCGCCCCGCTCGACGCCACCGGCGTGGAGGGCCTGTCCACACTGCGCGTCTCGGGCAAACGGGACGAGGCCGGCGCGGCGGGCCGGTTCGGCGTGGGGTTCGCGGCGGTCGTCTCCGTCTGCGACGAGCCCGCCATCGGCTCGCGCGAGACCGGCGCGGTCCGGTGGTCGCGGGCCGAGACCACGGCCGCGGTGGCGGAGATCCCGGCGCTCGCGGCTGAGCTGGCCGGCCGCTCGGGGCACGTGCCCCTGCTGCGGCTGCCGCTCGACGCGCCGCCGCTCGACGTGCCGGAGGGGTTCGACACGCTCGTCCGCCTGCCGCTGCGTGACCAGGGCGTCGTCACCGTGGTCCGGCGCCTGCTGGCGGAGACCAGCCCCGCGCTGCTGCTCGGCCTGCCCGCGCTGGAGGCCATCGAGATCGAGCTCGACGGCACGGTCCGCACGGTGGTCGCCGACGGCTGGCACGTGGTGTCGGAGTCGGGCGAGTTCACCGCCGAGGAGGTGGCCGCGCTCTTCGCCGACCGGCCCACCGAGGAGCGGGCCCGCCCCTACTGGTCGCTGCGCTGGGCGGTGCCCGTCACCGGCACCGGCGAGCCGGGGCCGCTGCCCGCTGCGGTGCCGCCCGTCGTGCACGCACCCACGCCCAGCGACGAGCCGCTCGACCTGCCCGCGCTGCTGATCGCGTCGTTCCCGATGGCCACCGACCGGCGGCACGTCGCCAAGGGGCCGCTGGCCGACTTCCTGGTCGAGCGGGTGGCCGACGCCTACGTCAAGCTGCTCAGGGAGCTGCCGCGCACGTCCAAGCTGCTCGACCTGGTGCCATCCCTCATGGGCAAGGGCGAGCTCGACGCCCGCATCCGCCGCGCGGTGCTGGCCAGGCTGCCGGAGACGCCGCTGCTCCCGGCGCTGTCCGCGCCCGCCCCCGCCGTGCACACGCCCTCGTTCGCCGAGGCCGAGGTCTACGAGCCCGACGCCGAGTGGCAGGTCGAGCACCCGGCGCGCGAGCCCGAGGGCGACGGATGGGTGGTCGCGGGCAGGGAGGCCGCGGTGATCCCGTCGGCGTCCGGAGAGCTGCTCGCGGCGGTCGCCGACTTCGTCCCCGGGCTTTTGCCCGCCGGGTGGCCCGCCAGGCATCCCGCCATGGTCGCCCTCGGCGTGCGCAAGGTGGAGCTGGCCGACGTGGTCGACCTGCTGTCGGGCGAGGCCGTCGAGGTGCGCGAGCCCTCGTGGTGGCGGGCACTCTACTCGGTGCTGCCGGTCGACGACCCCGAGTCGCTGGGCGCGCTGCCGGTGCCGCTGACCGACGGCCGGGTGGTGCGCGGCCCGCGCGGGACGCTGATCCTCACCGACGGCGGCGCCGACCTCGACCTGACGCCGCTCGGGCTGCGCATCGTGCATCCGGAGGCCGCCGATCCCGCGCTGCTCCGGCTGGGGGCGGCCGAGGCCACGCCCAGGACCGTGCTCGAAGACCCGCTGACCAAGGCCGCCGTCGCGCAGTCGCTCGACAACCCCGACCCCGAGCCGGTGGCGCGGGCCGTGCTCTCCCTGGTGGAGGCGTCCGGGCTGGTGCCCGGTGAGGCGCCGTGGCTGGCCGAGCTGGCCCTGCGCGGCACCGACGGCGAGCTCTACCCGGCCGGGGAGCTGATGCTGGCCGACGGCGCGCTGGCGGGGCTGCTGGAGCCCGGCACGCATCTCGGGGTGGCCGCCGCCGAGCTGACGGAGACCTACGGCTCCCGGGTCCTGGCCGCGGCCGGGGTGCTCGATGGGTTCGCCGTGGTGCACGAGTCCGACGTGCTGCTCGACCAGGACGACTGCGACCACGACCTCGACGGCGAGGACGACTGGCTGGACCACGTCCTCGACCTGCTGCCCGAGCTGGCCGTGCCGCCGCTGGTGGCGGAGTTCCTGGCGGTGCGCGACCTGGAGCTGGTGGCCGACTGGCCGGCCGCGCTCGCGCTGCTGACCAGGCCCCCGCTACGGGCCGCGCTCCACCCGCTGCGCGTGGACGGCGTGGAGGTGCCCTCCTACACCGCCTGGTGGCTGGCCAACCATCCGGTGCTCGACGGCCGCAAGCCGCTGGAGCTGCGCCTGCCCGGGGCCGACCCGCTGCTGCACGGCCTCTACGCCGACGCGCCCACCGGGCTCGACGAGGCGGCGCTGTCGATGCTCGGCGTCCGCACCACGCTGCCCGAGCTGCTGGCCTCGCACGGCGGGCCGGAGGAGCTCCTGGAGCTGATGGCCGATCCGTCGATCACAGTGGACCGGGCCCAGCTGCGCGCCCTGTGGATCGCGCTGGGCGCCGTCGATCCCTCCCGGGTCGCGCCGCCCTCCCAGGTGCGCGCGGTGCTGGGCGGCTCGATCGTGGTCGCCGCGGCCGAGGACGCCGTGGTGGTCGAGGCGCCCGACCTGCTGCAGCTCGTCACCGACCGGCCGCTGGTGCTGGCCCCCTACGACCTGGCCGAGTCGTTGTCGGAGCTGCTCGATCTGCCGCTGGCCGGCGAGCTCACCTCCGGCGAGGTCACCTCGCAGGGGGAGGCCCGCGAGGTGCCCCCGGCGGTGCGGTCGCTGCTGACCGGCGCGCCCGAGACCTACGTGGAGCACGAGAAGCTGCTGGTCGACGGGGTGGAGTGCGCGTGGCGCTTCTTCGAGGGGGCGGTCCACTGCACCGGCGTCGACGGGCTGGCCAGGGGGCTGGCCTGGGCCACGGGGCAGTGGAACGACCGGCTCGCCGTGGCCGCCCTGCTGCGTGACCCGGACGCGGTGCCGCTCCTCCTGGCGGAGGCCGACCTGTCCTGACCGGGCCCTGGGAGGCGCCCCCCGTGGTGCCTCCCAGGCGTCCCGCCCGGCGGCGGGTCTCAGGCGGCGCAGCTGGTGCCCTTGGCGGGCACCTTCCCCTTCAGCACGTACGCGTCCACCGTGTTCATGACGCACCCGTTGCCGCTCAGGTACGCGCCGTGCCCCTCACCCTCGTAGGTGACCAGGACGCCCGTCCTGAGCTGATCCGTGAGCTTCGTCGCCCACTGGTAAGGCGTCGCCGGGTCGCCCTTGCCCCCGATCACCAGGATCGGCGCGGAGCCGGTGGCGTCGATGCGCTTGGCCGCGTCGTCGCCCTTCACCGGCCAGTGGGCGCAGGCCGAGCCGGAGCCCTCGGCCGACAGGATCGGGAAGATCTTCGCCACCCGGTCGTTGATCGCGGCGGTCTCGGCGACGGTGGGGCGCTCGGCGTTGTCCGCGCAGTTGATCGCCTGCAGGCTCGTCATCATCGTCGAGTACGTCCCGTCGGGCTTGCGCCCGGTGTAGGCGTCGGCCAGGGCGAGCAGCGTGGTGCCGTCCCCCTTGACCGCCGCGGCGGCGGCCTGCTCCAGCACCGGCCAGGTCGACTTGGCGTACAGCGGGGTGATGACGGCGAGCTGGGCCAGGCCGTGGGTCAGCTCGCGGTCGCCGACCTTGAGCGGCTTCGTCTTCAGGCCGTCGACCAGCGTCTCGACCGTCCGCTCGACGGTGGCGGGGTCGGTCCCGAGGTCGCAGCCCTGCGCGACGCAGTCCTTGGCGAAAGCCTCGAAGGCGTGGTCGAACCCCGTCGCCTGGATCACCGCCCGCTCCTCGAACGTGACCGTCGGGTCGAAGGCGCCGTCCAGGACGAAGCGGCCGACGTTCTTGGGGAAGTGGGTGGCGTACACGCCGCCGAGGTGCGTGCCGTACGACATGCCGAAGTAGTTGAGCCGCGCGTCCCCGAGCGCGGCCCTGATCCGGTCGAGGTCCCTGGCGGCGTTCACGGTGCCGACGTGCGGCAGGATCTTGCCCGAGTCCCGCTTGCAGGCCGCCGCGAACTCCTTGGCCAGCCTGTCGCCGTCGGCCGCGGTTCCGGCGCCGAGCAGCTGGTCGAGCCGGCCGCCGCACTTGACGCCCGAGCTGCGCTCGACGCCGCGCGGGTCGAAGCTGACCAGGTCGTAGCGGCTGGCCAGGCCGGCGAACGCCCGGCTCGCCAGCGCCAGCGTGTCCACGCCCGATGCGCCGGGGCCGCCGAAGTTGAAGACCAGCGAGCCGTGGCGGTCACCGGTGGCCTTGACGCGGATCAGCGCGAGATCGATCTTCTCCCCGCCGGGCTCGGCGTAGTCGAGCGGCACCTGGACCTTGCCGCACTCCGTGCCGGGGGCGGGGGTGGCGGGCTTGCCGTCCGGGCTGGTCAGGTCGGTGCACGGGCCCCAGGCCACGCTCCCCGCGTCGGCGGCGGTCCTGACCTCAGGGTCGGCGGTGCCGCAGGCGGTGAGGGCGACTGCGCCCAGGAGGAGGGCCAAGATGGGCTTCTTCATGCTTATAAGCATGGTTGGACGGGCTTATGGCGATGTAGTGGGCGGAAACACCACTTCCAGGTGACTTCGGCGAACGGCCGGAGATGACGAATGTCAGCTCGCGCGCAGTACGCGCGTCAACCCCGCGGCCGGCGGACGAACCACATGCCGAACAGGCCGAAGCCGACCCCGGTCACGCAGGTCCAGATCCACCACGTGTTCTCCGGAGCGGGACGGAAGATCAGCAGGACGACCAGGGCCACGGCCCACAGGGCGGTGCCCGCGCCGACGGCGGCGGTGTCGTTGGTCTTGATCGGCTCGGGGTCGGGGTGCCACTGCTGCTTCACGTTGTCCAGCCTAGCTTCCAATCGGGTCTCGATCTCATCACCGACTCTTTTCGCAGCTCATCGCGACTGTCACTCTTCGCGTCGTGAGTGACACTCGTAACGCAATCGACCGTTTCTTCGCAATCTCCGCACGAGGCTCGACAGTCTCCCGTGAAGTACGTGGCGGCCTGGCCACCTTCTTCACCATGGCGTACATCGTCGTGCTGAACCCGATCATCATCGCCAACGGCACGGACGTGGAGAAGCACTTCATCGGCGACGGCCAGACGGCGCCCGTGGCGCTCGTGGCGGCCGGGACCGCGTTCGTGGCCGGCGTGCTGACGATCCTCATGGGGGTCATCGGCCGCGTGCCCTTCGCGATGGCGGCGGGCCTGGGCCTGAACGCCTTCGTCACCTTCAACATCGCCAGCGTGATGACGTGGGAGGAGGCCATGGGCCTGGTCTTCCTCGAAGGCGTCATCATCGCGGTGCTGGTGCTGACCGGGCTGCGGACGGCCGTGTTCCACGCCATCCCGGCCCAGCTCAAGACCGCCATCAGCGTCGGCATCGGGCTGTTCATCGCGCTCATCGGCTTCGTGGACGCGGGCTTCGTCCGCCGCGTCGCCGCCGGCCCGCCGCTGGAGATGGGCATCCGCGGCGGCTTGACCTCGTGGCCGATCCTCGTTTTCGTGGTGGGCCTGCTCGTCACGGCGGCGATGGTCGCGCGCAAGGTCAGGGGCGCGATCCTGATCGGCATCGTCGGCACCACCGTGCTGGCGATCATCGTGGAGTGGCTGGCGAAGTCCGGCCAGGTCTCGGCCGAGAACCCCGCGGGCTGGCAGCTGAACGTCCCCACCCTGCCCGAGACGATCTTCGGCTTCCACAATCCGCTCGTCCTGTTCACGGAGTTCGACCCGTTCGGCGCCTTCAGCCGGGTCTCGGTGCTGCTGGCGGTGCTGCTCGTCTTCACGCTGCTCATCACGGACTTCTTCGACACCATGGGCACGATCGTGGGCGTAGGCCGCCAGGCGAACCTGGTCCAGGAGGACGGGACGCTGCCGCGTACCAGGGAGATCCTGCTCGTCGACTCGATCGGCGCGGCGGCGGGCGGCGCGGGCTCGGTCTCCTCGAACACCACCTACATCGAGTCCGCCGCCGGTGTCGGCGAGGGCGCGCGGACCGGGCTGGCCAGCGTCGTCACCGGCGTGCTGTTCCTGGTGGCGATCTTCTTCGCGCCGCTCGTCGAGGTGGTGCCGTACGAGGCCGCGGCGCCCGCGCTGATCATCGTCGGGTTCCTGATGATGACCGCGATCCGCGACATCGACTGGAACGACTACGAGATCGCGATCCCGGCATTCCTCACCATCGTCGTCATGCCGTTCACGTACTCCATCTCGAACGGCATCGGAGCCGGGTTCATCAGCTACGTTCTGGTCAAGGTGGTGCGAGGCAAGGCACGCGAGATCCATCCGTTGCTGTGGGGAGTGGCGATCCTTTTCGTCCTCTACTTCGCGATCGGCCCGATCCGGGCACTGATCGGCGGTTGAGTGTCGCGGGGGCCGGGTCCCCCGCGACCTTCCCGAAGAAGATCTCTAAGGAGGGCACGATCTCCGTGTATCAAGGTGTGAGATGTCTCGTTTGGGGAAATATCGTGCCCTCGCCTATAGTTAGCAAAGGTAATGACTCATGCTAACCAAAACCCAGCCCAAGATGGACCTGCGCAGCGACGCAGGCCTGGCTTCAGCCCTGCGCGTCTCGATGGCAAGGCTGACCAGGCGCCTACGACGACAGGCGGCAGCGCACTCGCTGACTCCCACGCAGTTCGCGACGCTCGCCGCGGTGGAACGGCATTCCGGGATAACCCCCGGCGAATTGGCCGAGCTCGAGAAGGTACAGCCACCCTCGATGACGCGCGTGATCGCCAAACTCGAGGAACGCGGCCTGGTCGCGCGCACCCCGCATCCGACCGACCGTCGGCAGGTGGCCGTGAGCGTGACCGAGGCCGCCGAGAAGCTGCTGAAGGAGGAGCGACGCCGCAAGGAGGCGTGGCTGACGCAGAGGCTGAAGGAGCTCTCGCCGGAGGAGCGGTCGATCCTCAGGCAGGCGGCGCCGATCCTGGAGAAGCTCAGCAAGATATAGAGCCTGAAGAACCCAGGACCGGCATGTTCCGGTCACTCAGGGTTCACAACTACCGCATGTTCGCGGCCGGTGGCACCGTCTCCAACGTCGGCACCTGGCTGCAGCGCACCGCCCAGGACTGGCTGGTGCTCGACCTGACCCACGGCAGCGCGGCGGCGCTCGGAACGGCGACCGCGCTGCAGTTCCTGCCGATGCTGCTGTTCGGGATGTTCGGCGGCGTGCTGGCCGACCGCTACCCCAAGCGCCCGATCCTCATCGGCGCCCAGATCCTGATGGCCACGCTGGCTCTCACGATCGGCGTGCTGACGATGACCGGCTCCGCCCAGGTCTGGCACGTGTACGTGATGGCGTTCCTGCTCGGCATGATCTCCTGCGTGGAGGTGCCGACGCGGCAGGCGTTCGTGGTCGAGATGGTCGGCCGCCAGGACCTGCCCAACGCGATCGCACTGAACAGCTCCATCTTCAACCTGGCCCGCGTGGTCGGCCCGGCGCTGGCCGGACTGCTGATCTACGTGTTCGGCGGTACGGGCCCGATCTTCCTGATCAACGCGCTGACCTTCGGCGGCGTGATCTCCAGCCTGGTCTTCATGCGGAAGTCCGAGCTGAACACCTCCGAGCCAATTCCCCGGGCCAAGGGCCAGCTCCGCGAGGGTCTGCGTTACGTGATCCAGCGCGAAGAGCTGCTCATGCCGGTGCTGCTGATCGGGTTCGTCTCGATGTTCTCGCAGTCGTTCTCGATGTCGATCGCGCTGATGGCCCGTGAGGTGTTCAAGGCCGGGGCCTCGTCGTTCGGGCTGGCCTCCAGCATGTTCGCGGTGGGAGCGCTCGGCGGGGCGCTGCTCGCGGCGCGCCGGGCACGGCTGTCGCGGAAGGTGCTGGTGGCCGGAGCGCTCGGGTTCGGGCTGTTCCAGATCGCCACCGGGCTGGCCCCGTTCTATCCCGTCTACCTGCTGCTGCTGATCCCGACCGGGATCGCGCTGATCACGATCAACACGGCCGCGAACGCCAGCGTCCAGATCGCCACCTCTCCGGACATGCGGGGACGGGTCATGGGGATCTACATGCTGGTGTTCACCGGCGGGGCGCCCGTGGGGGCGCCGCTGATCGGCTGGCTGTCGGAGCTGGGCGGGCCCCGGTCGGGCGTGATCCTGTCCGGCGTGCTGGTCCTGGCCGGGACCGGGCTGGCCTTCCTCGTGACGCGGCTGATCACCGCCCGGGTGAGCAGGTCGGTGCTCGCGGTGGCATGAGTCTGTGCGGGCGCTGCCTCGTCGCCGCGGGCGCTCGGGGCAGAATCGGATGGCATGAGGCTCTTCGCGGCTCTGGTGCCGCCTGACGAGGTGCTGGACGAGATCTCACACGCGATCGCCCCGTACGTCGGGCAGGTGCCGGGGCTGCGCTGGCCCGACCGGGCCACCTGGCACATCACGCTGGCCTTCTTCGGCGAGGTGCCCGAGACGGTGCTGCCCGAGCTGGAGGTGCGCCTGGCCCGCGCCGTACACCGCCACACCGTCCTCGACCTGGCCTTCACCGGCTTCGGGGCCTTCTCGTCCGTCCGCCGGGCCAGGGTCTTCTGGGCCGGCGTCACCGGTGACTCGATGGTCCGGCTGGCCGACTCGGTCAAGGCGGGCGGGCGGCGGGCCGGAGCCGTGCAGACGGACGAGAAACGCTTCCACCCGCACCTCACGCTGGCCCGCGCCAAGACGGAGACGGACCTCCGCCCGCTGGTGGAGTCGCTGTCCTGGTTCAGCGGCTCGCCGTGGCGGGCGGAGAGCGTCCGTCTCGTCCGCAGTCACCCCGGGCCCCAGGTGAGGTACGAGTCACTCGCCGATTGGGCGCTCACACCCTCCGGACAGGGCTAGGCTCCAGGGCGTGGATCGTCCTCGTCCTTGGCTGCTGCCCATCGTGCTCGGCCTGTTGCTGCTGATCGTCGTGCTCGGCGCCCTGCTGACCTGAGTCACCTCCGGGCCGGCCGGCCGATCACCAGGCGTAGTCCTCCGGAGCGGTGCGGTGGCCGGGGAAGATCTCGTCCAGGCGGGCCAGGGCGGCCTCGTCCAGGTCGATCTCCAGGACCCGCAGGCTGCCGTCGAGCTGCTCCATCGTGCGCGGGCCGATGATCGGCGCGGTGACCGCACGCTGCTTGAGCAGCCAGGCCAGGGCCACGTTCGCCGGGTCCTCGCCCAGCTCGTCACAGAACTTCTCGTACCGCTCGATCTTGTCGCGGTGCCTGTCGAGCTGCTTGACCATGTTCTCGGCGGCCGAGCGGCCCTTGTCGATCTTGCGTAGCACGCCGCCGAGCAGGCCGCCGGCCAGCGGGCTCCACGGGATCACGCCGATGCCGTAGTCCTCGCACGCGGGCAGCACCTCCAGCTCGGGCGCGCGGGTGAGCAGGTTGTAGTGGGACTGCTCGCTGACCAGCCCGGTGAAGTTGCGCCTGGCGGCGGTCTCCTGGGCCTTGGCGATGTGCCAGCCCGCGAAGTTCGACGAGCCGACGTAGAGGATCTTGCCCTGCTGGCGCAGAACCTCCATGGCCTCCCAGAACTCGTCGAACGGGGTGTTCCGGTCGACGTGGTGGGCCTGGTAGATGTCGATGTAGTCGGTCTGCATGCGCTTCAGCGAGGCGTCGGCGGCCCTGCGGATGTTGAGCGCGGACAGCTTGCGCTCGTTGGGCCAGTCGCCCATGTCGCCGTAGACCTTGGTCGCGATGACCGTCCGCTCGCGGCGCCCGCCGCCCTGCGCGAACCACCGGCCGAGGATGTTCTCGGTGACACCCTCGCCCTTCTTGCCGCCGTACACGTTCGCCGTGTCGAAGAAGTTGATGCCCAGCTCGTGAGCCCGGTCCATGATCGCGAAGGAGTCTTCCTCCGAGGTCCGCGGGCCGAAGTTCATGGTGCCGAGGCAGAGCGGACTCACTTGGAGGCCGCTGCGTCCGAGGTTGACATATTCCATGACTCAACCCTAAATACCTGGAGTGCACTCCAGGCCATAGACTGAATTCATGATCTCCGGCGAAACATTCAGCTCTCCGCTGAAGTCGCCCGATTCATGATCTTACTGCTCCGCGCCGCGGTGCCGCTCTTCCTGTCCATGGTCATGGGCATGGCCGGGACGGTGGTGGTCACCTCCGTGCTCGGCAAGCACGACACTGTCACGCTGGCCGCCTTCGCGGTCGTGACCGCCGTGCTCAACCCCGCGGGTGCCGCGGTCCAGGGAGCGCTGCGCGGGCTCGGGCCGTTCGTGGCGCCGTACCGGGAGGATCCGGCGGGGGCCGTGCCGATCGTGCGGGACGCGCGCTGGCTCAGCCTGGCCACGGGCGTGGCCGGGGCGCTGGCCGTCCTCTGCGTGCCGGCGCTGGCGAGCCGCACCGGCGTGCCCGGCGAGGTGGTGCGGGAGATGGGTCTGCTGCCGGTGCTGCTCGCGGTGTACCTCCTGGTCTTCGCCTCCACCGGGGGCGCGAGCACGATCCTGGTCGCGCTCGGGCGCAGCGGGGACGTGCTCTGGTCGAACCTGGCGTTCGGGGTGGTGCTGAGCGGGCTCACCGCCACGCTCGTGCCGGCGTACGGGCTGACCGGGGTGGGGGTCGCCTGGGCGGTCGCGGGCACGGTGGCGGCGGTCGTGGCGAGTCTGTGCCTGCGGCGCGCGCTCGGGCGGCCCATCGGGCAGGCGCGGCCCAGGATGAGCGAGATCGTCGGCCTGGCGAAGGTCAGCATCCCGCTGGCCGGGACCGTGCTGATCAAGTTCGGCGTGCTCGGCGTCGTCACCTTCGCCGCGAGTACCACCGGCACCCGCGACACCGCCGCCCACGCGGTGCTGACCACGCTCACCGGGGTCATGATGATGGCCTCGCTGTCCGTCGCCCAGGCCTCGGTGCCCGAGGTGGCCCGCGCCCGCGACGTGGCGGGAGCGCGGCGGGCCAACAGGACCGCGGCGCTGCTCGCCGTGGCGGGGACGCTGGTGGGGGCCGGTCTGCTGCTCGGGCTCGGGGAGCGGGTGCTGGTGCTGTTCAGCGACGACTCCGCCGTGCGGGAGCGCGTGCTGGCGCTGCTGCCGCTGATGCTGCTGTCGTCGGCGCTGGACGCGGCCCAGGCGGTGCAGGGGATCGGGCTCACCGCGCTCAAGCGGTCGGCGGCCAGCCTGGTCTACTTCGCCGCCGGCTACGGGCTGCTGGTCCTGGCGGCCGTGCCCGTGGCGCGGACCTGGGGGATCACGGGATTGTGGGTGGCCATGGCGCTGGCCAACGGGCTGCTGGTGGTGCTGCAGGGGACCGGCTTCCACCGGCACAGCGCCAAGGTGGGATCGCCCGCGTGGGTGCGGCCTGGGACGGCGGTGCGTGGGGCATGATGGCGGCGTGGGGGATGTAGTGATCCGGGTGCTCGGGGTCGTGGTGACGACCTGCTTTCTGACCGCTGTTCCCGCCCATGCGGCGGACGAGGGGATGGAGAAGCTCTTCACCTTCAAGGACCCGAAGATCACCGAGTCCAGCGGGCTGGCGGTGTCGCCGACGCACGACGGCGTCTACTACACGCACAACGACAGCTCCGCGGCCCCGACCTTCTATGCCGTCGGCGGCGACGGGCGGACGAGGGCCACGTTCCAGGTGCAGGGCGCCCAGGCCAGGGACTGGGAGGCCATGGCGGCCTCGAAGGACCCGGCGACCGGCCGGGGGGTGCTGTGGTTCGCCGACATCGGCGACAACCTGGACGGGGCCTGGCCGAACGTCTCGGTCTACCGGGTGCTGGAGCCCCAGACGCTGCGCGACGCCACGCTGCCCGCGACCCGCTACCGGTTCCGCTACGCCGACGGCGGCCGCAACGCGGAAGGTCTCATGATCAACCCGAGGACGGGACGCCTGTACGTGGTGTCCAAGGAGTTCGCGGGCGCGGTCTACGCGGCGCCGAAGAAGCTGCGCACCGACCGGACGAACGTCCTGCGCAAGGTCACCGCCGCCCCGCTCATGGCCACGGACGCCGCCTACGCGCCCGACGGCTCCTCGTACGTCATCCGCACCTACTTCTCCGCCACCCTCTACAAGCCGTCCGGCGAGATGATCACGAGGGTGTCGATGCCGGAGCTGAAGCAGGCCGAGTCGATCACCTACACCCTCGACGGCAGGGCCCTGCTCACGGGCACCGAGGGGCCGAAGAGCCCGGTCTACCGGGTCCCGATCCCCGCCCGCGCCCAGCCCACGAGCACGCCGAGCCCGTCGGCGACGGCGTCCGCCCAGGGGCAGGTCGCGAAGGATGGCGCCGCCACGGCCGTCTCGGAGGCAGAGGTGGACGGGTTAACGCTCAGAGACGTTCTCATCTGGCTCGCCGCCGCCGCGGCAGCGGTCGGCGTGATCACCTTCCTGGCCCGTCGCACCCGCTGACGCCCGCTGAACGCCCGCTGACGCCCGCTGGGGCCGGGCCGCGCGCCCGCTGACTTCCACCGGTGCCGGGCCGCGCAGCCGCAAGCTTCACAGAAAACGGAGCACGTCGCCGCGGAGGGCGCGTTCGACGACGGTGATGGAGCGCGACAGCCGCACCAGCCGCGGCCCCTCCTCCCGGTAGGTGTCCAGGACCGCCTCGATCGCGTGCGGCGGGAGGTGGCCCTTGAGGTCCACCGCCGCCCCCCTGTAGCCGGCCCTGGCCGCCTCGATGGCCGAGGTCACGTGATGCCGCGCCATGCTGGCCAGCGCCACCGGATGCCGCCTCAGCACCTCGTACGCGCGATAGTCCGGCGGCACCGCGTCCAGGAGCCAGGCCACCGCGGAGGTCTCCCAGTCGGGGACGCTCGGCGGGCGGACCTCGGCGGGCCACTCTGGCGGGACGTACATAGTGACATCGTACTCATGTTCGATTCGTCCGGATATGGCGGGGACGGCCACTAAGTCGGAAAATCGTCATGTGACGGAGAAGATCGGGATCGTGGGCGCGGGCATCGTGGGGCTGGCCGTGGCGCGCGAGCTGGCCCAGTCCAGAGGCGCCGAGGTGACCGTGCTGGAGAAGGAGGGCCGCGTCGGCGCCCACCAGACCGGCCACAACAGCGGCGTCGTGCACGCGGGCATCTACTACCCGCCTGGCTCGCTCAAGGCCAGGCTCTGCCGCGAGGGCGTGGCGCTGCTCAAGGAGTACTGCGCCGCGCACGCGCTGCCCTACGAAGAGGTGGGCAAGCTGGTCGTGGCGAGCACCCGGGCGGAGCGGCCGCAGCTGAGCGCGCTGGCCGAGCGGGCGCGTGCCAACGGCGTGCCGGGCATCACCGAGCTGGACGGCCTGGGCCTGCGCGAGATCGAGCCGCACGCGGTCGGCGTCGGCGCGATCCACTCGCCGCACACCGCCATCGCCGACTTCCCCGCCGTCGCCCGCAGGCTCGCGCTCGACGTGGCCGAGCTGGGCGGGTCCGTACGCCTCTCGCACCCGGTACGCGCGATCAGGGAACGCCTCGGAGGCGTGGAGGTGCTGGCGGGGCGGCGCAGGTTCGTCTTCGACCGCCTGGTCGTGTGCGGCGGCCTGGGCACCGACACGGTGGCGAGGATGGCGGGGTATCCGGGGGATGTCAGGATCGTCCCGTTCAGGGGCGAGTACTACGCGCTCAAGGGCTCGGCCAAGGACCTCGTCCGCGGGCTGATCTATCCGGTGCCCGATCCGCGCTATCCGTTCCTGGGCGTCCATCTGACGCGGCACATCGACGGCGAGGTGCTGGTGGGCCCGAACGCGGTGCTCGCGATGGCCTACGAGGGCTACCAATGGCGAAATATACGAAATTTTAGGCAAATTCTGAGCTGGCCGGGGACGCTGCGCATGGCCAGGACCCACTGGCGTACCGGGATCAAGGAAATCCGCGGGTCGATCGCCAAGGGCGCCTTCCTCAAGGCCGCCCGCCGCTACGTGCCCGCACTCACCGCCTCCGACCTCGAAAGAACCCACGGCGGCGTGCGCGCGCAGGCCGTCGCCAGGGACGGCCGCCTGGTCGACGACTTCGTGGTGGACGTACACGGAAACGTGGTCCTGGTGCGCAATGCGCCCTCTCCGGCGGCCACGTCGAGTCTGGCCATTGCCCGGCACATTGCCGGAATTGTCCCAGCACTCGTCCGATGAGTGCATCCTTGGATGTGATGGAATCACGCCTGCTGATAGTCGAGGACGATCCGAACATCCTCGAACTCCTCGCCGCGAGCCTGAGGTTCGCGGGTTTCGACGTGACCACGGCCAAGAGCGGCCTCGACGCCGTGACCGCCGTGCAACGGCACCGCCCGGACCTCGTCGTGCTCGACGTCATGCTGCCCGACCTGGACGGTTTCGAGATCGTCAGGCGGATGCGCAGCGGTGGGCTGCACACGCCGGTGGTGTTCCTGACCGCCCGTGACGAGACCGAGGACAAGATCCGCGGGCTCACGATCGGCGGCGACGACTACGTGACCAAGCCGTTCAGCCTGGAGGAGGTGGTCGCCAGGATCCACGCCGTGCTCCGCCGTACGAGCGGGGACGCGCAGGCGGCTCCGCCGCGGCTGACGTTCGCCGACATCGAGCTGGACGAGGAGAGCCACGAGGTGTGGCGCGGCGGCAACTCCGTCGCGCTGTCGCCGACCGAGTTCAAGCTCCTGCGCTACTTCATGACGAACGCCGGTCGGGTCCTGTCCAAGCCGCAGATCCTCGACCACGTATGGGACTACGACTTCAGGGGCGAGGTCGGCATCGTCGAGTCGTACGTGTCCGTGCTGCGCCGGAAGATCGACAACCGCAGCCCCCGGCTCATCCACACCCTGCGCGGTGTCGGATACGTCCTCCGCCTGCCGCCGAGTCCCTAATGAGCGGCCTGCCGCTGCGGATCAAGCTGATGGCGTCGATGCTGGCGCTGCTCGGCTTCGGCATGACCTTCATCGGCCTGGTCAGCGTCTCCGTGCTGCACGGCTACCTGCTCGACCGGGTGGACAGCCAGCTCCACCTGCTCAGCGCGCGCATGGACAAGAAGGTCAAGAGCGACTGGCGCAAGGACAGGGAGACCACCGACCGGCCGATCCTCATCGAGTCCGACGCGATCGCCCTGGTCAGGGAGCCCGGCAGCGATTTCGTACCGATGCTGACCGATCGCGACGTGGACGCGAAGCCGAAGCCCGTGCTGTCGCCGTCGCCCGGCCCCGAGGTCTACACCGCGCCCGCCATCCGCGGCGACGGCGAGTGGCGGGTGCTGGAGAGCGTGGTCCAGCGGCGCACCCTCGTCGTCGCGGTGGACCTGGAGGAGGTCGACGCGATCACCACCCGGCTCGTGCTCATCGAGCTGCTGGGCGGCGGCGGCAGCCTGCTCATCCTGGCCGTGGTGGGCGTCACGATCGTGCGGCGCAGCATGCGGCCGCTCGGCCAGATCGAGCGTACGGCCGAGGCCATCGCCGCGGGCGAGCTGGGCCGCCGGGTCCCGGACGGCGACCCGCGCACCGAGGTGGGCCGCCTGGCCAGGTCGCTCAACGGGATGCTGGCCCAGATCGAGGCCGCGTTCGCCGCCAGGTCCGCGTCCGAGGCGGCGGCCCGGCGCTCCGAGGACCGCATGCGCGAGTTCGTCGGCGACGCCTCGCACGAGCTGCGCACCCCGCTGACCTCGATCCGCGGCTTCGCCGAGTACGCCAGGCAGAACACCGGCGCCGACCCCGCCGAGCTGATGCAGCGCGTGGAGAAGGCGGCCGGCCGGATGAGCCTGCTCGTGGACGACCTGCTGCTGCTGGCCAGGGTGGACCAGCAGCGGCCTCTGGAGATGCGCCCGGTGGACATGCTGGCCCTGGCCGCGGACGCCGTACAGGACGCCAGGATTCTCGCGCCCGACCGGGTGGTGAAGCTGGACGTGGTCGGCGGCGCGGCCCTGATCGTCTCCGGCGACGAGATACGCCTGCGCCAGGTCATCAGCAACCTCGTCACCAACGCGATCATCCACACCGAGCCGGGCTCGCCCATCATCGTGCGGGCCGGGGCGGGCAAGGACGCGCTGTTCATCGAGGTCGTCGACAACGGTCCCGGGCTAACGCCCGAGCAGGTCGAGCGGGTCTTCGAACGCTTCTACCGCGCCGACTCCGCCAGGTCCCGCCGCCGCTCGGGCGAGGACCGGGGCAGCGGCCTGGGCCTGGCCATCGTGCAGGCGCTCGTGACGGCGCACGGCGGCACGGTGACCGTGGACAGCTCGCCGGAGGGCGGCTCCACCTTCCGCGTGGAGCTCCCGCTCGACCTGGAGTGAGCTTCGGGCCGGAACGCGGGCGCCCTGGGCCGGGACGCGGGAGCTCCGGGTGTCGATCGCTGGGTGCGGCGAACTCCCACGCGCCTTGGAGTGTGCCTTCAGCTAACCCTCAGGTGCCTGCGTCACTCTAAGTAGGTGACGAAACCCGAGGCGCTGATCATGGTGGTGGACGACGAGCCCAGCATCAGGGATCTGCTGTCGGCCAGCCTGCGCTTCTCCGGGTTCGAGGTGCTGACCGCCGCCGACGGGCAGGAAGCCGTCGAGGTCGCCGAGCGGGCCACGCCCGACCTGGTCGTGCTCGACGTGATGCTGCCCGACCTGGACGGGTTCGAGGTGGCCAGGCGCATCGACGCGCCCGTGCTGTTCCTGACCGCGCGGGACGCCACCGAGGACAAGATCGCCGGGCTGCGGGTGGGCGACGACTACGTGACCAAGCCGTTCAGCCTGGAGGAGGTGCAGGCCAGGATCAGGGCGGTGCTGCGGCGTACCCGGGGGGAGAACACGCCCGCCAGCAAGCTGAAGGTGGCCGACCTGGAGCTGGACGAGGACGCCCGCGAGGTCTGGCGGGGCGGGCGGCAGGTGCGGCTGTCGCCGACCGAGTTCAAGCTGCTGCACTACTTCATGGTCAACGCCGGGCGCGTGCTGTCGAAGGCGCAGATCCTCGACCACGTGTGGAACTACGACTTCGGCGGGGACGCGGGCGTGGTGGAGTCGTACGTGTCCTATCTCCGGCGCAAGGTGGACGACGTGGAGCCCCGGCTCATCCATACGCTCCGTAGCGTCGGCTACGTGCTGAGGGAGCCGCCCGCGGGCTGAGCCGCGTACGTGCTGCAAAAGCCTGTGGGAGCGGCCGGGCACGTGGCGTGCGAGCCGGAGGGCCGGGCGCGAAACACCGCTGCCCGCGCGGGACCGCCCCCGGAGGCCCGCCACAGGTAGCGTGGGCGGTATGGATCTGCTGGGCGCGTTGGAGGCGTTGCGCCGGCCGCTGGACGGCGAGCTGTTCCCGCTGTCCGTCGGCGCGGCCGCGGACGACAGACGTGCGCTGCGGGAGCTGACCGGGCAGCTCGACGACTACCTGCTGCCCAGGCTGCGCGCCCTCGACGCCCCGCTGCTCGCCGTCGTCGGCGGGTCCACGGGGGCGGGCAAGTCCACGCTGGTCAACTCGCTGGTCGGCGCCGACGTGGCGGAGCCGGGCGTGTTGCGGCCCACCACGCTGGTGCCCACGCTCGTGGTCAGCCCGGCCGACCGCGACTGGTTCATGGGCCAGAACGTGCTGCCGGGCCTGTCCCGCGCCACCGGCGACGGCCCCGGAGCGCTGCGCGTGGTGACCTCGGACGCGCTCGGCGCCGGGCTCGCGCTGCTCGACGCGCCCGACATCGACTCCGTCGTCATCGCGAACCGGGAGCTGGCCGCGCAGCTGCTGGCCGCCGCCGACCTGTGGCTGTTCGTCACGACCGCCGCCCGGTACGCCGACGAGGTCCCCTGGAGCTTCCTGCGCTCGGCCCGCGAACGCAGCACCGCCCTGGCCATCGTGCTCGACCGGGTGTCCGAGGACGCCGTCGAGCCGGTCTCCCGCGACCTGTCCCGCCTCCTCGTCGAGAACGGGCTGGAGGGCACCAGGCTGTTCACCGTCCCCGAGGCCGCGCTGCCCGACGAGAAGGCCCGGCTGCCCGTCTCCCACGTGCGTCCCATCGCCGCCTGGCTCACCGACCTGGCCGCCGACGCGGCGGAGCGGGCCAGGGTCGTCCGCCAGACGCTGTCCGGCGCGCTCGACAGCCTCGCCACCCGGGTGCCCGCGCTGGCCACGGCCGTCGAACGCCAGCAGTCCGCCTTCGACGGCCTGCGCTCGATCGTGTCGGGCGCGTACGCGGGCGGGCTGGCCGACTTCGACGCGGGCATGCGTGACGGGTCGCTGCTGCGCGGCGAGGTGCTGGCCCGCTGGCAGGACTTCATCGGCACCGGCGACCTCATGCGCTCGCTGGAGAGCCGGGTGGGGTGGCTGCGCGACAGGATCGTCGGCTTCTTCACCGGCCGGGTGCCGGAGGCCGAGCTCAGGGACGCGCTGGAGAGCGGGGTGGAGACGCTCATCAGGGGCGCCGCCGACGGGGCCGCGGAGCGGGCGCTCGAAGGCTGGTCGGCCGCGCCCGGCGGGCCCGGCCTGCTCGAACGGCTCGGCGCCGTCGAGGCCGCCAGGCTCGGCCGGGCCTCGCCGGACCTGGGCAAGCGGGCGGAGGCGGCGGTCCGCGGCTGGCAGGAGTACGTCCTCGACCTCGTACGCGAGGAGGGGGCCGAGCGGCGGACCACCGCCCGGGTGGCGTCGTTCGGGGTGAACGGGGCCGGGCTGCTGCTCATGCTGGCCGTGTTCGCCTCCACCGGGGGGTTGACCGGGATCGAGGTGGGGATCGCGGGCGGGACGAGCGTGCTGTCGCAGAAGCTGCTGGAGGCGGTCTTCGGTGACCAGGCCGTCCGGTCGCTCACGGTCCGGGCGCGTGACGACCTGCGTGATCGGGTGCGCGGGCTGCTGGAGGAGGAGTCGGGGCGGTTCATGGACCGGCTGGCGGCGGTGGAGCCGCCTCGGGGCACGGCGGACGCGCTGCGCGCGGCGGACGCGCGGGTCCGCCATCACCGCGCCGAACTACCCGCCGCTCCGCCGACCGCTCCGCCGACCGCTCCGCCCGCTGCGGAGCGCCCGGTCGAGGGCCCGCAGACCGGCCCGACCGCGGAGCTCCCGGTCGAGGGCCCGCAGACCGGCCCGACCCTGGAACTTCCGGTTTCCGAGCCCGGCCGGCCGGGCGGTGAGCCGGGCGGTGGACGGCCGGGGGCGGGCGCAGGCGGTCGCTCAGGGGCCGGGCCTGACGATGATGCCGCAGAGGAGAGGCCGTGAAGCTGCTGCGCCGTAAGGAGGGGCCGTCCCTCGACACCAGGCTGGCGGCCCTGCTGGAGGCGGCCACGCTGGGCGAGGGGCGGCTGTCCGAGCAGGCGGTGTCCGGCGCGCGGGCGGTCGCCGAACGCGCAGGGGTACGCCGCAGGCTCTCGATCGACCACACCGTGGCGGCGCTGGCGGGGGCGACCGGCAGCGGCAAGTCCTCGCTCTACAACGCCCTGGCCGGTGAGGAGCTGGCGGACGTGGGCGTGACCAGGCCGACGACCTCGACCGCGCAGGCGGCGCTCTGGGACGGCGAAGGCTCGGGACCGCTGCTGGACTGGCTGGACATCCCGCAACGCCACTCCACCACCACAGAAGCCGATTTTTCGGGACTCGTCCTGCTGGACCTCCCCGACCACGACTCCATCCGGCTCTCCCACCGGCTGGAGGTGGATCGCCTGGTGGAGCTGGTCGATCTGCTGGTCTGGGTGGTGGACCCGCAGAAGTACGCCGACGCCGCGCTCCACGAGCGCTACCTGCGTCCGCTGGCCGGGCACCGCGACGTGATGCTGGTGGTGCTCAACCAGGTGGACCGCCTGCCCGCGCAGGCCGTCGAACGCTGCCTCCGCGACCTGCGCCGGCTGCTGGACGAGGACGGGCTGACGGGCGTGCCGGTGCTCGCCGTCTCCGCCAGGACCGGCACAGGTCTGAACGAGCTGCGCACGCTCCTCGGTGACCGCGTCTCCGAGCGCAAGTCGTGGTCCGCCCGCCTGGCGGCCGACATCACGGCCGCCGCCGACCACCTCGCCACCGCCGGCCCGGCCACGGGAGAGGGGCAGGTGGCGAGGAGCTGGTCACGTGAGGTGAAGGGCGCCGACGACGCTGCGGCCGCCGGGGTGGCCGTTGATGCCGTTGATGCGCGTACCGACGCCGAGCCGGGGCGTCCGGCCGCGGCAGCCGCCACGCCGGACGGACCGCCCGCGCCGGTGGAAGGACCAGTGGCAACGCCGGAAGGGCTGAGGTCTGCGAGCGGTGGGGCGGAGCCGGGCGGCGTGGCGGCCGGCAGGTCGGCGGCTGGTTCGGCGGAGTCCGGGGTGGTGGCGGCCGGTAGGGCCGCGGCTGGCAGGGCCGCAAGCGGTGGAGCTGCGGGCGCCGGGGTTTCGGGCGCGGGAGCTGCGGACGCTGTGGTCTGTCTCTTATACCCATCT
>NZ_VCKX01000182.1 GCF_005889725.1 Nonomuraea zeae
GGCCGGGGGTGCGGGAGGCGTACATGGGGGGCGTGCTCGGCGACGTGATCCTCGTGAACGGGGCGCCGTGGCCGGAGCTGCGGGTGGCCAGGGCCCGCTACCGGCTGCGGCTGTGCAACGCCTCCAACGCCCGCGTGTACGAGCTGGCGACCGGCGGCCCGATCGTGCGGATCGGCGGCGACGGCGGGCTGCTGGCCGCGCCGCGCACGGTCAGGCAGCTCCGGCTGGCCCCGGGCGAGCGGGCCGACGTGATCGTCGACTTCTCCGCCTACAAGCTGGGCGAGCAGGTCGAGCTGCGGAACCTGGCGGGGGAGGGCGCGCAGGGCAAGGTCCTGCGGTTCGCGGTGGACCGGGACGAGGCCGACGACTCGGCCGTGCCGTCGCGGCTGTCCACCGTCGAGGCGCTCGACCCCGCCAAGGCGACGGTGACGCGCGACTTCGACTTCAGCAGCGGCAGCATGCACGGAGGCGTCGGCTGGCTGATCAACGGCAGGCCGTTCGACCCCAAGCGGACGGAGGCCAGGCCGAAGCTGGGCGACATCGAGGTCTGGCGGCTGACCAGCGACGTCGCCCATCCGATCCACCTGCACCTCGACCACTTCCAGGTGCTCTCGGTCAACGGCGAGCGCCCGGACGGGCCGCCCGAGTGGAAGGACACGGTCGAGCTGCGCGACGCGCAGACCGTGGAGATCGTCACCCGGTTCACCGACTACCGGGGCCGGTACGTCCTGCACTGCCACAACCTCGAACACGAGGACATGGCCATGATGGCGGGGTTCGAGGTCGTGTGAGCCTCGCGGGAGTGCGGGCCTCGCGGGAGTGCGGGCCTCACGGGAGGCAGGCGGGCGGGCGGCCCGACCCCGGCCAGACGTAGTCCAGGTCGTCGGGCTCGTCGCCGAACACGGGCCGGTAGAAGCCGGGGTCCTTGCGCAGCAGCGCCGAGCGGTGGCTGAGGTGCAGCGCCTCGTCGCCGAGCCAGGGCGGCAGCTCGCCGGCCACGGCCAGCTCGACCTGGAGGCGTACCTTCTCCGTGCCGCAGTGGGCGGCCAGCTCGCCGGTCATGGTGGCCGCGCAGGTGTCCAGGCGGCCCGCGGCGCACCAGTGGCCGCACACCTCCAGGCCGTAGCGGACGAGGGCCTCCTCGTAGCCGGCCCACATCTTCACGACGGGGTGATGGCGCCAGCCGTACCCGGGGACGGTCAGGGCGCGCAGGACCTGCAAGGTCTCCACCCGCTGCTTGCCCAGCCGCAGCGGGTCGAGGACCGCGGCCGTGGCGGTGAAGTCCGGATACGGCAAGAACGTTTGCATCGCTACCCCCGCTGACGTGCTCTTTCCCGCGGATCGTATAGACCGGTCGGCCGGCGGCGCGCACAATCAGGTCATGGGAGACGCGTATGTCGGCAAGAGCACGCCCAGACGGGAAGACGCGAGACTGCTGACCGGCCGGAGCAGGTACGTCGCAGGCGTCCGGCTACCGGGCATGGCGTACGCGTACGTGGTGCGCAGCCCCATCGCGCACGGCCGGCTGCTCGGCTGCGACGCCAAGGCGGCCTGGGCGGTCGAGGGCGTGCTCGACGTCATCACCCCGGGGGACGCCACAGACCTGTTCCTGCCCTGCGTGAGCCTGGCGCCGGGCCAGTGCATCGCGTCCTACCGGGCGCTGGACGACGCGATCAGGTACGCGGGCCAGCCGCTGGCCGTCGTCGTCGCCCGCACGCCCGAGGCCGCCAGGGACGCCGCCGACGTCGTCGACCTGGAGCTGGAGGAGCTGCCCCCGGCGATCGGCGCCGAGCGGGCGATGCTCGACGGCGCCCCGCTGCTCTACCCCGACTGGGGCACGAACGTGCTCACCGACTTCACCCTCGGCGACGCCGACTGCGCGGCCGCGCTCGAGGGGGCCGAGCACGTGGTGGAGATGACGTTCAGGACGGCCAGGATCTCGCCGCACCCGATGGAGCCGCGCGGCGTGGTGGCCTCGTACGCCGACGACGAGCTGACCGTGCACATCTCCTCCCAGTCCCCACACCACGTGCGCGAGCACCTGGCGGACGCGTTCGGCTTCGTCCACGACCAGGTACGCGTCATCACCCGCGACGTCGGCGGCGGGTTCGGCGGCAAGGAGCACGTCTACCCGGACGAGGCGCTCGTCTGCCTGGCCTCGATCCGCCTGGGCCGCCCGGTGAGCTGGACCGAGTCGCCGGGCGACCGGCTGGTCGCCACGCTGTCCGCGCGGGCCGCCACGCACCGGGCCCGGCTGGCGCTCGACGGCGACGGGCGGTTCGTGGCGATGTACGTGGACGTGATCGGCGATCTCGGCGCCCACCCGTCCAACACCGGCGCGGCGACGCTGGCGGTGACGGCCACGCTGGTGCCCGGCCCCTACCGGTTCGACCGGGCCGCGGTCCGCGTGCGCGGAATCGTCACCAACACCACGCCGATCGGCTCCTACCGCGGCTTCGGCCAGCCCGAGGGCACGCTGACCAGGGAGCGGCTGATCGACGAGGCGGCGCGCAGGCTCGGGATCGACCGGATCGAGCTGCGGCTGCGCAACATGCTGCGGCCAGACGAGCTGCCGTACACGACGCGGGTCTACCAGCACTACGACTCGGGCGACTACCCGCTCGCCCTGCGCACCCTGCGCGATCTGGTCACCCCCGTCCAGACCGACGACGGGCGCAGGCGCGGCGTCGGCTACTCCTGCCACGTGGAGACCACGGGGCTGGGGCCGTCGATGGAGATGAAGGACGCGGGCATGCTGGCGGGCGGCTACGAGACCGCGGTCCTGCGCATGGAGCCGGACGCGTCCGTGGTCGTGTCGGCCGGGGTGTCGGGGATCGGCCAGGGCATCGAGACGGCGCTGGCGCAGCTCGCGGCCGACCGGGTGGGGGTGCCCATCGAGCGGGTGCGGGTGGTGCTGGGCGACACGGCGGCGACCCCGTACTCGTCGCTGGGGTCGATCGCGAGCCGCTCGCTGGCGGTCGGCGGCGGGGCGCTCATCGAGGCCGCCGCCCGGCTGCGCGACAAGCTGGTGGCCATCGCGGCGCACCGGCTGGAGGCCGCGCCCGCCGACCTGGAGCTCGCCGAGGGGGTGGTGCGGGTGAAGGGCGACCCGCGGGCGTCGGTGCCGCTGCGGGAGCTGGCCACCTCGGCGTGGCGGGGCTGGGACCTGCCGGACGGCGTCACGCCCGGCCTGGAGGAGCGGGTCAGCTACGATCCGGCCGGCTACACCTTCGCGTACGGGGCGCACGCCGCCGCCGTGGCCGTCGATCCGGAGACCGGGGCGGTGGAGGTCGAGGGCTACTGGGTGGTCAACGACGCCGGGGTGCTGGTCAACCCGGCCGTGGTGACGGGGCAGATCCAGGGCGGCGTGGCCCAGAGCATCGGCATGGCGCTCACCGAGGAGATCGTCTACACCGATGACGGCCAGCCGATCACCGACTACTTCCCGCCGACCGCACGGGAGGTGCCGGACATCAAGGTCGTGATGCTCCAGACGCCTTCGCCGCACACTCCGGGTGGCATGAAGGGGGTTGGAGAGGCCGGTACGATCGGCCCGCCTGCGGCCATCGCCAACGCGGTCGCCGCCGCTCTGCCGGAGATCTCGGAGCGGATCACGGACGTTCCGCTGACCCCGTCCGCTCTGTGGTCTCTGCTGCAGACGAGACCCTCCGGGTGAAACCGGTCAGATGAGGTCTTTCAGCTCCTTGCCCGATTCGGAGAGCGCCTGCTCCAGGGCCTTCCGTCCGGCGGGTTTCGGCTCGTCCGGAACCGGCGCCGGCTGAGCCGGTCTCCTCACGGTCCCGGCGCTCGGCGTGGTGTCGGTCTTGGGCGTGTTCTCGTCAGTACTGCTCATGGCTGTGTCCGTACCCGGACGATCCCGGTAGTTTCGAGCGGCGCAGAAAAGAATGGCAATTTCTCGCCGAAGATTCGACCCGAATGGCGTCCTCGTGCGTACACGTTTGGACAGCCGTGTACGTCAGCCCATAGGGAGTCTCTCTTGTTGAGCGAAACGCGTATTCGCTGCCCCTCCGCCCAGGAAAGGGAAGCCATGACCAGGCTGCGATCAGCTCGCCGGAGCCGGATGCAGTACGTGTGGCCGCTGCGCGAGGACGTACGGACGGTCGGTCACGCCCGCGCCATCATTCGCGATGAATTGTCGGCGCTGGCCCTTTCCGAAGAGCTCGTTGACGACGCCGTGCTCATGGTGAGCGAATTGATCACCAATGCCCTCATGTACGGCGACGGCCCTTACGAACTCGTTCTCCACGTAGACGCCAAAGAGATCATGTGCGTGGTGGTGGACAGCAGCCCGCTCCTGCCGGAGCCGTCGCCTGACGACGTGCGCTCCGAGCACGGCCGCGGGTTGCGGATCATCGCCCGGCTGTCCGACGGGTTCTACGGCTGCCATCCCCAGCGTTACGTCACCCATCCCGACCTCGTCGGGAAGGCCACCTGGTTCGCGATCCCGCGCAGTGGCTCCGGGGGCGGGAACGTGGTCCCGATCAGGGCCGGCAGCTGAGTCATGAAAAGTCAGGATTTCCGACTAGAAGGGAGTTAATGTAGCAGCCGCAAGCCGGGGATGATCTTCGTCACGTGACGGGACCCGGCCGTTCTGGAGGCTGAATGTCAGGCTGGAACCTGCGAATCGGCACGGCGGCGTCGGCGCTCGCGCTCGCCGCCACCCCCCTTCTCGCCACGGGCACCGCGGAAGCGGCCGCCGCCGTTTACTACGTGGACTCCGTCAACGGCAGCGACTCGGCCGCCGGCACCTCGGAGGCCACCGCGTGGAAGACCCTCACCAAGGCTTCCGCGGCGCCTTTGGTGGCGGGCTCGAAGTTGTTACTGCGCCGTGGCAGCGCATGGCAGGGGCAGCAACTCGTGATCAGCAAATCGGGCACCGCCGCGGCCCCGATCGTCGTGGATTCCTACGGCACGAGCACCGCCAGGCCGATCGTCGCCGGGCACACCGAGGCGTGCGTGAGCCTGACGGGCTCGCACATCGAGCTCTACAACCTGCAGGTCGGACGGGCGCAGGACGTCGGGCGCTGTGAATGGGCCGGGATCAAGGTGACGGGCAACGACAACGTCATCGAGCGCAACTACATCACCGGCGCCGCGGCCGGGGTCTACATCGCGCCCAAGGCCACCTACACCGCGGTGACGGCCAACGACTTCGTGGACAACAACCACATGAGCAAGCTCACCGAGGACGACCCGAACGACGACTCGGGCGCGTTCGCGATCCTCGTCCAGGGCGACGACTCCAACATCAGCTGGAACGAGATCCGCGGCTCGATCGCGTTCAGCTACGACTACGGCATGGACGGCGCGGCCGTGGAGATCTTCCTCGGCTCGCGCAACCACGTCCATCACAACATCGCGGTGGACAACGACACCTTCACCGAGCTCGGCACCAGCAAGGAGACCAACGAGGACGGGACGCCGGTCGACCCCGACGGCACCTCGGGCAACCTCTTCGAGTACAACGTGATCACCGGCCCCGAGACGCGCACGGCCATGGTGACGCGCGGACCGCAGGAGCCCGGTGAGGACCCCGACCCGAACGGCCCCGTGCTGGCCACCACCTTCCGCAACAACAGCGTGCGCCTGACCAACGCCGAGTCCCAGGGCGTCGTCTGCGACGCGGGCTGCACCAACGCCCACCTGTCGATGTCGCAGAACATCGTCCAGGCCGTGGTCAAGACCGCCTACGGCCCGAACGTCACCGACAGCCACCACAACGTGTTCTTCACCGACGGGCAGCACCAGATGGGCGGCTCGAACAACGTCGAGGCCGACCCGCTGTTCAACCTCACGAACACGGCCAACCCCCTGAGCCTGCGCGCGGGCAGCCCGGCCATCGACCTCGGCATCACGAAGTTCAGCGACGACGACGTGACCGGGCGGGCGATCGACGGCAGTGACGGCGCGGTCGACGCGGGGGCCTACGAGTACGACAAGTAAAGCCCCGGCTTTTGTCGCCGCCGTGCTCTAGTCTCCCGACCAATTGATCAGGCCCGGCAAATCAGGAGACGCACGGACATGACCTACCTCGAGTTGTCTGAGGACGGCGGCGGAGCGCACAAGTTCTACGAGGTGATCGTGGCGGGCACGCAGGTCACGATCACCTACGGGCGCATCGGGGAGGCCGGTCAGACCAAGGTCTCCGGCTTCCCCACCGAGGCCAAGGCCCAGGCGGCCGCCGCGAAGAAGCTCGGCGAGAAGGTCCGCAAGGGCTACGCCCCGGCCGTCCGCGGGGTGCGCCAGCGCCGGGCCGTCACCCGCCGGGCCATCGCCAGCAGCCGCTCGACCGCCAAGCAGGCGCCCGTCCTGTGGCGCTTCGACAGCGGCGACTCCGCCTTCGGCATCTTCGTGGACCAGGAGCGCTGCTGGGTCGGCAACCAGCGCGGCGACGTCTACACCGTCACCCACTCCGGCACCGTGACCGGGCGCTTCCGGCTGCCCGACGGCGTCAAGTGCATCGTGGCCGACGACTTCTGGATCTACGCGGGCTGCGACGACGGCCGCGTGTACGACCTGAGCGGGAAGGTGCCGCGGGCCGCGTACGAGATCGCCGCCGACGTCGACATCTACTGGCTGGACATCCACGACGGCGTGCTCGGCGTCTCCGACCGGGCCGGCCGGGTCACCACGATCGACTACGAGGACGAGTTCCAGTGGGCCCGCCCCGGCACCGGCAACTCCGCCTGGATGGTCAGGTGCGACGAGGACGCCGTCTACCACGGCCACTCGCGCGGCGTCGCCCGCTACGACGCCGCCGACGGCCGGGTGGTCTGGGAGAGCTCGGTGGCCGACCAGGTGCTGTTCGGCTGGCAGGAGGAGCACTCCGTCTACGCCGGCACCGCCCGCCGCACCGTGCACCGCCTGGCCAAGAGCGACGGCCGCGTCGAGGCCGTCTACCAGTGCGACGGCGCCGTCTACTCCTGCGCCACCTCGCCGGGCGGCCGGCACGTCTTCGCCGGCGACAACCACTCCTCGGTCTACTGCTTCGACGCCTCGGGCGAGCGGCTGTGGAAGCTCGGCACCGGCTGCGGGTCGGCCTTCTCCATGCAGTTCCTCGACGACCGCCTCTACATCGTCACCACCGACGGCTCGCTGGCCTGCATCGACGCCAGCGAGGCGGCCATCGCCGCGGCCCGCGCGGGCACCGTGCCGCAGCCGCTCGACGTCAAGGCGGCGGCGTCGCTGGAAGTGGTCGAGCCCTCGGTCGTCGTCGAGACGGTCTCGGCCGGCGCGGACGCGGGCGACGGCGTCATCGTCGAATGCGTCGCGGAGGGCGAGCGGCTGCGGGTCCGCGTGGTCAGCCCCGGCTACGAGTCGTGGAACGTGCAGTTCCCCAAGGACATCAGGGAGGCGGGCGCGCGCTACGTCGTGGAGGGCCTGCGCTCGGCCGGGCGCGGCGGCTTCTACCGGGCGTACGGGGAGATCAGGCGCATGGTCTGACGGCTTGGACGAGCGGGGGTCGAGCACCGGCACGAGGAGTGGACCGGTGGCCACGGCCCCTGCTGGTGCCGGGTCCACCTGGTCGCCGGGCTCGCCGGGCTCACCCGCGGGCCTCCGCCCGGGTGACCGGCTCCCGGGCGGCGGCGGGCTGCCGGGTGACCGGGCGGACGGCCGCCAGGACCAGCAGGCCCGCGACCAGGCCGGTGACCGCACTGGCCCGGTAGACGTCGTTCAGCGCCGCGTACGGAGCCAGGTCCGCCTGGTACAGGATGCCGAGCACGGCGACGCCGAGCGCGTACCCGAGCTGCCTGACCGTGTTCACGGTGCCCGCCGCCATGCCCGCGCGCTGCGGCGGGGCGTAGGCCATCGCGGCGGAGCTGAGCGACGGGATGGCCAGTCCCACGCCCACGCCCGTCACGACCAGGCCGGGGGCCAGCGCCGTCCAGGTGGAGTGCGCGCCGAGCAGGCCCTGAAGGAGCGCGCCCGCGGCGATCAGCAGCAGCCCGCCGCCGAGCGCCACCCTCGGCGACAGCCGGGGGAACAGCCGGGAGCCGGCGACCGAGACGAGCAGTGACGTGGCGGCCATCGGCGACAGCGCCAGCCCCGTCATCACGGGCCCGAGCCCGAGGTCCTGCTGGAGCCAGAGCGAGGTGAAGGCCAGGCAGGCGAACGCGGCGGGCATGAGCAGCGCCGCCCCCACCATGATCCCGCTGAACGACCGTCCGGCGAACATCCTCAGGTCCAGCATCGGCTGCTCGCTGCGCGTCTCGGCGAGCACGAAGGCCACGGCGGAGACGGCCGCCCCGGCCAGCGGCAGCAGCGTCCGCGCCGACGTCCAGCCGTGCTGCCCCGCCTCGATGAGCCCGTACGTGAGCGCGCCCGCCGCCACCGTGAACGTGATCATGCCGGCCCAGTCGAGCCTGGACCCGCCGGGCAGGCGCGACTCCTTGACCGTGCGCATGGTGAGCCAGGCCGCGACCAGGCTGATAGGCAGGTTCACCAGGAAGATGGCCCGCCAGTGCAGGTGCTCGGTGAGCAGGCCGCCGAGCACGGGCGCGATGGCCGCCGCGGCGCCGTTGACGCCGCCCCACACGCCGAACGCGATCCCGCGCTGCCTGCCGTGGTAGGTGGCGCTGATGAGCGCGAGCGTGGTGGCCATCATGGCGGCCCCGCCCGCCCCCTGCAGCACGCGGGCGGCCAGCAGCAGGCCGCCGGATGGCGCCAGCCCGCAGGCGAGTGAGGCCAGGGCGAACACGGCCAGCGCCGCCAGATAGACCCGGCGCCGTCCCGCGTGGTCGGCGTAGGACCCGGCGGCGAGCAGCAGGGCGGCCAGCGCCAGCGCGTAGCCGTCCAGCAGCCACTGCGTGCCGGAGAAGGAGAGATGGAGATCGGCGGTGATGCCGGGGAGCGCCACCATGACGATGGTGACGTCCACGAGCAGCATGAAGGCGCCCAGGCAGGCGGCCACCAGCGGTGACCAGGGAGCAGGCCCGGTCCCGGACGCTTGGGTGTGTGTCATGCCGACCACCGTCGCGGCTGCCTGCCGGTATTCGCCAGCATTTCGCGACTTCCTGGCGCTTTTCCGTGTGCGTTAGCGTGTGATGGTGGAAATCATCGAGCTGGACGACGTCGACCGCGGGCTGCTGCACGCGTTGCAGGTGGACGGGCGGGCCTCGTTCAGCCGGATCGGCGAGGTGCTCGGCGTGTCCGACCAGCGGGTGGCGCGCCGCTACCGGCGCCTTCGCTCCACCGGCATGGTCAGGGTCGTCGGGGTCGTGGACGGGCGGCGGCTCGGCTACGAGTCGTGGTCGATCAGGCTGCGCTGCACCCCCGACGCGGCGGTCTCGATCGCCGAGGCGCTGGGGCGGCGCTCCGACACGTTCTGGGTGCACCTGCTGTCCGGGGGCACCGAGATCTCGTGCGGCACGCTCCAGCGCACGGCCAAGGAGCGCGAGTCGCTGCTCCTCGGCAAGCTGGCGCGGACCAACCGCGTGCTGGCGGTCTCGGCGCACAGGACGCTGCACACGTTCGTCGGCGGGCGGGTCGGCTGGACCGGGCTGGCCGTGCTCTCGCCGGAGCAGCAGGCGCACCTCGCGGCGGGCCGGGCCCACGTCCAGGCGGACGAGGGCGAGCGGCTGGAGCTCAGCCCGGGCGACGAGGCCATGCTGGAGGCGCTGTCGCGGGACGGCCGGACGGGCTACGCCGACCTGGCGGCGGTGACCGGCTGGTCGGAGTCGACGGTCAGGCGCCGGATGGACCAGCTCTGCGCGGCCGGGGCGCTGTTCTTCGACATGGACGTGCTGCCCACGCTGCTGGACTACCGTACGGAGGCGCAGCTGTGGATGTCGGTCCCGCCGGCCGAGCTCGGCGCGACGGGGCGGGCGCTCGTCCAGCACCCCGAGGTCGCGTTCGCGGGCGTGACGACGGGCCCGTCCAACCTGACGGCCAGCATCGTGTGCCGCGACGACACGGCGTTCTACCGCTACCTGACCGACAGCCTGGGCGCGCTGCCGGCCATCAGGCACATCGAGACCGCGCCGATCATCAGGACCATCAAGCGGGCGGGGGCCATGCTGTTCGGCTGAGGTAGGGCAGGCACTACGGCGAGGTGGGTGGCGCGCAGGCTGGGGCCCGGTCGCCGGAGTTCGTAGCGTCTTGAGCCATGAGAACTCCCATGAGGACCCGGGTGCTCGCCCTGGCCTGCGCCGGGTTCGTGCTGGCCACGGCGACCGCCCCGGCGGCGCTGGCCGCGACGGCGGCGCCGGCCGCCCACACGGTGACGATCGGCGACAGGGGCTCGATCGTCTCCGCCGACCTGCTGGCCCGCTTCTCGGCCGAGCAGATCAAGGACTACTTCAGCGACTCGCCGATCGCCGCGCCCGCCCGGCCGCAGGGCGCCGACCTGTACGCCGTCGTCTACCGCACCGTCGCCGTGGACGGCACTCCGACCACGGCGAGCGGCGTGGTCGCGCTGCCGCAGCGCTCCAGGAAGGGGTTATGGACGGTCGTCTACGAGCACGGCACCATGGCCACCAAGGCCGAGGCCCCATCGGTGGCCGAGGGCGAGGGGCGGGCGGTGCCGCTGCTGTTCGCCGCCGCGGGGTTCGCCGGGGTGGCGCCCGACTATCTGGGGCTGGGCACGGGGCCGGGGTTCCACCCGTACATGGACGCGGCCAGCGAGGCCACGGCCTCCGCCGACCTGCTGCGCGCGGCGCGCGAGCTGGCCGGGCGCCAGGGGCGGTCGCTCAGCGGCGACGTGCTGGTCACCGGGTTCTCGCAGGGCGGCCACGCGGCCATGGCGCTGAGCAGGACGCTGCGGGACGACCCCGTCATGCGCCTGCGCGGGGCGGCGCCGATCGCGGGGCCGTACGACGTCAAGGACGCCGAGCTGCCGGCCCTGCTCGACGGCCGGCTCGACCCGTACAGCGCGACCTTCTACCTCGCGTATTGGACGGTCTCGATGAACCGTCTGCACCACCTCTACGACTCGCCGTCCGAGGTGTTCCAGGACCCGGGCGTGGAGCGGCTGTTCGACGGGGGCCACAGCTTCGACGAGATCGTGGCCGGGCTGCCCGCCTCGCCGCGCGACCTGGTCACCGCCGCCTACCTGGAGCGCATCGCGAAGCCGTCGGGGACGCTGCTGCGGGCGCTCGAGGCCAACGACGCGACCTGCGCGGGCTGGCGGCCGGGCGTGCGGGTCAAGCTGTTCGCCGCGCGCGGTGACCGGGACGTGGCGTTCGCCAACTCCGAGAGCTGCCTGCGGGACCTGCGGGCGAGCGGGGTCAAGGCGTCGCTGACCGACCTGGGGGACGTCGATCACCGGGCCTCGGCCTTCCGCGCGCTGCCCCGGGTGCTCGACTGGTTCAGCGGCCTTCGCTGAGATCATCCCGGTTCACGTGATAATCGAGGCGTGCACCGGCCATCGAGGCGAGCGTTCCTGCGGCTCGGCGGCGTGTCCGCGGCCGGGGCACTGGGGGCGGTGTTCCCCGCGGAGGTCGCGTACATGCCGGATGACTCGTTCATCCGATTACGCCGCCGCTGGCTGGAGGTGATCGCGGGGCCCGGTCACGAACTCGGGGCGGGGCCGTACCGGGACCGGCTGGCGGAGCTGGGCCGGGCGGCCGCCCGGTATCAGGGCACCATGGCGCCTGCCCGCACTTCGCTCTGGCCGGACCAGGCGTTCCCCTCGTTCGCGGCCACGCCGCGGCGGCTGCGGACCATGGCGCACGCGTACGCGCTGGAGGGCACGGGGCTGACCGGCGACGCGAGCCTGGCCGCGGCCGTCGCCACCGGGGTGGACCACTACCGGCGGCACGTGTACGCGGCCGGCGCCGAGCCGGCCGGCAACTGGTGGCACTGGGAGATCGGCGTGCCCAAGGCGCTGCTCGAAGCCGCCGTGCTGATCGGACCCCACCTCAGCGAGCGGCGGAGCGCGGACCTGCGCGCCGCGGTGGGCCACTTCGTGCCGGAGCGCCGCTTCTCCGACTACAGCGGCACCAGCACCGGCGCCAACCGCGTGGACCTGTGCGTGGTGCTGCTGCTGCGCGCCATGCTCGGGTCCGACCACGGGAGGGCCGCGCTGGCCGCCTCGGCGCTGTCCCCGGTGTTCCGCCTGGTCTCCGACGGCGACGGCTTCTACCGGGACGGGTCGTTCATCCAGCACACGCACGTCCCCTACCAGGGGGCCTACGGGGTGACGCTGCTGTCGGGGCTGGCCACGCTGTTCGCGGTGCTGCGCGGCTCGCCGTGGGAGGTCGTGGACCAGAACGTCTTCGACATGGTGGAGCGGTCGTTCGCGCCGTTCGTCCGCGACGGCGCGGCCATGGACCTGGTGCGCGGAAGGGGGGTCGCCAGGAGGCCGTTCGGCGACCACGAGCGGGGCAGGGAGATCGCCGCCGCGATCCTGCTGCTGGGGGAGAGCGCCTCGGCCGCGGAGCGGGCTCGCTGGCAGGCCCTGGTCAAGGGGTGGGCGGTGCGGAGCACGTACCGGCCGATGACGGCGCAGGCCGAGCCGGCCTTCCGCGCGCGCCTGGCGGCGGTGCTCGCCGACGACGCCGTCCCCGCCGCGCCCGAGCCGGCCGGGCACCGGCTGCTGCCGATGAGCGCCAGGGCCGTGCACCGCAGGCCGGGCTGGTGCGCGGCGCTCAGCATGGCCTCGTACCGGATCGGCCACTACGAGCACGGCAACGGCGAGAACCTGCGCGGCTGGCACACCGGCTCGGGAATGCTCTACTGGTGGGCCGGCAGGCACGGCGACCACTACTCGGACTCGTTCTGGACCACCGTGGACCCCTACCGCCTGCCCGGCACGACCGTCTCGACGCGGCGGCTGCCCGACGGCGCGGGCGAGGGGTGGGGCGACACCTGCCCGCCCGGCCGGTGGGTCGGCGGCGCCACCGACGGCACGTACGCCATCGCCGGCCAGCACCTGAACGGCCTGGAGAGCACGATGGAGGCGTTCAAGTCGTGGGTCTTCCTGGACGACGCGGTCGTCTGCCTCGGCGCGGGCATCACCGGCGAGGACGGCGCGCCCGTCGAGACCGTCGTGGACAACCGCAGGACCGGCGCCGCCCTGGCCACCGGAGCGGGCTGGGCGCACCTCGACGGCCACGGCGGCTACGTGCTGCGGGACGGCGGGCTCCTGCGCACGTCGCGCGAGCGGCGCACCGGCGGCGGCACGGCCCGCGACTACGTGACCCTCTGGCTCGACCACGGCCTAGACCCCCGGGCGGCGGGTTACGCCTACCTGCTGCTGCCCGGCGCGAGCCAGGCGGAGACCCGGGCCAGGGCCGCCGACGCCGGATGGGCTGCTGGACGGCGACGCGCTGCTGAGCGGCTCGACGCTCAGGTTCGGCCGCCTGGCCGATCAGGAGGGCGCGTCGAGGACCGTCACCGTACGGCTACGTTGACCTGTTTCTGTCTACACGGCCTTCTGTCTACACGGCGGGTATACCCGCTGTGTATAGTCGGCCGCATGACGGTGTCGTACACGCTGCTGGGGCTCCTGGAAGAGGCCGATCGCCACGGCTATGACCTGAAACAGGCCTACGACCGCCGCTTCGGTGCGGCCAAGCCGATCCGGTTCGGCCAGGTCTACCGGACGCTGGCCCAGCTGGTCCGCGACGGCCTGGTGGAGATCCTGGGCGTGGAGCCGGGCGCGGGCCCCGATCGCAAGCGGTACGCCATCACCCCGGAGGGAGTGACCGACTTGGACCGCTGGCTCGCCGAACCGGAGGACCCGCAGCCCCAGCTCCAGACCGTGCTGTTCACCAAGGTGACCCTGGCGCTGATGTCCGGCCGGCCCGCCGCGGAGTTCCTCGACGCGCAGCGGACCCGGCACCTGGACGCGATGCGCACCCTGACCGTCGCGCGGCGCGAGGCGGTGTCGGCGCAGGACGCCCTGCTGGCCGACTACCAGCTCTTCCACGTCGAGGCGGACCTGCGCTGGATCGACCACGCGGCGGGCCGGCTGCCCGCCCTGGCTGAGGAGGCCGGTGATGACCACCGTCTTAGCGGCTCGTGAGCTGCGCAAGAGTTTCGGCCGTACCCAGGCGCTGAGAGGCGCGGACCTCTCGGTCGGCGACGGCGAGATCCTGGCCGTCATGGGCCCGAGCGGGTCGGGCAAGTCCACGCTGCTCCACTGCCTGGGCGGCGTGCTGCGGCCGGACTCCGGCGAGGTGACCTTCGGCGAGATCAGGATCGACCGGCTCGCCGACCGCGAGCGCAGCCGGCTGCGGCGCACCAGCTTCGGGTTCGTCTTCCAGTTCGGCCAGCTCGTCCCCGAGCTGCCGGTGGTGGAGAACATCGCGCTGCCGCTGCTGCTCGAAGGGCGCAACCGCCGCTCCGCGCTCGCCGAGGCCGCGGACTGGGCGTCCAGGCTGGGGCTGGACGGCCTGTGGGACCGGCTGCCCGTGGAGCTGTCCGGCGGGCAGGCGCAGCTGGCGGCGATCGGGCGCGCGCTGGCCGCCCGTCCCCGGGTGGTCTTCGCCGACGAGCCGACCGGCGCGCTCGACTCCGTCGCGGCCGACCAGGTGATGGAGCTGCTCGCCGACACCGTGCGGGGCGAGGACGCCTGCATGGTGATCGTGACCCACGAGCCGAGGGTGGCCGCCTACGCCGACCGCACGGCGATCGTCCGTGACGGGCGCGTCGTCCAGCCGGTGCGTGCCCGGTGAACACCGTCCTGCTCGGCCTGCGGCTGGCCGTCGCCGGTGGGCGCGAGAGCTTGGCCAGGCTGGTGCTGACCGCGTTCGGCGTCGGCGTGGGGGTCACGCTGCTGCTGCTCTGCCTGGCCGGGCAGTCCGCGCTGCAGGGGCGGGCGGACAGGTCGGTGTGGCGGGACACCACGCCGGCGACCCCGGCCACCGCGCCGGACCCGATGCTGTGGCTCGCGGTCAGCGACCACTACGCGGGCGAGCCCCTGCACCGGGTGCACGTCGCGGCGCTCGGGCCGCGTCCGCCCGTGCCGCCGGGTCTCGGCAGGCTCCCGGCGGCCGGGGAGTCGGCCGTCTCGCCGGCGCTGCGGCGGCTGATCGAGGCCATGCCGCGTGATCAGCTCGGGGACCGGTTCCCCGGCCGGATCACCGCGACGATCGGCCCCGCCGCGCTGGCCTACCCCGATCAGCTCGTGGCCGTCGTCGGCCACTCGCCGGAGCAGCTGCGCGAGCTGACGGGGGCGCAGGAGGTCCGCGGGATCCAGACGGGCGAGCCGGGCGACTACGCCTACACCGTGATGGCGCGCATCCTCCTCGCGATGTCCACGGCGCTGCTGCTCGTCCCCGTCGTCGTCTACATCGTCGTGGTCACCAGGATCGCCGCCGTCCTCCGCGAGCAGCGGTTCGCGGTGATGCGGCTGTCGGGGGCCACGTGGGCGCAGACGGCCGCGATGGCCGCCATCGAGACCGGGATCGGGGCCCTCGCGGGCACGGTGCTCGGCTTCCTCGGCTACACCGCGGCCCGGCCCCTGGCCGCCGCGCACCTCACCCACGGCGGGGCGCTCTTCTACGGCTCCGATCTCGCCGTGCCGCCCGCGTATCTGGCGCTGTCGCTGGCCGGGGTCCCGCTGCTGGCCGTCGCCACCGCCGTCAGCTCGCTGCTCGGGATCCGGATCACCCCGCTGGGCATCGGCGGGCGCGGTGCCCGGCGGCGGCCGCCCGCGGCCTGGCGGGTGCTCCCGCTCGCGATCGGCGTCGCCGGTCTCGCCGCCGCCGCGGCCTTCCCCGGCGCGCTGGCCCGCGCCTGGGGGAGCGAGCCCGAGCTGCCGTACGTGGCCTTCCTGGCGTGCACGCTCGTGGGCGCCGTGGTGGCCGGGCCATGGGCCTGCCTGGTGACCGCCAGGGCGCTGGCGCGCTTCAGCCGCCGCACGAGCACGCTGATGGCGGCCCGGCGCGTCGCCGCGGATCCGCGCCGGGCGTTCAGGGCGGTCAGCGGGGTGGTGCTGGCGGTGTTCGTGGCCACGTTCGTGGCCGGGCTGCTGCGCACGGCGGGCGGCCCGCCGGGCGCGGACTTCTACGGCGGGCTGCGGCCGGGCGTGGTCGAGGTCTTCGTGGGGCAGCAGCCAATCGGCAGGCTGGCGCCGCTCGTGACGCCGGGGACCGTGACGATCCACGTGCACGGGTACGGCATCGGCGTCGTCTCCTGCGCCGAGCTGTCCAGGGTCGTCGTCGCGTCCTGCCCGCTGCCGGCGTCGGTCCTGGTCCGGGGGATGGGGACGAACGCCACGATCGGGGTGATGTCCGGCGAGTTCACGGAGTCCGTCCCCGGCGCCGATCGCCTGATGGTGCGGGCGATCTACATCCCGACCGACGGCACCGTCGCGGCGGAGGAGCGCGTCCGCACCCGGGCCGCGCTGCTGCTGCCCCGCGCGATCCTGAACACCCAGCGCGACACCGTCCTCCAGGAGTCGCGGTTGCAGGCCGAGCTGAGCACGTACGCGGGGCTCGCGACGTGGTTCGTGGTCCTGGTGGCCGGGTGCAGCCTGACGGCCGGGGTCGTGGCCGGGCTGATCGAGCGGCGGCGGCCGTTCGCGCTGCTGCGGGCCTCCGGCGTGCGCCTGGGCGAGCTGCGCCGGGTCGTGCTGCTGGAGTCGGCGCTGCCGATGCTGCTCAGCGTCCTGATGGGGGCGGTGCTCGGCGCGGGCGGCTCGTACGTGGTGACGGTGGTCGGCGGGGACGTCTGGGCGCCGCCCGCGCCGGGCTTCGCCGCCGGTCTGGCCGCCGGGGTGCTGGTCGCGCTGGCCATCACGATGGCCGCCCTGCCGCTGATGAACGTCTCGACCCGGTACGACGCGGTCCGCTTCGAGTGAACGCGGGCTCCGCGCGGAGGCCGGCTGCGTGCGGAGGCCGGCTGCGTGGGGAAGCTGGCTGCGTGGGGAAGCCGGGCTTCGCGTGAGCGGCGGAAGAGAAGCGGGGATGCCGGCGTTCCGGCAGAAGTCGGTAACGAGCGTGAGGGGCCGGATGAGCGACATCAAGCGGGCACTGGTGCTGGGCGGCGGCGGGGTCGCCGGGATCGCGTGGGAGACGGGCGTGCTGGCCGCGCTCGCCGACGGCGGCGTGGACGTCACCGCCGCCGACCGGATCATCGGGACGTCGGCGGGCTCGGCCGTCGCCGCGCAGGTCACCAGCGGGCTCCCGCTCCCCGAGCTGCTGGAGCGGCAGACCGATCCGGCCCGCCAGACGCCCGAGCTGGCCAGTGGCGTGCCGATGGAGCAGCTGTGGGCCACCTACCAGCGCATCTACGAGAGCACGCCCGACCCGGCAGAGCAGCGGCGTGAGATCGGGGCGATGGCGCTGAGCGCGGCCACGGTCGGCGAGGCCGAGCGGCGCGCGGTGATCGAGGCCCGGCTGCCCGTCCACCGCTGGCCCGAGCGCGACCTGGTGATCGTGGCGGTGGAGGCGCGCACCGGCGAGCCCCGGCTGTTCACGGCGGACTCCGGTGCCGGGCTGGTCGACGTCGTGGCGGCCAGTTGCGCGGTGCCCGGGGTGTGGCCGTGCGTGAGCATCGACGGGGTCCGGTACATGGACGGCGGCATGCGTACGATCACCAACGCCGACCTCGCGGCCGGGGCGGACCGCGTGGTCGTGCTGGCCCCGATGCCCGACCTGGCCGAGGAGCCGGCGTGGAAGGGGCTCGCGGGCAAGGTCGAGGTGATCGAGCCCGATGCGGCCTCGGCGGCGGCGTTCGGCACGGACCCGCTCGCCCCCGAGGTGCGCACGCCCAGCGCCGAGGCCGGCTACGCCCAGGGCCGCGCGCTCGCGGCCCGGGTCGCGGCGATGTGGTCCTGATCGCGGCGGGTCACCCCTCCAGGAGCGTCTTTCCACAGGACCGCCCGGGGGGTCACCCCTCCAGGAGCACCTTCCGCAGGACCTCGCCGAACTCCTCCGGGTGCCCGATGAACCCGCCGTGGTCGCCGGGGAACTCCACCGGCTCCGCGCCGAGCAACCCGGCCAGCGCCACGGACGTCCGGTACGTGACCAGGGAGCCGGAGCCGGAGCCGGCGCCGACGCCCACCAGGACGCGCGCGGGGCCGGCCCGCAACGCGGCCACGTCCGGCAGGTAAGAGGTCGTGCCCCGCAACTCGTGGACGAAGAACCGGGCGCCGTCCGCAAGGGCCTGATCCGACGGCGCACCGGCGGGCTCACGGGCGGGCTCACCGGCGGGCTCACGGGCGGGTTCGCTGGGCGGGCCGCCGGGAGCGCCCTCGCCGCCGTCCTCGAACCCGGCGTGCGCCATGAACTTCGCGAACGCCGCCCCCACCCCATCGCGGTGGAACGTGGCGATCAGGTCGTCGACTGCGGCCCGCTGCTCGGCCGCGTCGGGGAGCAGCTCCAGGCAGGGCGGCTCGTGCGCGACCAGCGTACGCACCCGCCCGGGATGGCGGGCGACCAGCGCGAGCCCGGTCACCGCGCCGCCGCTGCTGCCGAACACGTCGGCCGTCTCGGCGCCCAGCGCGTCCAGGAGCGCGGCGAGGTCGTCCGCCCGCAGCTCGGGGGTGGAGTCCTGCTCGGGATCGTCGAGCACGCTGCCCGAGATGCCCCTCGGATCGTGCGTGACCACGGTGTGGTCGCGCGCCATCGCGTCGGCGAGCGGCGCGAAGTCCGCCGCCCCCATCGGGGATCCCGTGACCAGGAGCAGCGGCCCCGAGCCGCGAACCTCGTAGCGCAGGCGCGCGCCCGGGACGTCGAGAGTGCGAGTGGTCGTCATCGGCCGGCCGTCCTTCTCCTTAGTCAGCCGTCGTCCCGCGGTCGCGGGCGACGCGGGTATGACTTCGCCCGGCGGCGGAACTCATCGCCGCACCCGCGAGCAGCGGGCGTTTGCCGGGAAAAGCGGTGCCTGCGGCACAATGCTGTCGAGTGAGCTCCCCCCATCCGAACGCCCGGGAGCAGGCGGACTTCCGCCGGCTGTGGGCGGGATCGGTCGTCAGCCAGCTCGGGTCGGCCGTGGGCATGGTGGCCCTGCCGATCGTCGCCGTCATCGTCATCGGGGCCTCCGCGTTCCAGGTCGCGCTGCTGGCCGCGCTCACCGCGATCACCACCGCGCTGCTGGCCTTCCCGATGGGCCGGCACGTCGAGTTCAGGCGCAAGCGGCCCGTGATGATCGTCACCGACCTCGTCAGGTTCGCCGCCCTGGCCGGTGTCCCGGTCGCCGCGGTCCTCGGGGCGCTGACCTTCACCCACCTGTGCGTGGTCGCCGTCGTGAACGCCACGTGCCTGATCGCGTTCACCGCCGCGTCGCAGGCGCACCTCAAGGCGCTGGTCTCCGCCGAGCGCCTGATCGAGGCCAACAGCCGCCTGGAGTCGACGCGCTGGCTCACCATCACGGTCGGGCCCTCCGCGGCGGGAGCGCTCATCGGCCTGCTCAGCGCTGTGGGCGCCCTGCTCGTGGACGCCGTGTCCTTCCTGTTCAGCGCGCTGGCGATCAGGACCCTGCGCACCCCGGAGCCGGACCCGCCGGTGCGCGACGCGGGCGCGTCGCGGCGGGCGGAGCTGTTCGCCGGCTGGCGGTTCGCCTCGGGGCATCCGACCCTGCGCCGGATCCTGATCTCCTGGGTGACCTTCGTGGGGGGCAACGCGCTGGCGTCGTCGGTGAGCGCCGTGTTCTACCTGCGCGACCTGCACTTCGAGACCTGGCAGTACGGCCTGCTGATGGGCGTGCCCTCGCTGGGCGGCTTCATCGGCGCCCGGCTCGCGCCCCGGCTGGTGGCCAGGCTGGGCGCCGTCTCCGCCCTGTGGGGGGCCAGCATGCTGCGCGGCCCGTGGTACTTCCTGATCCCGGCCGCCGCGCCCGGCACCGCCGGGCTGCTGATGTGCGGCATCGGGTTCGGCATGGTGCTGCTGTTCGCGGGCGCGGCGAACTCCACCATGGTGAGCTACCGCCAGCTGGAGACGCCGGACGAGCTGATGGCCCGGGTGGCCACGCTGTGGTCGTTCGCCACCACGGCCACCCAGCCGCTGTTCATCCTCCTGGGTGGCCTGGTGGCGACCTGGGCCGATGCCCGTACCGCGCTCTTCGCCGCGGCCGGCCTCATGTGCGTCGCCGCGCTGCTGCTGCCGCGCAGGGGCGGCGTCACAGGTCGGTGGCGATGATCCGCTCGATGTTCCGCTCGGCCAGCGCCGTGATGGTGACGAACGGGTTGACGGTGGTGTTGCCGGGGATCAGCGAGCCGTCGATGACGTACAGGCCGGGGTAGGCGGTGAGGCGGCCGTAGTTGTCGGTGGCCTTGTTCAGCACCGCTCCGCCGAGCGGGTGGTAGGTGAGATGGTCGCCCCAGATCTTGTAGATGCCGAAGAGGTCGGTCCGGTAGATCGTCCCCTCCTTGGCGTTGATCTTGTCGAAGATCGACTTGGCCATGTCGATGGACGGCTGCTTCCAGGCGGCCTGCCAGCTCAGATCCACCTTGCCCGCCGCCGCGTTCCAGGTGAACTGGGCGCGGTTCGGGTTCCTGGTGATGGACAGGTAGAACGAGGCGAAGGTCTCGATGCCCGTGGGCAGCGGCGCGACCTCGGCGAACGCGCCGCCGGCGGCCCAGTTGTCGATGCCGCAGCAGGGGATGGAGGACTGGAGGCTGCCGGTCGGGTCCCACAGGTGGTTCGCGCGGCCGCACATGACGTTGCCGTTGTCGCCCCAGCCCTTGCCGATCTCGCCGTTCAGTGCGGGCAGCGCGCCGGTCGCCTTCAGCTTGACCAGCAGCTTGCTGGTGCCGACGCTGCCCGCGGCGAAGAACACCCGGTCCGCCGTGACGGTCTTGGTTGCCGTGGTGTCGCCGTTGGTGGCGAGCTGCTCGATGACGACCGTGTACCGGCCGCCGGCCGCCGGGGCGACCGACGTGACCCGGTGCAGGGCCGAGACGGTGACCCGGCCGGTGGCCGCGGCCTGGGCCAGGTACGTCTTCTGCAGCGACTTCTTGCCGTGGTTGTTGCCGTAGAGGATCTCACCGGCCAGCGCGGACTTGGTGACGGTGCCGGCCGCCTCCTGCTTCATGTAGTCCCAGTCGTACACGTCGGGCACGAAGACGAACGGGAAGCCGGAGCGCTGGGCGTGCTTGCGCCCGACCCTGGCGTACTGGTAACAGGCGGTGGTCTCGAACCAGGCCGGGTCTATGGTGCCGACCCCGAGCCCGGCGTTGGCCCGCGGGTAGTAGGTGGCGTACATCTCGTCGGCGTTCACCGACGGGAGGACGGCCCCGAAGTTCTCGCGCTTGGGCGTGACCGCCATGCCGCCGTTGACCAGCGAGCCGCCGCCGACGCCGCGGCCCTGGTAGACCGTGATGCCGGCGAACTCCTCCGCGTCGAGTATCCCGGTGTAGCGGGGGATGTCCCGGTCGATCGGGAAGCCGAGGAAGTAGTTGAGCGGTGCTTTGGTCCTGGTGCGCAGCCAGTACGACCGGTAGTCGGGCTCCCGCGTGTTGCAGAAGATCTTGCCGTCCGAGCCGGGGGTGTCCCAGGCCATGCCCATCTCGACCATGTGCACGTTGACGCCGGCCTGGGCGAGGCGCAGCGCGGCGACGGCGCCGCCGTACCCGGTGCCGATCACCAGCGCGGCGACGTGGGCACCGTCGGCGATCGGCGGGGCGGACGCGGCGGCCGCTGCTGCGGCGCGGCCGCTGAGGGCCGCGATCCCCAGGAGAGAGCCGGTTCCGGCGATGAACCCGCGGCGTGTGACGCCCCAGGATCCCTGACCGGCTGAGGTGTTGTCGCTCACAAGACCCTCCTCGCTTTCGACGCGGCTATCGCCTGACGGAGGGCGATCGGCCGCTGGGCAGCCTGCAAACGGTGTCGAGGCCCAGCACGTGGTTGAGCCGGCCGAAGGCCAGCCAGGAGCCGATGCTCATGCTCAGCTCGACGATCTCGAGCTGGCTGTAGCAGGCGGTCATCCGCGTCCAGAAGTCCTCGTCGAGTCCGTGGTGGTCCAGGGCGTAGCGTTCGGCGTACTCGGCGGCCAGGCGGGTGCGCTCGTCGAAGGCGTCCGTGGTGCGCCACTGCTCCACCGCGCCGGCGAACTCCTCCTCGACCTGCTCCCCGTCGCGTTCGGTCCGCCAGTCGAGGCAGAAGGCGCACCCGTTGATCTGCGCGATCCGCAGCCTGGCGGCCTCGAACTCGCGCAGCCCGAGCGTCGTGTGGGCGTAGACCGCCATGGAGAACTTCGAGGCGGCGATCCCGATGCCGGGGACCATCTCGCCCCACACGTACTCGATGGCGTCCTTGCCCTCGGGGATGTCGATCTTCACGGGCGTTTCCTTCCGAGCCTGCCGGTCGCGGGGCGGAGCGGGACGTCGAGCGCGTCGTAGAGCCCGGGCTTGGCGTCCGCGAGCCAGTCGATGGCGCCGACCAGGCGGCCGACGGCGGTGGCGTTACCGCCGGCCGAGCGGTTCCCGTCCTCGTCGGTGGCCTCGACCGTGACCTCGATGCGCGGCCGGCCCTCGATGATCACCCGGTGCGCGCCGACCCCGTCGGGCGGGACCGGCCAGTCCGGCGCGCAGGACGGGTGGATGCGGGTGACGTGCTCGATCACGATGCGCGGCTCGCCCTCGACGATGCCCTGCACCTCGAACCGCACCGCGCCCTGGGTGCCGGCCTCGAACTCGCCCATCGTCCGGGTGGTCACCGTGGACTCCAGCGGGCGCCGGTCCAGGGTCTCGCGGATCTCGTCGAGCTCGACGCCGAGGGCCCTGGCCATCAGGCGTACCTGGCCGCCCCACACCATCGTCGGGACGGTCGGCGCGATCATCGGCGGCTCGTAGTCCATGGGCTGGCCCATGCCGACCAGGTACCGCACGGCGTCGGGCTGGTCGTAGGTGGAGTAGTCGAAGATCTCCTGGCAGCGGACCACGTCCACGGTGGTGCCGAGCCCGCTGATCAGCAGGGGCAGCACGTCGTTGCCCCAGCCGGGGTCGACGCCGGAGACGAACAGCGAGCCGCCGCCCTCCTCGATGGCCGCCAGCACCGGCTCCCGCAGCTCGGGCGGGGCGTTGCGCTGGTCGTAGAGCGCGTACAGCGAGGGGGTGACGACCACCGCGCCGGCCCTGATCGCCCTGACGATGTCGGCGAGGGCCTCGTCGGGGCGGATGTCGCCGGAGGCGGCGTACACCACCGCCCGCGGGCGGGCGGCGAGCACCGCGTCGATGTCGCCGGTCGCGGCCACGCCCAGCGCGCGGCCGAGCCCGCCCAGGTCGCCCGCGTCGCGGCCGATCTTCTCCGGATCGTGTACGAGCACCGCCGCGAGCCGCAGCTCCGGGTGGGCCTCGACGGCTCGGATGGCCGCTCGCCCGATGTTGCCCGTGCCCCAGACAACCGTGGTCATCATGGGCGGAGCGTAGCAAGCGCTTGGTTAAGTGTATAGGGCTGATCGTGAGGGGAGGCGGGGCCACTGGCTACCACCCCTGCGCCCCGCCTCCCGGCAGCTGACAGCCCGCGTGCTCGGCAAAGAGGCAAGAGACGTCAGCGCGCATCGAACCCTACTACGGGCCGGAGGAAAATCCTTATGCGAAGGTAGAGATCTGTCCCGCTCTGGGGGAATTATCTCTTCGGCAATTCCGCCTGGCTGCGGAATTCATCTGCGCTGTCGCAGGTCGAGTCCGGAAATGCCGGGGAAATAACCAAACTCTCTGCGCAGACTGGCTCGAACCATACGTAAGCCTCTAAGGTCATCCCTGTGCGGGCTCCTACCGGCCCTGAGAAACATCGGCAAAGAGGCGAGACAAGCAGGCGACAATGCGAAATACATTCAGCTTTTCCGCGGAGGAGTTGGTGGCGATCGCCATCATTTTCCTGATCGGCCTGGCCGCCGTCAGGATCGCTTACACGGTGCCCAAGACCCAGGTGCGCCCGCTGCTGGCGGTCGCCCTGGCGGTCGGCTCCTTCTTCGTCATGCTCTACGTCCTGCGCGGCTCCTAGCAGGCACGATGACCTTCCCCTTGCCTCCGCGCCGGGCCGGCCAGCTCAACTTCTGGAGCCGGCTCTCCGACGTCGAACGCCGGGCGCTCATGCGCATGGGCACCGAACGGCCCGTTTTCACCGGCGACACCCTGATCGCTCCCTGCGGGCCGAGCATGACCATTCTTCTGGCCGGCTGCTGGGTACGCCTGCAAGCGGGAAGCGTGCCTACCAGTCGCTGTGTCATCGACATGGCCGCGCCCGGCGACCTGGTCAACGCCCTGTGCGCGACCACGCCCGAGAGCCCGCAATGGCTGGGGCAGATGGCGGAGATATTCGGAGTGGTGCTCACAAAAGGAAAGGTGCTCGAAATCTCCGGCGGCGTCGTCCAGATAGTCCTCGGCGACCTGCCGAACATCCTCAATCTCATCGAGCACCTGCAGAACGACCAGCTGCATTTCACCCGGCAAATGCACGCCTCCAGCCGGCTCGACGTCGGCACCCGCCTGGCCCGCCTGCTGCTCAACCTGCTCTACCGGTTCGGGGAGCGTCCCGTCGCGGGCCGCAACCTCCTCGCGCCCCCGCTCTCCCAGGCGGACCTGGCCGCCTGGGTCGGCGCGAGCGAGACGTCGGTCGGGCGCGTGCTCCGGGGCTGGCGCGCCGACGGGCTGATCCACGTCGGCTACTCGTCCCTGGCGATCCTCGATCCCAAGGCCATCCGGGACCTCGCGAACTCGCCCGACATGCCGTTCGCGAGGTTCCCCGCGACCAGGGACCGCCGGCGGGCGGGCGGCCTGCCGGGCGCGGCCGACGGCGCCGCGCGGCCCAGGGTGGCGGCGGGCCTCGACCTCGACGCCGACCTCCCCCCGGGCCTCTGACCCCCGCTGCGCCTACTCGTCGGTGCCGTCCAGCCGCGCCGGGTATCCGGCGGGCAGGGACGGCAGCCGCCACGGCTCGTGGATCCTCGCGCCAGGGACATCGGCCAGCTCCGGCACGTACCGGCGGACGTAGTCGCCCGCCGGGTCGTAGCGCCTGGCCTGGCGCAGCGGGTTGAAGCCGCGGTTGGGCCGGGTGTCGTTGCCGGTCCCCGCCACCCACTGCCAGTTGCCCGAGTTGTTGGCCACGTCCCCGTCCAGCAGGTGCTCGAAGAAGTGCCGCGCGCCGTCCCGCCAGTCGATGCCGAGCCGTCTGACCAGGTACGCCGCCACGATCAGGCGGGCCCGGTTGTGCATCCAGCCCTCGGCGAGAAGCTGGCGCATCCCCGCGTCCACGATGGGCAGCCCCGTCATGCCCGACTGCCAGGCCCGCAGCGCGTCCCGGTCGTGCCGCCAGCGGCGTTCCCCGTGGCGGTAGTTCTCGCTGTTGATGCGCGGGAACGCGTACGTCACCTGGTGGTGGAAGTCCCGCCAGCACAGCTGGCGGACGAAGTCCTCGCCGCGCTCGGCGCGGCAGGCCAGCTCCAGCGGCGACACACAACCGAAGCGCAGGTACGGACTGAGCCGCGAGGTACGGTCGCCCGCCAGGTCGTCGTGCCCGTCGGCGTAGCCGTTCAGCCCCTCCCGCAGCCACCGCTCGGCGCGCTCGCGCCCCGCCGACTCCCCGCCC